>NZ_JBWKQZ010000010.1:0-211869 GCF_059419025.1 Cupriavidus sp. GW821-FHT07C08
TTTGCACGAAATCACCGAAATGTATCGGATCTTCCAGAAAAACGAGTAAGCCGCCGGAAGTTGTGGGTAAAGGCAAGCCCGGCGGGAGAGGGGTGGGGGAGAGGGCAGGAGCGTCCCTTGCAAGAGAGGCTATCGCGAGGCACAGGCCTACCCTCTCCCCCGGCCCCTCTCCCGCACGCGGGAGAGGGGAGCAAACCTGCAGGATCTGGAAAACGCCACTTCCACACCTAAAGTCCCGCCCCCAACCAGCCGATAACTTCCACATCCACCACCGCCGGCCCTTGCCGCGGCAGTCCCATCCATCCGGGGTCAGAGCACAATGTCTCTCTTCAGTATTGGTCTTTCCGGCCTGAACACCGCGCAGAACGCGCTGACGACGACCGGCCACAACTTTGCCAATTCGGCGACCGAAGGCTATTCGCGCCAGAACACCATCGTGGCCTCGGCCGGCGGCCAGTACACCAGCCAGGGTTTCTATGGCTTCGGCTCCAACACCACCACGGTGATCCGCGTCTATGACGAATTCCTGACCGGCCAGCTGCGTGGCGCCACCTCGGCCAGCGCATCGCTGGCGGCGTACTCGGACCAGATCGCCCAGATCGACAACCTGCTCGCCGACCAGAAGGGCGGCCTGGCGCCGCTGATGCAGAAGTTCTTCGCGGCGGTGCAGGCCGTGGCCGACACCCCCGCCGATCCGGCAGCGCGCCAGGGCATGCTGTCGGCCGGACAGGCGCTGGTGGGGCAGGTGCGCTCGGCCAGCAACTACTTCAAGCAGCTGCAAGCGGGCGTCAATGAGCAGGTCGGCACCGCCGTCACGCAGGTCAACGCGTATACCAAGCAGATTGCCAACCTGAACCAGGAAATCACCCGCCTGAAGGCTGCCTCCGGCGGCCAGCCGCCCAACGACCTGCTGGACCAGCGCGACCAGGCCGTGGCGGAGCTGACGAAGCTGGTCGGCGCCAAGGTGGTGGTGCAGGACAGCGGCACCTACAACGTCTTCGTCGGCAACGGCCAGCCGCTGGTGATGGGCAATGACGCGTACGCGCTGAAGGCGGTTGCCTCGGCGGCCGATCCCAACCGCACCGTGGTGGCCTACACCCTGCCCAACGGCAATGTGTTCGAGAGCGAGCCGGGCGCGATCACCGGCGGCTCGCTGGGCGGCCTGCTGCAGTTCCGCACCGAATCCCTGGACGCGGCGCAGAGCGCCATCGGCCGGCTGTCGCTGGCGATCGGCCAGAGCTTCAATGCGCAGCACAAGCTGGGCATCGACCTGAACGGCGCCATTGGCACCGACATGTTTGCACTGGGTGGTGCCACCGCCATCCCCAACGCCAACAACACCGTGAAAACCACGGTGGCAACGGCCAAGATCGCCAATGCCTCGGCCCTGACCACCAGCGACTACAAGCTGCAATTCGACGGCACCAACTACACGCTGACGCGCCTCTCCGACAACCAGCAGGTGGTCACGCCGGTGCCCGCCGGCGGCGCCAGCTACCCGCTGCAGTTCAGCGCCGACGGCTTCACCGTCGAGATCAATGCGGCGATGGGCACCAACGATTCGTTCACGATCCAGCCCACGCGCAATGCCGCCACCGGCTTCGACATGGCGATCAGCGACCCGGCCAGGATCGCCGCGGCATCGCCGGCACACGTCGAAGCGGGGGCCTTGAACAAGGGCAGCGGCACGGCAAGCCTGAGCAACGTCGCCCCCGGCTATTCGCTGCTGTCCGGCCCGATCACCGCCAAGTTCGACGGAACCAAGTACGTCTTCAGCGATGCCAACGGACCGCTCGCGTCCCAGCCGGCGCCCGTGTCCAACGGCAGCAATACCGACTACACCCTCAACGGCCTGACCTTCAGCTTCGGCGGCACGCCCAAGGCCGGCGACACCTTCACGCTGGTCAGCAACGCCGGCGCGGTCAAGGACAACGGCAACATGCTGGCGCTGGCCAAGCTGCAGAACGCCAAGACTATCGGCGGCGTGTCCAGCTTCAGCGAAGGCTACGCCCAGCTGGTCAACGACGTCGGCACGCGTGCCAAGTCGGTCAAGATCGCCTCGGCCTCGCAGGACAGCATCACCACGCAGATCAAGACGGCGCAGCAGTCGGTGTCCGGCGTCAACATGGACGAGGAGACCGTGTCGATGCTGCGCTTCCAGCAGCTGTACCAGGCTAATGCCCGGGTGATCCAGACGGCCGGCACGCTGTTCGACACCATCATCGGCATCGGCAGGTAAGCGGCGGCACCCACAAGCGTCAGCAGAGTCAGAAGAGGTAACCAATATGCGCGTTGCAAGCTCCACCCTGTACCAGCAAGGCCTGGCTTCGATGAACTCCCAACAGGGCTCGCTGCTGCATATCCAGCAGCAGCTCGGCACCGGCCGCAGCATCCTGACGCCGTCCGACGATCCCGTCGGCGCCACCCGCGCGCTGGGCGTGAGCCAGGCGCAGGCCGTCAACGGCCAGTACGCTACCTCGCGCAAGCAGGCCAATATCGCGCTGGCCGCGGAAGAGAACGCGCTGCAGTCCGTGACCACCATCACGCAGAACATCCAGACGCTGCTGGTCCAGGCCGGCAACGGCACCATGAGCGATGCGGACCGCGGCTCGCTGGCCACGGCGCTGGAAGGCCTGTACAACCAGCTGGCGGGACTGGCCAACTCCGACGACGGCAACGGCCAGTACCTGTTCGGCGGCACCCGCTCCGGCAGCGCGCCGTTCACGCAGAGCACGGGTCCCGGCACCTACATCGGCGACAACGGCCAGCAACTGCTGCAGGTCGATGTGGCGCGCCAGATGCCCGCCGGCAACACCGGGCGGGAAGTGTTCATGAGCGTGACCGGCGGCGCCGGCTATGTTGTCAAGGGCAATGCCAACAACACCGGCAGCGCCACGTTCGGCACGGTGTCGACCACGAACCCCAGCGATCCCAACTATGGGCTCTCGATGGAGGTCAAGTTTGCGGCCAATGCCGGCGGCCAGATGGAGTACACCATCACCGACCTGTCGGCAGGCACGACCCCCGCACCGGTCGTGAAGGGCCCCGTTGCCTACACGTCGCCAGCCCATATCGACGTCGCCGGCGTCAGCTTCAACGTGACCGGCGATCCCAAGGACGGCGACACCATGACCATGGATCCCGCCAGCAAGGCCGGCACCGACATGTTCGCCAACCTGCAGACGGTGATCGACACGCTGCGCCAGCCCACGCCAGGCAGCAGCGATCGGGCCCATCTTGGCAACGTCATCTCCACCGCCACGCGCCAGTTCTCCAACTCGCTCGACAACGTGCTGACCGTGCGCGCATCGGTGGGCTCGCGCATGAATGAACTGGATGCGCTGGACGACGTGGGGTCCAATCGCGACCTGACCTATGCGCAGACGCTGTCGGGGCTGCAGGATCTGGATTACGCGAAGGCGATCACCGAGTATTACCAGCGGCAGACAGCGCTGCAGGGGGCGCAGCAGTCGTTTATGCAGATTCAGGGGATGAATTTGTTTAAATATTTGTAAGGCGGGTGGGGCGCCCGCTATTGAGGAAGTGGCAACGAAAAAAACTTAGCTGCAAATCTGTCAAATAGATACGCGCTTTGCACCTCAAACTTGCCTGCAGCCCTTGCTGGGTAAGGGTTGCAGCTATATATTTGCCACGCCGGCTGTGCCACCTTCGCTGTGTTTGTGCGCGTGAAGATAGGCCGAATTATTCGGTCAGTGGACGCTAACTTGATGGGCGGGATAAGAGAGGCTGCTCCTTCTCTTCGCCCTGTTGACATCAATTGATAAGCTGATTGTAAAGGCATTAGAAAGAGCCGTCTGAAAAAAACTGGTTGCTACACTACGCATGCAACCAATATTCACCTACCTCGACATCCGCGACCTAGCCGAGCTGCTAGGCCTGACCTCCGCGACAGTCCGCCGGCGCCTACGACGCTGTCCGTGGACCCTTCCACCGCCGGCCTATTTGGGCCCAGATTATCCGCTCCGCTGGAGGGAAGCCGACGTTCTTCGTTGGCTGCAGGCAGAAGGAGATGAGGGCCCAGAATCCCATACGGAAATAGTTTGATGGCACGGCTTTTAGCAAGCCGACATCGCGAGAATGGCCGCCGGTATTCGATACCCACGCCTCGCTGCCCTTCCCTTAGGCTTATCGTAAATTCTGGAACCAACTTCCGCCTAGCGACGGGTGCTTCCTAGACTGCTCGACGCGCACCGCCATTTTGTTTTCAAAACGTCACAGTCGATTTATCAAGAATTTCGAGGGATGAAGCCCCATTTGTAAAGCCTTAATCGAGGGCGCTGTGAAGATATTTAAGGGGGGATCGGGTGATTAATGTTTTTATATATCAATGACTTACGATTTGATAAGTGTGTATCGAAAATTGCCTTAACAATATATACGTAATATCGTGGTAATTGAAAACATTGCTCTTGGATTTTTTCGTTAATACAATCGGACCATGACTTGACGATAGATTCGGGAGGAATCATGATCAACGCAAACACTCACGCAGGTCCAGCGGAGCTGCTGAAACTCGAATGTGACCTCGGCGGTCTGCGTAGACGGGTGGCGCCTCTATACCGTCACTATGCTGACGAGGATTTCCCGCAGTCGGCACACATCGCAATCGACTGTGAGCGCGCCATTATTACGGTTGGTTATAACCATGAGTATGGTCCCGCCGAACCGGAGGAGGTTTGTTACGGCCGAACCCGGTGGTACGAAGTGCCCGCCGAGGTAGCAGGTGCGGCGCTGGCCGACCTGTTGGAATCCTCCACGTTTCGAGCGCTGGCGGAGCGTGTATTCCACGGCATCGAAATAGTCTGGGACGGTAACGCCTACGTTGCCAAGGCTAATGCGGACGCCGAGGCGGCTGAGGAGCGCATCGAGGAAATGTTGCTGGAACTGGAGACCCGGGAACCCGTCTGGTACGTTGACGATTGGCTGTCAGCTACCGGCCCCTTGGAGTCCTATTGGCGTGACGAACCTCTGCAAAAGGCCGTCCAGGCCCTACAAGCTCAAGCTGAGAACGAGCGCGTTGTTCTAGATGGCGATATCGAGACCGCTCTGCTTGAGGCCGCGTTTGCTGCGTTCAAGGATGGCGAGAGACTCAGCGCGGTTCATGTGCGCACGCTACTGGAGCGTCGCATGATTGATGAAGCGGAGGTGGAGCAATGGCAGCAGGACGCCCGGCGACACTTGCCTGCCAAGGGCCTGCTTAAGGGCTGAATCCGACATCAACTGCGGCATCTGCTCTCGGCTGGTAACTAGCCCACCTCATCGACAGGCCTTGTCTCCTCGCCATAGTTGAACATTGGTCTCGGCGAGGGACTAGCAAGCCACCGAACGCCTTCCCCGCCGGCGTTCTGTGCACCGCCGCCCCATGCTTAACGGTTTGACGTCCCCGGGCGGACCTCGTGCCTCATGTAGCTAGCGTCGACTCTGCGGGCGTGTCCTCGGGCTCAGGTTCGCCTGGCGGCTCTTCCTCTTCCTCTGGGCCGAAGTAGCCGTCTAGGTAGTCGCCGTAGTGGATTTCTCCATTTTTCACCCCGAACCAGTCGATAGGCTCACTGTATGTGGGCGTTAGCTTGACGTTACCGAATAAGTTAAGGAGGTCGTCATCCAGGCCATCCGGAAACCAATCGATAGCTTGATGCTCGGGTGATGGCCAGCCTAATGGCCTCGAATCTTCCGTGGGCGTCTCGGTTATCGACTGTGCCCTCAAAGCTCCTTGACGTTTTAATTGTTCGAAATCGAACGCAAACGTGAAGAGAGTTAATTTGGACGGGCCAATTAGCATAGCGTAGACGGCTCCCGTATTCTCCGAGTCGTACAGGGCACAAGAGAAAAGGTTGGCAACCTCAAGATTGAGCCAGCTCAACGCTTGCTTGCCGTCGAAATTGGCGACACAGAAAACGAAAGAGCGGTCCTCACCGAGAGGGTCATAGAGATGGACGCCATTCCAGCTCTTGATGGCATCCTGGTAGAGGTCATCTTCCCGAACATATACGCACACTAGACTGTCGCTTTGGATGGTGTCGCCGAAGGCCAAAAAGACCTCCGGGTTAGCGGAGCGCTCCATGATATAAGCGATTGCTCGAGCGGAGGGAGAGTGAGTGCGTAGATACTCCCCAAGGACGAGAATATCAGCTCGAGCATCTGCAGGAAGGCAAGTAATTTCCATCTCGAGTTGACACGGCAAGGGGCCGTCCTGTTTTGTGGTCACAGTCGGTTCGCATGCGTCTAGTGAAGATTGGTTCGCATCATCGTAGGCGTTAGGGGTGAAATGGTTCATCTATTTTTTCTAAGATAAATTCATGAAGAGCCAGGATGTCCATAGATAGAACAACGCTGGATGGGTATGACCATAGGGCGGCAGCGGAGCCTAGGTCGTACAAATTGTCTAGACGAGCGTTTTATCCTCATCACGCAACGCCAGCCTTCAGAGTGAGGGTATGTAGCTGTATGTGGATAGGCTGCACAAATCTGATCATGCGCGTTTAAAAAACGTGCCTATACCCGGTTATGACCAAACCGGGAACACAACTTCTATCCGTCGGGAAAGCGGCATCGGCGCATGGCGTGGCTGTAGCCGCGTTGCGGCGCTGGCATCGTCAGGGCAGGCTGCTGTCTGCTTTGCGCACTTTAGGCGGCCATCGGCGCTATGCATCAGAGGCAGTCCGAACTGCATCGGGCGCGCCGACACCCGCAGCCGGCAAGACCATCTGCTACGCCCGGGTCTCCTCTCATGACCAGCGTGAGCAATTACTGACGCAGGCGGCCCGGCTGGAGCGGCATTGTCATGAGGCAGGATTTCCCCACGTCGAGGTCGTGACGAAGGACCGGCTGCTGCGCTTTGGCGGTGAGTTGCTATTCCAGATTTTCCGGTTCTTCGGCGTCGAGGTCGTGGTGCTCGATGCGACGGCGGATGTTTCGCGTGAGCAGCAGCTCACCGAGGACCTGGTCGAGATTCTCACCAGCCCCTATGGCTTGCGCAGCCGAACGGTCCTGAAGGCACTGGTGGGCTGATGCAGGCGACCACCCAGACCCGCTTGCGCCTGAGCGAAGAGGCGGAGACTATTCTCCTGCGCTACGGCGACCTCTAGGGCATGCTCAAGCGCAAGCTGTACGCCCGCGTGGCCGCCGGCGGCGGCAAGGCGATGACGTACAAGACCGATTTCTGCCGCACCCACACCATCCCGGCGCGTCTGTTCAATGCCTCGACTATCGGCGCAGTGAAGTACGCCGCGCGACGAGGCTGGAGCGTGCATGCTGCCGCGGCGGGCGTGGTTGCCCGCCGCGGGCAGAAGTTGTCTGAACGCTTGCCGCGCGCCGGCACGGGTGTCCGTGTTCCGGTGCGAGGGCGCCATGAAGTCCTGCGGTTACCTGTAAGGAAAGACCGCAGATCGCGACCAGGTGCCTGGGGCGAGATTCATACAGCGTACAGGAGTCTGGTGCGCGAGCAGTGGCTCGCAGCCGGTCGCGCGCCCGCGCGACCAGGCGTCAGCACCGTTGGTCGAAGCCCTCCAGCAAGGACCACCGTTCGCCTTGCGCCGTTCTGAATGTTCAGATTTGCACATCTTTAAAGTAACGGGAGTGTCGGTCTTACGGTAGAACAGCAGGCTAGGACAACCAAGTTGAGGGATGCTGTAGTACGTTTCACCAACTTTGACTCCCTCGATCGCGTAGGGAACGAAGTCGTCAATGTTCTGTATCTCGTTTGATGCCAATGGTTCAAGCCAGTGGCAGTTAGCACCCACCATCGCCACCCCTCTGAGGTATGTAAGAATTTTCCTATTAAGCTCAGGATCGGCTGATTCAATATGACGCAGGTTTCATCGACAAAGAAAGAACACGGCATCCCTCGATAGAGCGATCTCATAAAAATGAAATCCTGCTGAGGTGGGGGTCAATAAATTTACGCTTTAGCCGTCCTACTTGTAACATGCGCGCGGAGCCGGCTTGCTAACGTTTCGATCGTCGCCATCAAATTTGGGTACATTGACTTAGTGAGCAAACATTCAAGGAGAAAGGATGATCGTATATACACTCAATGTCGGGCAGGGGCAGTTTGTCGTTGTAACTGGTGACACCGAGGCCGTCATCGTCGACACGTACGTTCCACTGAACCCGGCTAACGATGTGATCAACGTCAAGGCTGCGCTGGCGAAAATACTTTCAGGGAAGAAAATCGTCGGTTTAATGGTCACAGGCTTTGACTCAGATCACTTCAACGAAGTTGGTATTAAGCTCATCCTGAACAAGTATCGCCCTGACTGGATTATGTATCCGAAGTACTTCAAGGATACGAAGACAGCGAATGCCTGCTTTGCTGCGATCAAGGCCTTCGAACAGCAGAAGACTTTCGACAAGTACTCCGTCTCCCTCGAGAAGAACGACACTCGCTTCTATAATAAGATCTCGAAAGACTTCGTTATTGAGGCCTTTTCACCTCATGCCGAAGACATGAACTCTTCGAACAATTGCTCTTTGGTCTGCAAGATCAAGGAGCGAAGTTCAGGACGAAGCTATCTCATCACTGGCGATACTGAGAATGAAAGGTGGGAATCAATCACACGCATCTTCAAAGACGCTATTGCCTCTGACATTCTTGATGCCCCACACCATGGGTCAAAGAACGGGATCTCGGCGGCCGCGATGAAACTTATCAAACCTCACACAGTTCTCATCAGCGCTGGTATCGACAATCAGTACGGTCACCCAGATCCAGAGGCAAAGGAGCTCTTTGTTGCCCACGCCAAAGGGCACTTCGCCACTTGTTGGGGCGAAGGGGGGCAGTCGCTTAAGACTGTTGCGGACAAGGATGGCATCAATACCTACAAATTCAAGCCGCAATGACAGACGCCACCCGGGTGTGCCTCGATGGCCACGTGAACGACGCCACTCGGCATCACATCACGTCTGATGTGGCTGTTTCCGCTGATAGAGGCATTTCGCTTGCACTCTCTGGTGGAGGTGTTCGTGCGTTGGTATTTCACCTCGGGGTGCTGAAGCTACTCGCCGAGCTAGGCCTAATGGAGAAGGTCGGCCACATCAGCTCCGTGTCAGGTGGTAGTCTTGCCGCCGGACTGATATTTGCCAATGCGGAGAGATGCTGGCCTAGCTCTGAGGCCTTTATAACTAAGGTCTACCCAGCCATCAAACAGAAGGTCTGCAGTCGTAGCTTAATCAGCGATGGCCTGATCCAACTTATCCGTCCATTCAACTGGCAATACTTGTTGTCGCGCGCGAACCTGGTCGGAAAGGCTCTTGAACGGCATTGGGACTTGGACTTTACTTTGCGAGAGCTCCCACTTAGCCCAACTTGGTCCATCAATGCGACGGCCGCAGAGAATGGAAAGCGCTTTCGATTCAAAGGATCCACTATTGGGGACTACGAGGGAGGTTATGCAGAAGCCGGCGACTTGCCTGTGTCGATTGCCGTCGCGGTCTCGGCCGCCTTCCCAGGGGGAATTGGTCCACTAGCGTTGCCAACTGCGGACTACCAGTGGAAAAAACGGGGGTGGGGTGAGCCGGAAAGCGCTGCCAAACCGGTTGAGCCAGAATTTAATCCGCTTCACCTGTACGACGGCGGTGTGTACGACAACCTCGGACTCGAACCGCTGTTCGATGCAGGTAAGGGGAAGCCAAAAGTTCTAGCGGGCATCGTGATAGCTTCAGACGCCGGCGCGCCTCTTGCACAGGGATTCAGTGCTGTTGCGCTCAATCCATGGCGGCTGAAACGAGTTGCAGACATCATGGCTGACCAAGCAAGGAATCTCCGGGTGCGTACCTTCGTGGAGTACTTGAAGCGTACGAATGCAGGGGCGTTCATACAAATTGACTCTCCACTTTTTGACCGTGCAACAGACAGGAATGCAGAGTTTGCCTGCACATTCCCGACGACGCTCCGCCGCTTGTCAGAGATTGAGTTCGACGGGCTGGCTGAGCACGGGTACGCAGTGGCCAAGCGGGTTTACGAAACGTACGGCCTCGGAGTTCCCGAAGGCAAGGAACATGAGACGTTAAAATGACCACGCTGCCGTGACCAGGATCTCGCGATCGTGATGATAAGAGGAAATCGAGGAAGAGGACGAGAATCTTCGCCCAGCATTCGCTAAGTCGTAGGGTTCAAAAATGCACGGAGGAAGAGATGAATCAGCCATCAAACGCTCCCAAGCCGTCGAGTAGCTGGCTTCAGAATGAGGAGGGCGACGGCATTCCGCGTCGTCCATTCGAGCGGCGGGGCTATGAACGTGCAGGGGACGGGTTTAGAAACCGTTTCTTCATTCCACCTGGAGAAGGCCATGGCGAAGAGCCCCGTGGAGGCAGGGTGTACGCTGCCATTGAGGTGCCAGAGCCGGAGAACGACTTCACGCGCAATCAGTCGAGGGAACTCGAACCGGTCTATCTCGAGTGTGTCGACACCTCTTGGTTTCACGCTCAGTCGTCAATCGAAGGTGGAGAGCTTTGGACCGAAGTCTATCGGACGGCACCGCTGTCGGTGCTGGAACTGACCACATACACCTTGCCGCCTTTTCCTGACGGTGCGCAGCCAGGGGATATTGCGTGGTTCGAATTTGGATACGAACCGACGTCTAGTCTGGAGGCCGATGCGAGGATATACACGAGCCTATTTTCGGATGGTGCAGACGTAAAGATTTCGTTTCATGAGCGTCGCCCACCGGGATGGCAGGAGAAGGGGCCGATGAGTTCGCAGGGTTGGATTGCCCTGGCGCTCGCCACGCGCCCTTCGCCACAACACTCGCAAGATTTCTTCAGGGCGCGTCTTGCCAGTCTTTCTGTCGCCGGTGGTGTTGCCTTCTACGATGTTGGTCAGGGCGCATGCCAGGCCGCAGTCGACTCGGCCATGCATCTCCCCCAGCTGTACGTGGACTTTGGAGGTGGCGTCCTCGCCAATCGGAAGACTTTTCCCGATGACTTCGCGGGCTTCTGCTTCACTGCGGAGCCAATGGTGGTCCTCTCCCACTGGGATTGGGACCACTGGTCCTCAGCGCTGCGACATCCGGAAGCACTTGATACCCCTTGGCTAACTCCACCTGTTCCGATGACGCCCATTCAGCTGGCCTTTGCCGCTGAACTGTATGCTCACGGTACACTGCACATCTGGGATCACACATGGCCGGCTACTGTCACAGAGGGTCCAGTGACGATAGAGCGCTGTACTGGACGTACTGCTAACGACTCAGGCTTGGCGGTGACTTTGCGTCCCAAGCGAAACAGCACGAGAAATTGCCTTCTCCCGGGCGATGCGGCTTATGTCTACATCCCATCGGTTGTCGCAGGAGACTCCTTCAGCATGCTCTGTATGACACACCATGGAGGTCGATTGCATTCCGCCACATACCCAAGGCCGAAGCGGCGCGCATCCTCCGTCCTCTCTGCAGGACCTCGCAACTCCTATCGCCATCCGATGTTCGACACGATCGCAGCTCATCTTGAAAATGGATGGGGATTCCCGACAGGAACAGCAGTGTCTGGGCAGCGCCCATGCCATGTTTTGGTTCCATGGGGGGCGCGGCCTCACATATTTCGGGGCGGCTGTCATGGTGAGGTGTGTGCAACAGCTGTTGCTGCTATCGCTCCCGGGCACAGCGAAGTAACAGCATTCGCTCACGCTGTGTCATCGAAAGCGAAGCGGATTCTGGTCACGATGTGAACCGTCACTGAGACGCGGTGCAAATCTGCAACTGGCGTAAAGCGGATGTTGGTCCTAAGCATGGTCGCCGACAACCTCGTGCGCATGCGTTCCCTGGGACAGATCCGTCCGCAGTTGCAGTAATCAGGCAAAGAAAGCCGGAAATGGGCGCCCAACAGCCGAAAAACTCGATTCAGGGGCGCGCAGCTTCCGGATTGTGAAATTGAGCAGTGATCACCTGCACAGGCGGAACGCATACCGTTTGCAGCGGGGGGAACTTCAGCGGCCTGCTAGCCGAGCTGCTGGGTCTTACCCCTGTGACAGTCCGCCGGCGCCTGCGATCCCGCCCCTGGACCCTACCGCCGCCGGTCTATTTGGGCTCGGGCTTTCCGCTCCGCTGGCGGGAAGCCGACTTTGTCCGCTGGCTGCAGACAGAAGGGGAAGGGTGCCCCTGAATCTGGCTATTGTCGCTCTGAAAGATGGCCGGGAAGATGCCCCCTCTGCATGAACAGCCATATGTTCGCCAAGCGGTTGCGATCAGGGGAGGGAAATGCCGGGCTGTATTCAGATACATATGGGCATTTTCCGCTTATATTTGCAAACGCGACACACGCGATCCCTTCCAACCCCACCAATACCAATTGAACGCAGACAAGTCAGATGATGAGTATCTGGATCCGCATCCTGAGCAGCCAATCGAGCTTGGTCCCCACGGGCGCGGGGTTGGTAGATGGGTTCCGGATGTGAAGCACCTTTACCTCACCCAGTATCTTCATGCCACGCGCAAAGCCCAGGCGAAGTTCAAGCAGCGTGTACTGATCGACCCATTCTGCGACCCCGGTCGCATTCAAGGGGGGCGAAACCTTCACCCGCGTTGGGTTCTGTCGCAGCCCCCGTCAATCAGTAGCATCCGGTGCACCTTTCACACGTGTCCTGGTCGGCGACATGGATGCCGAGCGATTGCAGGCAAATCAATTGCGACTTGTTGCCGCCGGCGCTGCCGTGCAAGGTTTTGTCGGACCTGCAACGGAGACGGTAGCTGCTCGATTGGGGAAGGTGCGGAAGAAACCACTGATTCCGGTGGCCTGTACTCGTCGATTCTGATTCGCCTGGTGAGACCCGGAACAGGCAGAATCTGAGAGCATTCCCCCGCACGATTCCGCGATTTCCTTTCGCGGTCGCTTGATCGCGCCCGATGGTCGAGCACGCTGGCAAAACCACATGTCTCACACCTAGGCGTATTAAGCGAAGTACACGATGTCGTAGCGCGTACTGCCATCGCAAGCTCGAACCGGACGGAAGGAACGTAGAAGATTGTTGAACTGATGCGCCGACGCGAAAGTGTCGGCCTATAGTTCCTCGTATGACAACGCGCACGTACGGTCGTTTCTGGCTGACATCTCACCGGATTACACAATATCTCGGATAACGCTGATTATTGTATAGGGATATTCCTAACCTTTCGGTTTCCTCGCGGTGCCCGTTCTCCTCTCGAATGGTTGGTCAGGAATGAAAGGATGGGGGTGCGCGTCTGCATGTTTGCAAGCCTAAAGTTCGAACGCAGAAGTCCGTAATATCAAGACTCAGCGATTGAGATGGGGCGGAGCATGCAGTACGTCTTTAACTTGGCGTCTCCGCTATTCCAGCAGCTTCAGTCTGGAAGAAAAGCGTTAGAGCGTTCCCGCAGGGCGGACGTGTCCGGAATACCTTCAGGGAGAAAGTAATCCTTAACTTTGAGGGAGTTCATCGTTCGCCGACACGCATTCATGGGCATCTGCAGGCCTGCCTTTCCGTTCACCGTAATCGCTGATGCGGGGATCGAGGAGGCCACAAACATCTTCACTTTGGCGCGACACCACTCTTCGTTGGCGTCGGAGACAAGTAAATCCCTATCACGATGCAGAATCGTGGGCTTGGAGGAGATGGCGATTTGCTCCGGTGATGAAATTGGTGTTGGCAACTCGGAACTCATGGCTACAGAGGGAGCGGCGGCCAATGCAATAGCGAAAATTATGAACATAAGAGGCATAGGTCAACGTATTTAAGTTGTGTGAGGTTAATGTAGCAATGTTTTTTAAATTTTCCTTCCTTTTGGATAATGTCTTTCGAAGCCACAGTGCGCGGAAGTGGGCTGTACTAATCATAGGGGCCATCATCACGTTTTTGTTTTTGGTATCGAATAGCAAGGCGGTGTCGTATAGCAAGCCGGCATGGTGCGATAATGCTAAAACGAATACAGAAATAATGATTTGCGGTGACAGCAACCTGTCGACACTCGATAAGGTAATGGTCGAACTGTTCGATCGCGTTAAGGGGAGCACACGAGCGGAGGCAGGTCAGCGTGATTGGCGTAATCTTGTTCGTAACCAGTGCAAGGACGTAGCTTGCCTGACCTCAGCGTACCAGCAGCGAATCCGGGAGCTCAAAGAAGGACGCGACGCCGACTTATCGGCTTCGCCTCTTTTGAGCTTTGCGATTCCTCAGTCGGAGCCTGGTGCTCGAGTTTCGTACGCTGGCTATAACGACCGCACGGTCTCCTGGTTAAGGGCTTCAAAGGTCCTTGAGCAGGCCTATACACTGACCAGCAGCGTGGTGGGCGTGCGACAGTCACTTAGGGTGGTGGCAAAGCCTTGTGGCCAGAACAGTGCCTTTTACATTGACCAGCAAGATGTCGTGGTCATTTGTTATGAGCTAGTTGAAAATCTATGGGACTTTGTGCGCCAGGAGGCTGTCCAAGAGGGGATCACGATGGAGCAGGCTGAGGCCCGTGTAAGGGGCGCATTGCTATTCGTAGTTCTTCATGAACTCGGGCACGCGACATTACACCATGAGCGGTATGATAGCTCGCTGGGTCCTCGCGAGCCGGCAGCGGACAATTTTGCTAGTACCCTTCTGTTGCGCAGTACGGCCACGTCAGTAGAACAACTTCGGTCCGTGATGTGGGGAGTTAGGACGCTGCTTGCGGCATTCACGGCGTGGGGCCTCGATAGTTCCGATACTAGCTATTCTGACGAGCACAACAGCTCGTTGCAGCGTTACTCGAACTTCGGCTGCCTCGTTGGGGGTAAATATCCCGAGCTGATTCCAGCCCTACTCGAACAGAAGATCCTTTCTCCACAAAGGGCTCAGGGCTGTCGGGATACCTGGATTCGTGCAAACAACGCAATTCGCGATCTTGCTAGCAGGTCGATATTGAACAGCACTGCTGCAAAGTAGGCTAGCGGGTTGAGCGTTACTTTAATGATGTGCAAATCTGACCCAATAAGATAGCCGCGCAAGCCCCGTCTCTTCAGCGCGGGGTAAGCGGCTTAGGACCTATGATTGGGAAGGCTAAAACCGAGTCTTAGACTCGGTATGTTAGCCACCTCTCATACCTCGACCGTCACCCGTGTCCTGCGCTTACGCATCAAGGACAAACACGCCGCCTGGCTTCGTGCGCAGGCGCGGGAGGTGAACTTCGTGTGGAATTTTATCAATGAGCTATCGGGACGCGTTTTCGAGCGCGAGCGGCGGTTTATCGGGGCCTACGAGTTGCAGAAGTACACCGACGGAGCGACCAAGGCGGGTCTGGCCTTGCATAGTCACACAGTTCAGGAGGTTGGGCAGGAGTACTGTCGTCGCCGAAAGCAATTCAAGAAGGTCAAGTTGCGTTGGCGCGCCAGTGGCGGCGCTCGCCGCAGCCTGGGCTGGGTTCCGTTCAAGACCGGGGCGCTGAAGTACGGGTACGGCCAGGTGCGCTTCAACGGCCGCTGGTTGTCGCTGTGGGATAGCTACGGTTTGTCGGGATACGACCTACGGGCAGGCAACTTCAGTGAAGACGCGCGCGGGCGCTGGTATCTGAATGTGACCGTCAAGGTCGAGAAGGCGCCTCGGTCAGAAGGGCGGGCGTCGGTCGGCATCGACCTCGGGCTGAAAGACTTTGCCGCGACTAGCGACGGACAGGTGCTCGAGGCCCAGCGCTTCTATCGTCGGTATGAAGACGCGATCGGCAAGGCTCAGCGGGCACGCAAGACGAAGCGCGTTGCGGCGCTTCACGCAAAAGTCAGAAATTGCAGAAGGGACTTTCTGCACAAGCAATTCCATTTGTCCTTGATGCTGCGCAGGCGGTTGGACAGTGCCGGTGGATGTATGTGAACTCAACTGCGACGCCCTCACAGCACCGGGGAGGAAGTGGCTGCGCGGTCCAGGAGGGACGGGATTCCTGTATGTACGCCGAGAATTCCTCAAGCGCCTTCGTCCCCGTACAGTCGACCATTTTTCTGCCCCTTGGAATGGGGCAGAGTACCAGGCAAGGAAGGATGCGCGCCTATTTGAAACCTCTGAATCATCGGTGGCGCTGCGCCTCGGGTTGAGGACTGCGATCCGTGAAGCGCTTGCGATCAGTATGGAGGCCATACAAGACCGCGTGACGTCGTTAGCAGATGAGTTGCGATCCTCTTTGGCGGACGTGAATCGTGTGCGAATTCTTGACCTCGGCCGAGAGCGATCCGGCCTGGTTTCATTCTGTGTGGACGGCATAGCCGCAGCCGCGGTGCAGGAGCGTCTACAAGATATGGGACAAGTAGTTGCTGTGAATGGGACAGCCTTCACGCCATTGGACATGCTGGCGCGCGGCCTCCCAGCGATTGTTCGGGCGTCACCGCATATTTGCACGACCGACGATGAGGTGATGAAGTTCGTCGAGGCTGTACGACGCTGCGCCGCCAGCTAAGGTGATGCACGAGCAGGGGCCTGCTACCGGCCGCGCGTCTCCGCGTCAAGGCGTCGGCATCGTTGGCTGAGGCCCTTTGGCTTCGCCCTCCAGCAAGGACTACCGTCCGCCTTACGACACCCTGAATGGTCAGATTTGCGGGGATTCCTTTTGCAAGAGAGAATGTCTGCCCACAACATCGGACCACGCGAGCCCCGCTTGGTATCGACGGTAGAACCTCTGGACCTCGAGCACTCGCCCTGCTCATCCCTTCGCTATACGAATTTTTAGAGAAGGGGATAAGGCATGTATGAAGTACGGATTAGCGACGACTATGTACCCGATAATTTGAAGGAGGCGCTTGAGGCGGCTAACGCGATTTCCTGTTCGATGGACCTCGAAGAAATTTCGTGGATTCGCGAAATAGAGATTGACGAAGTACTGGAAGATGGGAGTGTCCATCCGGGTGGCTATTTTGAGGAACCCTGGCGTTTGCTGTTTTTAGGTGGACGCTGGGTTGTCATAACTATTACGCATGGCACGGGACTGACGGAAGAGGATAGAAAGCTGCTTTTTCAGAGCTTTACTAGGACCCTTCATGCAATTCATAGGAAAGGTGTCGTAAAGTTGCGCCTCATATCCTCGCAAACACCGCCGTCAGCATGGCCGTATTATCAATTTGAATGGCCTCAACCAGGTGAGGATTACGCTGAAGCCTTCGTACCAGACTGGATGTATCCCTCATGTCGGGTTTCCAGCAGTATGTGTTTAGGCTGCGCGAACCTGATCATGCGCGTTTAAAGAGCATGCCTATACCCGGTTATGAACAAACCGGGAACTCAACTTCTATCGATCGGCGAGGCGGCAGCGGCGCTTGGCGTGGCTGTCGCCACGTTGCGGCGCTGGCATCGCCAGGGCCGCCTGCTGCCTGCTCTCCGTACTTTAGGCGGCCATCGGCGTTACGCCTCGAAGACGGTCCGAAGCGCATCGTGCGCGCAATTACCTGCAGCCGGCAAGGCCATCTGCTATGCCCGCGTCTCGTCTCATGACCAGCGCGAGCAGCTACTAACGCAAGCTACCCGCCTGGAGCAGTATTGTCATGCAGCAGGATTCGCCCACGTCGAGGTCGTGACGGACCTGGGCAGCGGGCTGAATTATCGGAAGAAGGGCCTGCAGCGCATTCTGGTTGACATCCTGCGGGGGCGCGTCGGCCGCCTCGTCATCGTGACGAAAGACCGGCTGTTGCGCTTTGGCAGTGACCTGCTGTTCCAGATTTGCCAGTTCTTTGGCGTCGAGGTCGTGGTGCTCGATGCGACTGCGGATGTTTCCCGTGAGCAGCAGCTCACCGAGGACCTGGTCGAGATTTTCACCGTCTTCTCGTCGCGCCTCTATGGGTCGCGCAGCCGGAAGAATCTGAAGGCGGTGGCGGGCTGATGCAGGCGACCACCCAGACCCGCCTGCACCTGAGCGAAGAAGCGCAGGCTATCCTCCAGCGCTACGGCGAGCTCTATGGCATGCTCAAGCGCAAGCTGTACGCCCGCGTGGCCGCCGGCGGTGGCAAGGCGATGGCGTACAAGACCGAATTCTGTCGCACCTACGCCATCCCTGCACGCCTGTTCAACGCTCTGGCGTGCGATGTTCAGGGGCAAATAGACGGGACGCGGGAATTGCTCAAAGACCGACGTAAGGACTTGACAAAGGCGCTGGCGCGCCAGAGAAAGCAGCTCACCACGCGTCAGGAGCGGCTGGCCGAAGTCGCCCGCGACCGACTCCGCATGGCACCGGCACGTCTGCAGAAGCTCAAGCGGCAAGCCCATGCCAATACCGTGGCCGTAGCGCGCCTGGAGTCGAAGCTCAAAACAGTGGAAGCGCGCCTCGCGGCGAACGTGCCCGGCATCTGTTTTGGCACTGGCAAGCTGTTCCGGCAGCAGTTTCACCTGGCGTTGACTTCCAATGGGGACCGGGAGGGCTGGAAGGAGGCGTGGCGCCACGCCCGCTCGCACCAGGTATTCTTTCTGGGCTCCAAGGGCGAGACGGCAGGCAACCAGCTCTGCCAGTTGCTGCCGGCCGAGAATGGCCAGTTCCGCCTCAAGATCCGCCTGCCCGATCGCCTGCTCGCCGAGGGCGAGGACAAGTACCTGATTATCGAAGACGTGGACTTCGCTTACGACCGGGCTGCCATCGAACGTGCGCTCGCCGAGAACGTTGCCCTGAGCTGGCGGCTGCATCGGGACGAGCGCGGGTGGCGGGCGTTCGTCGCCTTCAACCACCCAGCGGCGGAGCGCTCCACGCTGGCGGTCGAGCACGGCGCCATCGGCGTCGACTTCAATGTCGACCACCTGGCGGTGACCGAGACTGACCTGTACGGCAACATGCTCCGCACCCTGCGCTTGCCGCTGCTGCGAGAGGATGCCACCTCTGGGCAGCGCGAGGCGGTGCTGTCTGACGCCTTGAGCCAGGCCGTCCGATTGGCCCGGGACGCCAGAAAACCGCTGGTGGCCGAGGACCTGGACTTCAGTGCCAAGAAGAAGGCACTGGGCCAGGCAAGTCCCAAGGCCGCCCGCATGCTTTCGGGCCTGCTCTATGCCAAATACCGACAACAGCTCGCGGCCAAATGCCACCGGGCTGGGGTCGAACTGATCTTGATTCATCCAGCCTACACGTCGACCATCGGGGCCGTGAAGTACGCCGCGCGACGGGGCTGGAGCGTGCATGCTGCCGCAGCTGGCGTAATTGCCCGCCGCGGGCAGAAGTTGTCTGAACGCTTGCCGCGCGCCGGCACGGGTGTCCGTGTTCCGGTGCGAGGGCGCCATGAAGTCCTGCGGTTACCTGTAAGGAAAGACCGCAGATCGCGACAAGGTGCTTGGGGGGAGATTCACACAGCGTACAGGAGTCTGGTGCGCGAGCAATGGCTCGCAGCCGGTCGCGCATCTGCGCGTCCAGGCGTCAGCACCGTTGGCCGAAGCCCTCCGGCTTCGCCCTCCAGCGAGGACCACCGTCAGCCTTGCGCCATTCTGAATGTTCAGATTTGCACATCTTTAAAGTGACGGTCATAGCTCATCGCCTGGGTTTTCTAGGCCGCGGGAAAATATAAATGTGAGATGGTTCCCGAACAACTAGCACATAATGAGCTCCTTCGTTGTTGAGGGCCGGTGCTCCATATGCGTACCAGTAGACTGGGAGATGCTCTCGCATTGCCTCGGAAAGGCGCTCAATTGTCTGCGTCTCCATCCTATTTGCCGGGTTCTCTATATCGCATACCACGTGCACATGAAAAGGAACCGTCTCCTTGGAATCTCGTTTCGCCATCTCCTTGTCGGCGACCAGAAGGAGGCCGTTTCGAAACACCCCAACAGTTGCCTTTCCATAATAGATGTAAGCGTCGTTTGGGGGCGCAAAGTTGACCCTGCGAAAGGCCCGGTTGTAGTCCGAGGCTTGCTCATAGAGTCTCAGTGGAATGGTTGCGAGAATCTGGTAGACAGCCCGCGTACGGTCTTTGTCGTCACGTATAGATACGATTTTCGGAAGATTCTCGATAAGCCTCCTTGCTTTATCTCTTGCATCGATCAGGGTTTTCAGAAGTCCAGTCGTATATTGACGCGCAGCTGTGGCCGATGCTGCGCTCGCGCGTACCCGTCGTCTAATTTCTTCGGGTGATGCCAGCCCTGTGGGTTCATCACTTCGCGGGACGATTTCCTGACGTGCAGGTCGAATGGACACCAGCCGCTCGGGCATCTCGAGATTCAGTTCATTTTCGGATCGGGAAATTTGAACAATGCCGTATGCTGCGAGAGTCGAACCTCCATATGGACATGTTTGAGCATGATTTTGGACTTTTATCTTAAAATGCGGCGCAATTTTGAACGGCTCTGTCCGCCCTCCATCTGGATATATTGCGACTGGTGACAACGGAGTGTCGCAGAACGCGCATTGAAAATGTTCAAACCTTATGCCTTCAAGTTCGTAGACGTCTTTCACTGCGAAGGCGGTCCACTCTTCGCAATATTCATTTTTTGCTAATTCACCCATGTACTGCTGTCCGTTTTAGGTTAGTGTCGGTTCAGATTTTCTTACTGAAAGCCTATCTGTTGTTAACGGTAGACGTTTGGGAAAATTTCGTTCCGATCAACGGAGACGGGGCAGCCGCTCCTTCGCCGGGCACACTTGCATCTCGCGGGAAACGGTCTAGACTCCAGTCACGCGCCCTAGCGGCGCCTCAGCCGTTGCCCTCACAATCAGCACTAGACCTTGGCAACAGCCCCACACCGTGTATCTCCAGGGCGATGAACTTGCGACTCGCGAAATGGGGCAACAGTCTCGCTCTGCGTATCCCCGCGAACTATATTCGGCACCTTGGCCTCAAGGAAAGTGACCGAGTGGAGGTCACCTTGACTGCAGACGGCGGCATAAGCCTTCGTACCGCACGTTGGGACCGCACAGCCTTCGCGCAAGAGCTGGCGACAATGCGCGAGGCGATGCCTATGACCGAGTCTGTCGTGGAAGAACTGCGGCACGGAGCGCGCTATTGATGGCAATGCCTCTCCTCACGGCGACGAACGCGATTTGGGAGAGGTCCGAGCAGAGGTCGGTTCCACAGGCTTGGCAGCCTCATTTTGGCGAATCTCATTCCGGAAGTGCTCGTCCGGATGGTCGTAAAGTTCAGCGTCGACACCAGCTTGGCGAGGACACGGCGCGTCCTTGGACTGTTTGGCGCTTACAGCTAAGTATGCCTCCACGGCGGACGCTCGGATGCGCCTACGTCCGTCGTCAGTCACGACGACCTCACCTAGCTTACCTGCATCGCAAAGCATTGATACGTATGGCCGGCTCACTTCGAGCCGAGTTGCTACTTCTGCAATAGTCAGCAGCGCGTCTTCGGGCGGCTGCGTGGCGGAGTGGCAGGGCATCATTTTCTCCATTGCTTATCTGCAGTGTAGTGTCCGAAGACGTGGCTTAGGAGGGCGACCTCCAAGGGACCGCCAGCTGCATCTCAAGTAGCTTCGAGCCTTGCAGGCAACGGCTCCCATCACGTTTGTCCAACAGGGCACCCTGTCGGGATACACTCAACCTAACCACACTTCGGACTTGGCGGAAGTCCTGTGCCCTATCTCCGCGCGGCCTTGCATTTCCTTGCTAGCGGCCTACACTGCATTCACGCGTCCGAGCGACGCGCCAGCCGTTGCCGCCACAAGCAGAACTAGATCCTGGCAACAATTCTTCCCCTTGCTTGCAACCTACGCGACAGGCCGTCAATAGGCCGGCTAGTCGTTGCTCGTAGTAACGCCGACCACACCTGCGCCCGAGTCGGTGCTCGAGGCTTGGTCGCGCACCTTCTCTCTAGCGCCTGGCGTGCTAGTAGGGAAGCCTTTTGCATTGAAAAGGTTGTCGTCATGCCGATGAGGTCCGGAGCGGCCCCCCGCGCTAGCACGCGGCCGAGGGTATGGCTCGTGCGATGGCACGTAATGCGCACGAACCTGGGTACCAGGCATTTCGTTGGTCACAGCGTTGAGGACGATAAGGCTTACGTGAGCACGCCGATCGTGAAGTACCACGTTGCCAAACGTACCGGTGTTACGTCCAACGGTCGCCCTTACACGCTAGTTGGACCGCCTGGCTACGACGAGGAGGCCGAGTTTGTCTGGTGCCATTACATACGACTGTGGGGTGTCACCGATGTTGTCGATGTCAGTGCCGAGTACCTCCATAAGCAAGGCACAGGCTTCTCATGGAGCAAGCCCAGGGGCGGCAATGGGAGTACCGCACCACGTCCATACGACATACGACGGGGACGGTTGTGACAATGGACTATCACGCCTGGTGATGCCACTACTTTCGTAGGAGGCGGAATCACGGTGCGCATTGTCACCTTCGATTGAGGAGGATACGTTAATGGCTAGCATCCCATCAAGCTTGGAAACCATCACACTCGAACGATGGTTAGTCGTCGAGACAATCCAAAGGACGAGGCATCTGGTTGGCTATTGTGTGCAGACTCACCGAGGCATGGTGAGCTCGCCCGTCCTGTCATTCGACCGCCATACCTGTACAGGCATTACCTCTGGTGGCTTTAGGTACGTTCTATCTGGCGATCCAGCTACGGATGGCATGGACGAACTCGTTCGACCGTTCTCCGTATTCGACCCTAGCGTCCTAATGGCGTGGAACGTGAGCGACGAGTACCTACCACTTGAGATGCTAACGAGTCATGGAGACAGCGGTGCTTCGCATCACGATTGAACTGATTCCCGGCGGCCGTGAAGGTGCTCGCAGAACAATAGCGGTGGCTGAACTCGGCCGGATTCGTGGTAAGCGACTGGGCACATACCACATGACGCTGAACGAGGAGCCATTCGGCCAAGTAGGTCAGGCTGTTCTCAGCGATTATCCGAGGTACGCGGCCAGCATCTGGGATCTTGTCGCCAGAGGTATTGCCGTAGTCCTAACCGGGAAGGAGGAGCTGCCCAGCCGTCCGTCTGTCCCCGTAGTCCCTATCCATCATGTTGGCAAGGTGCCATATGTGCGTAAGGGCGAGATTCCGGAGCCAGCTCGCACGCTCTTTTGGCGCAATATGGAGAGCTCATCCAGGCCAATGGTTGAAAGCGATGCGGACCCGGAGAACTGTGCGTATCACTGGGACTGGGAAGATTTTCTTGATGGCAGGCGGTGAATCCATGGCAGGAGACTCATCATGCCAATCTGGCGGGCTACACCGGTACCTTTGCAACCAGAGGCCACGCTTATACGCTGGCGAGTATTCGAGACAGAACGGCGCGAACGCCATTTCGCTGGCCATTGCATTGAGAGCGGCCGTGGGCGAGTGAGTTCCGCCATCATCTCGTTTGATTTCAGCATGCGGGCAGGCGTCACTGTGAGCGGGCGCAAATACGTGTTGTCCGGAGGTCCAGGATATGACGATGAAGCTCTGTACGTTTGGCTGTCGTGGGCGGCCCGCAACTCTGTCGAGGAGGCCAAGGATGTGAGCGAAGAATATGCCGCATCGGTGCAATGAGCGCTAGGGCTATTTGTTCGTGTCACTCTTGCCGTCAGCTTCCATTGCAGAGCAACCAGTGGTCTGGCTTGAGCGGTGGCGCGTGTTGCAGGCAGATCTTGTGTTCAGGCACTTCGTTGGCTTCAGCATTGCAGACCAGGACGGCCGCGTCAGTACGCCCATTGTCTCGTTCAATTTAGGCAAGCGAACAGGTATCACCGCCAGTGGCCGCCGCTACATCTTAGTGGGCCCACCCGGCTTCGACGACGATGCGGAGTTCGTATGGGAATGCTACGCGGCGTTCTTTGGCTTCAAGGAGACGGTTGACGTCTCCCACGAGTACGTTGGGGCAGCCGACGAGGAAGCTTGAGTGCAGTATCGCGTCCCGTTGGAGTTTGGTACCAAATACTGTTGGCTGGAGGTTTCGGATGCTTCGAACACTACGCCGTGTCGGCGACGACCTGGTGCTGATGATTCCGCGCGAATTCGTCGAGAGAAACGGCTTAACAGATGGCTCCCGAGTGGAACTACATCTTGTTGGCAAACGGATGAGTGTTGCGGTGCCTCGCCGACCTCGCTATAGGGCAGAGGACTTGATGGCAGAAATGCCACAGGGCCTTCCGCGCACGGAGGAATGGGAGCAAATGCCGTCAGTCGGCGCGGAAAACGACACGGGCGGTACGGCGCCGGCCAGGAAAGGCCTCATGCGCTTCGCCGCGTCGCAGAAGAATATTGACCGCGTGGCGATGAGGCTTGGTTTGTGTGTTGCAGCTTTGGGCGCGATGGTGGCGATCCTGACGATTGCAGCAGCGATTGCGAAGTCTTAGCCGCCATTGCTCGGCGCGCCGAGAATCTGCCCTAGACTCGCGAACAGGCGCAATATCCCCGGCAGAGCCGCTTCTCGCCGACCCTGTCGCAGATTAGGCGCCATTTATCGGAGCATGTGATGCGAGTCGTGAGCCTGTTGCAGGCGAAGTCTTCGTTGTCCCGCCTGGTGGAAGCCATCGAGCAGGGACAAGAGTGTGAGATTGTCATTGCTCGCAATGGCCGCCCGGCGGCCAAGCTCGTGCCGATGGAGCGCGAAGACGCCGGGAAGCGTATCGGTGTTGCAAAAGGTCTGTTCGAGGTGCCAGAATCTATCGATGCGCACAACGAAGACGTGGCGCGGATGTTCACGGAGGGAAAGCGGCCTTGAATCTCTCTCGATACGCATGTCGCTCTCAGGGCATTTGCGGACAGTCTGGCGGGGAGGACCACCGTCTTTCACTCGCTCCCAAATACAAACCTTACCTGTCCATCGTGCTGCGTCCTTGCATCGTCCGTATACCGCAGGTAGGCCTGCTCTTCGTGGGACCAAATGAGTTGCCGCGCTATGCCGACGGTGAGCTCCCTGGCGTAGTCGGTGCCCTCGAAGCGAGCGAGTACGATATTGTCGTCAAGTACGTCTCCGCGCAACATTGCCTCAAGCGCGCTTGTGTCCAGGATGACGTCACGGCGGAGGAATTCCTCGTTTAGGTTCTTATGATTGCTCACCTGCAGAGACTGAAAGCCGTACAAGAGGGCAGAGGCTATTGTTTCAAATGCCGGAAGGGCCGAGCGGGAAACCCACTTCCAGCCTTGTACATATGCGCCGCTCTCTGAGGAAACTGATACGGCACACCCGTGGTCAAACTCGAGCTCGCCCTCACTGACTAGCGTTTCCTGGGCACAGGTCGCGTAGGCTTGCTCAAGCGGCGACTGTGTTTCGGAGAATATTGTGATGGCTCTTCCAACCTGAATCCCTTTATCGCGTGCTTTGCGTAGAAGTGTTTCTGCTTCGATTGCTGGCGCGATAGCAGCGAAGGCAGCCATGGTCACAGCTTCCGGAGTAACTTCCTCAACGGGCTGTCCGTCGGCTCGGCAAATTGAGAAAATGGCGGTCTTGACTTGGTCTTTGCTGACCTGTGTGCCGAGCGTTATGCTCAGGTGCGATGCAAATAGCTCAGCCTGTGCGTGCAGTAAGTTGAGGGCGTCTTGATGAGTGGTACGGTCCATGTAAGATTTCCTGAGGTACGGCGAAATAGCCGATGCAAACCTATAGAAATCTTTTTTATCCACGCGCACATCCGAAGAGGTTACGATGAAGCTGCGAATCCGGAAATGGCGAAATGGCCTGGCGCTACGTATTCCCATGGCATACGCTCGCAAGTTGGGCCTCAAGCAGGGAGACGAAGTGCGACTTCGCCTGACCGTGGATGGCGGCCTAACCATTCGCAGCGTGCAATGGGATCGAAACGCATTCGCGCAGGAACTGGCAGCAATGCGCGATGCGATGCCAATGAGCGAGTCGGTCCTGGAGGAGTTGCGGCACGGAGCTCGCTACTGATATATCAACGGCTGGCGATGCGGCTAGTCCGTTCCAGCTCTCGAGGTACCGAGGACTATCGGTCCCGACTACGCAAGAGCACGACCGCCTTATCCGGCTGCTGCAGCCTTGCCAGCAGAGAGGGCGTAGGTGAGAACATAACTTCTTGATTCTTAAGGATTGGCCGTTGAAAAACCAAAATCTCAAAACTAACGGCCAATGATGTTTGGCGCACATTTTGGGGCGGCCGGGAATACTGCTGGAGCGCTATGGCGACGGCGAGTTGCTCCGTCCCAGTCTGTCTCGGAGGGCCGCTAGATAAGCCTCATGATTGAACGTGGTCATATCAAAGCCACGGAGTTCGCTCCATTTCCGTCGCGCAGCCGGCCTGTGGTGGATTGCCGGCATGCACGGCAATCCGGCCGCAGTGAGCAGGCGTTCGAACTCTGCGGCATCTCTCGCTGCCAGTTCTGAGAGTTCAACTAGCGTTAGTTGCCCGGCTGCATTGCTTGCAGTCGTGGACCGTTGGAAGAGTTCGACCACAGCCTTGAAGATGTTGGTCACAGCCATCGCATGTACCACTGATGTTGTCGTCCAGTTCTCAGTCTAGGATGACAAGGTCGGCTGTGAGCCTTTGCAAGGCATAACGCGAGGAAACGGCATGCTGGCTGACGCCCCCGTAAAGTATAGTTTCGTCTCTATCGGACGGACGCGGTGCCGGCGCTCGCGACGTCTCAGTCTCCTCGGGGGGGCCTCAGGCTGGCTCCGCTCGATCGAAATAGTCGTCGTCGAGGTAGTCGCCGTAGTAAATCTCTCCGTTTTTCACTCCGAACCAGTCGAAACACTCACTGAATGTGGGCGTCAGCTCGACGTTATGGGACTCGTCAACGAGCTGGTCATCCTGGAGGTCACCCACGTCATCGTCGCCCCACTCGACAGCCTTATGCTCAGGCAAAGACAGGCCTGGTGGCTTCGAATCTTCCGTAAGCGTCTCCGCTATTGACGGTGTCGCCGTTGCTCTACGTCCTAAGCTATGGAAGTCGAACGCAAACGTGAAGAGAGTAATCTTGGACGGACCAATCAACAGAGCGTAAATGAGTCCAGTATTCATCGAGTCGTGCAGGGCGGCGTAGAAATATCTGAGAACATTAATATTGAGCCAGCTCGACGATTGCCGACCGTCGAAATTGGCGTTACAGAAGATGAAAGATCGGTCGTCACCGCGAGGGTCGTAGAGATGGACTCCATTCCAGCTCCTGATGGCATCCTGGTAGAGGTCCTCCTCCCGAACATATACGCACACTAGCCTGTCACCTCGGATGACGTCACCGAAGGCAGAAAAGACCTCTGGGTTATCTAAGCGGAGCATCATATAAGCGGTGGCTCGAGCGTCGGGGGTCAGAGTAGGGAGATGCTTACCAAGACAGAGAATATCGGCTCGAGCATCTGCTGGAAGGCAGGCAATTTCCATCTCGAGTTGACATGGCAAGGCGCCGTCCTGTTTCGTGGTCACAGTCGGCTCGCATGCGTCGCGAGAAGATTGGTGCGTATCATCATAGGTATTAGCGGTAATTTGGTTCATCTCGTTCAGCTAAGATAGGTCCATGAAGAGCCAGGATGTCCACGGGCAGAACAACGCTGGATGGCGTATGAACCCGGACTGCAATGGAGCCTGGGTCGTACGAGTTGTCTAGGCGAGAGTTTTATCCATGCAAAACGCCGGTTCTTCAGAGGGCGAAGCTTGGCTTGACGTCCTCCCCGCCCTAAAGGACGGAGATTCCTTCTGCAAGAGGGGCACGTCCGCCCCTGGCCTCTGACGAGGCCTTATTCACGGCGGCTTGACCGGCCGCTGCGGAAAAAGCTTCTTCCATTCTCGATAGGCCCATGCGCAGGATGTTTCTTGCAGCATTGACGTCTCGGTCGTGTCTTGTTTGGCACGCCGAACAGGTCCAGTCTCGCAGGCTTAATCCTGCGAGACCTAACGGACCGGTCCGCGACGTGCAGCAGGAACAGGTCTGAGTGGAATAGCGTTCATCGACTTCCTCGAACCACACGCCCGCGCTATCGCACTTGTACTGGAGCATGGTGCGGAACGCACTCCAGCCCGCATCCAACACAGATTTGGCCATGTTGGTCTGGGCGAGCGCGGAGGCGTTCACATTGCCGATGAAGATGGCACCGTACTGCCGTACGAGTGCCGAGGATTGCTTGTGCAGAAAGTCATTTCTGCAGTTTCTGACTTTGGCATGAAGTGCCGCGACCCGCTTCTTCTTGCGCGCCCGCTGAGCGTTACCGAGCGCCGCTTCATACCGACGATAGAACCGCTGGGCCTCCAGCACTTTTCCGTCGCTTGTTGCCGCGAAGTCCTTCAGCCCCAAGTCGATGCCGACCGACGCCCCCCCTTCCGAGCGCGCCGCGACTGGCACCTTGACGGTCACGTTCAGATACCAGCGCCCGCGTGCGTCCTCACTGAAGTTGCCCGCCCGTAGGTCGTAGCCCGACAAACCGTAGCTGTCCCACAGCGACAACCAGCGGCCGTTGAAGCGCACCTGGCCGTGCCCATACTTCAGCGCTCCGGTTTTAAACGGAACCCAACCCAGGCTACGGCGCGTGCCGCCGCTGGCGCGCCAACGCAGCTTGACCTTCTTGAATTGCTTTCGCCGGCGGCAATACTCCTGCCCGATCTCCTGCACCGTGTGACTATGCAGGGCCAGACCCGCCTTAGTCGCGCCGTCGGTGTACTTCTGCAACTCGTAGGCCCCGATAAAGCGCCGCTCACGCTCGAACACGCGCGTCGAGAGTTCATTGACGAAATTCCACACGAAGTTCACCTCCCGCGCCTGAGTACGAAGCCAGGCGGCGTGTTTGTCCTTGATGCGCAAGCGCAGGACACGAGTGACGGTCGAAGTATGAGAGGTGGCTAACATACCGAGTCTAAGACTCGGTTTTAGCCTTCCTACAACACACCCCTGCGCCGCTTACCCCGCCCTGAAGAGATGGGGCTTGCGCGACGGTTCTATTGGGTCAAAGATGTCGCTTCACGCGCAACGATCGGCGTATGGGAACGAGCGGCGTCTGAAATGGATCTGGTTGCTACACTACGCATGCAACCAGTTGCCACCTCCTACCTCGACGTCCACGACTTAGCGACACTCACGTGACGGTCGGCCGGCGGATGGGGTACAGCCTCCGGGCCCTGCCGCCGCCGGCCTATACTTAGGTGGTTGCTGGCTGAAGTTCTTGTCCAACTGAGCCGTTATTAACAGACAACGCGATTCATCGCGGTGTGCGACACACTTATCCCTCCCGGACGGCACTAGCAATCCATCAACTTGAGAAGGAGCAACATGACGAAAACCGAACTGATCGACGCCATCGCGGCTGGCGTGAACGGCCTTACGAAGACCAAGGCCGAGCAAGCGCTGAATGTGACGCTCCTGGCCATCATGGACGCCGTGGCCAAAGGTGATACTCTGAACTTGATCGGCTTCGGCAGCTTCAGTAAGGGCGAGCGCGCCGAGCGTATGGCGCGCAACCCTCAGACCGGCGAGGAGATTAAAGTTGAGGCGGCCAAGACCGTGAAGTTCAAAGCTGGCCAGAAGTTCAAGGACGCTGTCAATAGCTAAGCAGGCGAACTGATGCCTGATCCTTCTTAGAGCCTATCACACCACTTGCACAACGAAGTCGATCGTCGCGGTTTTCTCCACTAACGCGCGACGATCGTACGCGCCATCTGCAAACAGATGCTTCATGCTCGGCCGACGCTTCCTTAAGGCCGCCAAGACCGCCAACGCCCCGGTACTGTCGGCGATGTCCGCAGGCGTCAAGTTCACCACCAGCAGCTGTCCATTCGTATCCACGGCGATATACCGCTTGGGCTCGACGATCCTCTTTTCCGCGTCGTCGCCAAGCACATTTGCCACCGCTGATGCTTTCACGGATTGGCTATCCACCACGCTAGCCTGCTAGGTGGCGCTTCGCCTGCGACGCTGCCAGACAACGAATGGCTATCTCTTACCTTTGATTACTACCACGGGCCAGGAAGCATGTACTTATTTCATAAGACGGGAATTTTTCAGGCAATCGCTATTATCCGAACAGGCAGATTTATCCCTAAGTCCATGTACCCAAAAGATGCGGACAGCGGCCTAAACTGCTATGACTCGCGCAGCGAATACTGGCAAAACATTCACGAGGACACAGGTGCGACGGTCAGACTGAAGTGGGAAGGCGCGGCTCCCCTAGTGGTGGGCCCCAACGCACCACCACCTTATCCGCAAGCGGTTCTCCTCGATATGTATCGGTGGCGCATGTTCGTGCCAGCACCATTGACCGGAGTAATGCTGCTCAGAATTTCGCATGTTCGGTTTCATTCGGATGAAGTGGCGGAATTTCTTGAGGAGTCGAGTTCATTTTGGTGGGTTCCCGCCCCGATGCGGCGAGCTATACATCGCCGGAGGCGGCTCGAATTCTGGCGTGAACTTCGTCGCCTGTATCGGGCGCGCGACTGCTGGATATCCATAGAATAATGGAATAAGGGCGCAGGTCGACGGATTCATTTGAAAAAGCGATCCTAGAATTTCTTTCGATCAAATTGTAGGAATTTACTGAAATTAAATTCCGATTATCCCTAAATTATTAGCCCTTCACCTGTCTGATTCCTTGTCGTTATCTCAGAAAGAAGTCGCTGTCCGCGCCAGTGCCTGCGCGCGCAGGCGTTGTTAAGAAAGGAGGAGACGACAAGAAGGGTTCGCCATCGGGGCGGGCCCACGATAAGAAGGTGAGTGCATGGCCGATACTCCAATGCGACCCGTCCGCCGCAACGCCAAAAAGGCGTTGCTGATCGGCGGCGGCGCGCCGAACTCCACATTGATCGCAGGCGCCCTGATGGCGTTCCTCGACCAAGGCGTCGAATTTGACGTCATTTCCACCTCCGGTGCAGGGGCCTTGATGGGGCTGCTCTACATGGTGCCGCAGGGCGGCGACCGGCGCGGCGCACTGGAGCGCTGGGTCGAGGCCGGTGTGTCCGACGAGATCTACCAGTTTTTCCCCGTCAATTACAAGGTCTTCATGAAGCCGGGCAATGCCGCCGATGTGTACCGGCAGTCGCTGGCCGCTATGCCATTTACCCGGCCATTCTTCAATGCATTTGCGGATGACAGTCTCGGCGGCGTGCATGCCGACTGGCTGCGGCTGATGCTGGCCTGCTGGTCGCCCACCGCGCTGATGCCGCAGAGCCTGGGCCTGTGCGCGCCGCTGCCGTTTGCAGAGCAGGCGATCGACTTCGAGGCGCTACGCCAGCTCGAATCGCATTTCTATATCAACGCCTACAACGTCACCCAGTCTCGGATGGAAATCTGGGGCAAGGACGAGATCACGCCCGATCATATCCGTGCGGCCTTTGCCTTTCCGTTCATCTATCCGCCTTATCGCATAGGCGGTGACGACTATATCGAGGGTGCAGCCATCCAGCCTATCAATTTCGGCGCGTTGGTTTCGGACGGCGACGCCGGCCCAGGCCTGCACCGCGACGTCGACACGCTGGTGATTCTTGACATTCTTGGTTCCGAAAAGCTAATCCGCACACCGCGCAATCTCTACGACGCCTGGGTGCAATCGATCATCACCCCGCTCGTGGCGCTGTCGAAGCAGGACATCCGGCTGTTCGAGCTGGAGCACAACATTGACCATGCCACCGGCAAGCCTAGGCGGCACCTGCTCAAGGTTGACCTCATGGGCGGCATCGCACCCGAGCATTGGCCGGAGGTTACAGACTGGTCCGCCTCCAATCTCCGCAGGTTGTTCGACATCGGCTACCGTGCCGGCCTCGCGTTCTGCGACGAACATGCCGCGATATTGAACGCCGACGAGAGCGAAGTGCTACTGCTTCAAGAGGCCGCCTGAGCAGGTGGTCTGCACGGCGGGCGCGAGAGCGCCCGCTGTGTTACGTCTTTCATTCACCCTTGCAGACTTTTCAATGACCATTGTCAAACGCATCGTCCTGACACTCGTTCTAATTGCGCTGGTGCTTTCGGGCGTAAATGCCTTCGCACTCTGGCAGATCCGCCAGTCCCAGCAGCGCCTGCTTTACCTGCAATCGGCCATCCTGCCGAGCTTCAAGGACCTGGACGCTGCTAAGGGGGCGGTGGGCGACCTCCGCGTCTTTGGGTACCGTCACCTTGTCCTGACCGATTCACGTTTCAAGGCCGAGATGGACAAGGTGATCAACGGCGCGTTCACGCGTTTCGAAGAGGCCCTGCATCACTATGAGCAGTACGACATCAAGGATGACACCGACCGGAAGATGCTAGAGGCCGATCGCGCTGGCATGGCAGCCTACCGCGCAGCTGTAGTACCTTTTTACGCGGCGTCAAACGCCAACGACATGGAAGGCGCACGCCAAGTGCTGGAGCCCGGTGGCGCCCTTGACAAGGGGGCCAAGCAGTTGCGCAAGGCCATGAACGACCACGTTGATTACAACACCGCGCTGGCCAATACGAAGGTGAAGGAAAATACCGATGCCTATCATGATGCCATCGCTGCCGTGCTGGGCGGGTCGGCGCTGGCGCTTGTCATTGCGTTGCTGCTGGGCACCAAACTGTGCCGAGTGGTGCGACGCGGTCTGGAAGGCATTCGTACCACGCTGCAACAGGTGAACCAGTCGCTGGATCTGACGGTTCGCGCACCTGTGGAACGGATGGACGAAATCGGCCACACTGCCACGGCCTTCAACCAGCTGCTTGATCGCATCCTTGGCGCCATCGCGCTGGTGCGACAGTGCACGGAATCGGTCAGCACCGCCTCCCGCCAGATTGCCAGCGGCAACACCGATCTATCTTCGCGTACCGAGCAGCAGGCTGCCTCGCTCGAGGAAACGGCTTCGAGCATTAACGAACTGACGGCAACGGTGCAGCAGAATGCTGACAATGCCCGTCAGGCCAACACGTTGGCACTGAATGCCTCGGATGCTGCAGAGAAGGGCGAGGCTGTGGTGGAGCGCCTAGTGCAGACGATGGGCGGTGTCAATGAGGGTGCCGCCAAGATCGCCGAGATCACGAGCCTGATCGAGGGGGTTGCCTTCCAGACCAATATCTTGGCGCTGAACGCCGCGGTGGAAGCCGCCCGTGCCGGTGAACAGGGAAGGGGCTTCGCTGTGGTCGCTGGCGAGGTACGCAGCCTGGCGCAACGCTCGTCGGCGGCAGCCAAGGAAATCAAGGCTCTGATTGACGTATCGGTCACCGCAGTCAGGGAGGGCTCGAACCAGGCTGAGGAAGCGGGCAAGACCGTTGCCGAAGTCAGACAGGCTATCCGCCGCGTCAACGAACTGGTTGGCGAAATCGCGTCAGCCTCGGAAGAGCAAAGCCACGGCATAGCGCAGGTCAATGCAGCAATCAGCCAAATAGAAGGTGTCACCCAACAGAATGCCGCGCTGGTAGAAGAGGCGGCCGCAGCGTCGCAGTCCCTTGAGCAGCAGGCAGTGACATTGGACGAAGCCGCCTCCGCCTTCCGGGTGGGCACTATGCCAGGCACCCCGCTTGCACTGTATGCGCCACGGTCCGATTCTCAATTCTCGGCTCGCCGCTGAACTAAGCTGCCTTGCTCTCCTCGGGACTTCGCTCTCCAGCAAGGTCCACCGTCCGCCATACCGGTGCCACGAGGGAATGTGGTCAAGACGACGCCGACGCTGTCGATGATGAGAAAGGGCGGGTCTTTGGAGTACCAAAATGCATATCGAGATAAGGGCTGGAACCGAGGCGGACCTCACGTTGGTGAGCGGACTACTTCGGGAGGGGGCTCGGCAACGACATTTCGCCTCGTCAGTGGAGAAGGAAGCAACTTCCATATTACGTAGTGTGCTCACTAATGGTGGCGTGCGCATGTCGAAGCGTCGGGGAGGTTCGCGGGTTCCGCGTTTCGTAAAAGCGAAGTTAGTTGTGGCTATGTACGAAGGCGTGCCTGCTTCTTTCCTGCTTGTGTTGTTTGAAGAGCAGGGAATTGAGCTTCATCTCGCCGGCACCGCGAAAGCCTATCGGAGAAGAGGTCTTTTTCGTGCTTTGGTGCAGCACGAGCTATTGCACTCCTTACCGGAATTTCGTATTTACGCACGTTGCTATAGGAAGTCCACGTGGGCGGTAAATGCACTGAAAGGTCTAGGCTTCGCGCTATCCCAAGATGGCGACCCGCAGGAATTTACCTTCGACAGGCGCGAGACCTCCCTGCCTGAAGCTAATCCCGCCGAGGAGAAGAGGGATATTTGGGACCCGCTTCGTCGGTGGGTTATGCGATTGTTAGCCTAATGTGCGGCGACTTGCCGTCAGTGAATTTTTGGCGAGCCAGCCCTTTTTGAGGAAGATCGGAAGCAGATGATTCCCGATTCGCATTTTCTTGCAGCGCAGCGCAAGCATCTAAACGGCGAATGGGCTGAGGCAGAGACCCTATACCGTGAAGTAGTCCAGAGCGGCCGGAATGTTGCACAAGCACGACACTACTTGGGCTTTCTGCTGCTACAGATGGGCAGGCTGGAAGATGCACGAGAGCAGTTGCGCCAAGCCATTGCGTTGGAATGTGGGCACGCAGAGTGGCACTTCAATCTGGGTATCGTGCATTCCAGGTTGGGTGAGTTGGCGGAAGCTGTCGAGGCTCATACTTGCGCGGTGGTACTCGACCCAGAGAAATACTTCTTCTGGACCAATCTAGGCGCTGCACAGGATGCATGTGGGGATGCCGTCAACGCAGAGGATAGCTTCAACCGAGCAATATTGATTGAGCCAAGCTGCCCGGACGCATATTTCCTAATGTCGGCGTTGCTGCTGAAGGAGAAGCGGTTCGCTGAGGGGCGGAGGTTCAATTGCCTGGGGATTGTGTCGGCACCGGCTCAGTGCACATCGCGAATTGTCCTGAGCCAGGCTTACCACGAGCTAGGTCGACCAGCCGAGGCCATCGATGTACTGCTGCAGTGGGAGAGGGAAGAACCGGACGATCCGATTCCGACACACTTGCTGACAGCACACCAGGCCGAAGCGGGAAAGCCCCCTGAGCAATGTCCTGCGGGATATGTCGAGCGGACGTTCGATGACTTCGCCGGGCGATTCGACGATGTCCTTGCATACCTGGAATACGCCGGGCCGCAGTTGGTCGGGAACTGGCTTGCGGCACAGGATCTGGCGCCGGCCAGTCAATGTATCCTCGACCTTGGTTGTGGCACTGGCTTGATAGGCGAGTTATTGAAGTCCCGCGCGGCTCGGCTGGTTGGGGTTGACCTATCTGAGGCCATGCTGCAAAAGGCGCGGGAGAAGCATTGCTATGACGAAGTGCACCGGGCTGACATGGAGGCGTTTCTTGAAGGGCAGCACGAACGCTTCGACTTGGTTGCTTGCATGGATGTGCTGGTTTACAAAGGTCGGCTGGATGATTTGATGGTTCTCATTAGACAATCGTTAAAGCCAGGTGGGTTGCTGATGTTTAGCACGGAAAAGCTAGCATCGGCGCGCGACGGACGCTTCCGGCTAAACGTGAGCGGCCGCTATCGCCACTGCGAGGATTACCTACGTGCAGTACTAGACGGCGCCGGATTCGCAATTGAGTTGATTCAGGATGTGGTAATCCGCAACGAATCTGGATGTCCGGTGGTTGGTCAATTCGTATGTGCGCGACGGACGGAGTGAGGTGTTCATGATCACTTTCGTGCAAAGAGCATCGCCAGGCCGACGCCGGAAGGCGTGCTGTGGGATACCAATCCGGCCTCTTCTGCGCTTGACGCACCGAACGGGGCCCGCTCTCGGGCACCGATAGGCGTCAGCTTCGTGGGAGCTGTTCGTGCCTCGCAGTAGAATGTTTGCGTGGAATAAGCTCCGGCGATCGCAGCTTGCAAGATCTTTCTCTGGCTCACACCATATCATGGACGCTAACTAGCGCGATTGGATAAAACTCATCCCTATTCTCACCAGAATGACCTACGCCTGTTTTTAACTATGTCCATTGTGGACTTCGCAGGCGTTATCACTTCGGGAGAATAAGGATGGAGGATTTTTACGTTGAACCGGGAATCAAGCCACTAGTCGACACGATGAACGCTACTGGTAGGCTGAAAACAATCGGCTCCTGCGAAGGACACAGAACTATTTTAGGGGTGAGACCTACGTACGTTTACTTCAAAGGGGACCTTTCATTTGCCGAGCAATTCGGCGCAGAGTTATTCGGATATGGTCTAATCGAGGGGAAGCTTAATTATGAGTGGAGATTTATTGGGTTATTTCATCCAAAGTTGGGAATGTGCCTCCACTTATGTATGTCTTCAAAATGGTTCCGTAGACGCAGAGTTGCGGAAGATATCCAACTTCTTAGTGACCTTGTGAGCGATCTCGCCAAGTGAGTGGTTAGGACTGGAAGTCGAAATACACCAGGTGGGGCGGGGAACCGCTCCACTCGCTGGCATGAGCCCGCAAGAAGCCAATGCCACACCGCGTCCGCAATTTGAAATCGCAAAACAATAGCGCCATCACGTTCGGTGCCTTCGTGTACCTCTATCACCAGAATGGTGAGTGAGCACGCGCATTTTGGTTTGCATTCGTTCCGTTCGTCGTATAGGCGACTAGACGTCTCGACGCCGTTGGTCGAAGAGGAATGGCTTCTTCCCCGAAGAAGTACTGTCGTCCTTGCGGCCAGATGTCCTTTTTTGTAGGCGCTCGCCTACAGACTTCAGTGGGGTGTTCGGATTGCCCATCGAGCCGTTAATCGAGCAGGGAGTTCCGTCGCGGCAGCTAATGGAGTGAGGGTTGACGGTGCGGCGGAAAAATCACGGACAAGACGAGGTCAGTAAGGTAGGACATGTCTGAAAAATTTAAAGAATGCATTGATTGCGGAAACCAACTAAGTTACATGGCCGAAATGTGTGGGAACACAAAATGTAACTCATCAGACCCGTTTGGTAAGAAAAGACGAGCCAAAAAGATAAACAGGATTATTGGACTACTTCTGGTTATCGGAGCTTGCGCTGTCTTCTACTACAAGATCGGAAACCCTATTGACATTATCAGGGATCCTGCGAGGCTTCTTCGAGTTCAGTAAATGAAGGAAGCCAATCAAATCGATTGGCTTTATCCTCATTGTGCTCCGGCGTGGGTGCGCTCTTATGGAGCATTTTAAGTTTTTCGCTCACATGTACGGCTGTAGCCGACCAGTCCATTTCTGCGTTGAAGGCACGTATTGGCTCTGGAGCAGGCGGAGCGCACGGGCCCCTCGGGCCAGAGGCGTGCCAAAGGCGCGACGACCGGATGCCATTCTCCGTATGTGACGCATGATGCACTATAAGCCATCTCGTACACTATATGTAGTGGTTGACACAAACAAAGTTACTACATATAGTTTCCGCAGCAGAGTGCTAACCCGAAAACAAGCTACCACCCCTTCTTGAACAAGGAGCATCCCTTGGCAGACATGCATAAAGTCATCTTCTACCCGGTAGGCAATGGGGATACTACGCAGATCGTCCTTTCCCACGGACGCCGCGTTTTGTTCGATTTCTGTCATCGCGGCAATGCAGAAGATGCGGACACTCCGGCAATCGACCTTAAGACTCGTCTCAAGGATGAACTCAAGGCGGCCGATCGGGATTATTTCGACGTAGTTGCGTTCACCCATGCTGACTTGGACCATATCCAGGGCAGCACCGAATTCTTCGAGCTTCAGCACGCCAAGAAGTATCACGGCGAGGGCCGAATCAAGATTCGAGAGCTTTGGGTGCCTGCCGCCATGCTGCTGGAGGAGGCCGACAACGATCACCAGAAAGAAGAGTTTGTATTGCTGCGGCAGGAAGCGCGGCACCGCTTGCTCGAAGGCAAGGACATTCTGGTGTTCTCGAGGCCCCAGGAGTTGATGGACTGGCTGGAGCCTCGACTGAAGGAACGAGGAGAAGCAGCTACGGCGCGCGATCACCTTTTCATCGATGCCGGCACCTTGGTTCCTGGATTCACGCTTGCCAATGATGGCGTCGAGTTCTTCTGCCATTCGCCTTTCATCAAGCACTGCGACGACGGGGACATCATCCGTAACCAGGCCTCGCTGGTGTTTAACGTGCGTTTCCGAGCAGACGGCGGGCATTACGACTTCCTCCAAGTTGGCGATGCCACGTGGGAGGAAATGGAGGACATCGTTCGCACTACGAAGTACCATAAGAACGAAGATCGCCTTGCCTGGAATCTCTACAACATTCCGCACCATTGCAGCTATCTGGCTCTCAACGAGGAAGGCCAGAAAGGTGACAAGGAGACCGAACCGAAGCCGCTGGTCAAAGAGCTGCTGTTGCATGGGAAGCGCGACGCCTACATCGTCAGTAGTAGCAAGCCCATTGCTGACGTCAAGAAATCCTACGAAGACAAGCAGCCGCCGCACATCCAGGCTCGCAACACTTACGAGCGCTATCTGAAAGAAGTCGGCGGACGCAAGTTTCTGGTGACCATGGAAGAGCCAAACGCAAACAAGCCCGAGCCGATCGTCTTCGAGATCGCGAGCGGCGGTGTCACGTGGAAGCGCTCGGCATCTATCGGTGCACCGGCCATCATCAGTTCGACGCCGCCGCGCGCCGGCTAACGAGTAGGATGATGACTGAGGCGTACCACGAACTCGCGAACGTCGTAGAAGTTAAGGACGCTAGCGGGCTGACCATTCCGCGCGCGAAAGAGCTGCTTGATGCGGTTCGCCGTCAGCGCGACTATTCGCTCGTCCAGATTCTCCGTCATCCCGAAGACGGCAACCCCACGCTTGAATGCCTCGTCGTTGAGGTCGAGTGCGATGACGTTCCGCCAGAGAGCCCGGTTGGCATCCAGTATCGTGAGCGCTTGGCACTATTTGTGCCGGCTGACGCCAACGAGCTGATCGAGGTTCTTGCATTGCGACAGGACTTCCCCGTCCTGGTGCACCAGAACCAAGGGGTACCAGGCGCGCCAGCAAGTCTTTGCCTCTACTTTGAGCCGCGTGCAGCAGTGATGCGCACCTGGACACCTCAAGCATTTCTCCGTCGCATCCAGTGGTGGCTGGAAAAAAGTGCCCGCGGAGAACTGCATCCGGCAGACCAGCCGGTCGAGCACCTGTTCTTCGCAAGCAAGTACGAACTTGTCCTCCCGTGGCATCTGGATAAGTTGCAGCAGAATCCCGAGCAACGGTTCGTCGTCGTTCGCCAACAAGAACGTCCAGACGAGGGATTCACTTGCTTCCTGGTGCCAGCTGCTCAAAACATCTCGCAGACCAAGACGGCCAAGCATATTGAACTGGTCCTGCCGCCCATCGTTCACGGTTTTGTCGAGCGCGATCCGGCAACGCTGGGGGAGTTGGCTGATCTGCTGGCGCGGCGCGACGCAGATGTCATTGGCCCCTTGCGGGCGGCTCTCCAGGCGGGTATCGGTCAAGCAGGGGTTGCCGCTGCGAGTAATGACGCGGGAGCCGTCATTCTCCTGCATATTCCGATCAGTCGCGCGGCCGACGCCGAGCCGGATCGGATGATTCACCGAGCGTTCTTCGTACCAGTCGGTACGCTCGAACTCGGTGCCGCCTGTGGTGCGCTGTTTTTACATGAGGGCCGGTACTATAAGGACTTGCTGAACCAGCAGCCCTCTGCAGCATGGCGTGACCAACCCGTGCTACCGATGGAAGTGCTCAAGCACAACGACGGCGCGGCAGCACGGCGTCAGTCTGGTATCACGGAGGCAGGGCCAGCGGGTGTATTGATTGGTGCCGGCTCCCTCGGCAGCGCACTGCTGAACCTTTGGGGCCGCAGTGGCTGGGGACGTTGGACCACTATCGACAAGGATCACGTCAAGCCGCACAACCTCTCCCGGCATGTAGCCTATGCACAGCACATCGGTGAACCCAAGGCTACGGTCGCCGCCAAGCTGCACGCCGCAGTGATGCAAGGCGCCACTGAGATTGCCTCCATCGTGGCTGATGCGTGCGACTTCGGACAGGAGCCTGTTACGCAGGCACTCACTGCCGCCACCTTAGTCATCGACGCCTCAACCACCCTTGAATATCCTAGGGCGACTAGTGCCGTCGACACGTTGCCACGGCATTTCTCAGTTTTCGTCACGCCCAATGGCAATGGAGCAGTGCTGCTTGCGGAAGATGTAGGGCGGTCCCAGCGGCTCCGCACATTAGAAGCGCAGTATTACCGTGCTCTGATCGAGAAGGACTGGGGGCAAATTCATCTCGCGGGCCATACGGGCACGTTCTGGAGTGGCGCAAGTTGTCGCGACATTTCGCTCATAATGCCGTATTCGCGTGTGATGCTCCATGCGAGCACACTGGCTGAACAGGTCCAAGCCGCCGCAAGGTGCGAGGACGCTCTAATTCGCGTTTGGCAGCGCGAGCCGGCGCGCGGAGGCATGGAAGTACACGACGTACCAGTGATGGCAGAACAACGCTTCGGATTCGATGGACTCAATCTATACATCGACGAGGGCGTGCTGGAGCGGTTGCGCCAATTGCGCCAGCAAGGATTCCCCAACGAAACCGGTGGGGTACTGCTTGGCTATTATGATTTCAATATCAAGGCCGTAGTCGTTGTCACGGGGCTTCCCCCTCCCCCAGACAGCAAGGCCACCCCAACCTCTTTCGAGCGCGGCATAGAAGGGCTCGCAGAGGCCGTCAACGAAGTCTCCGCACGAACAGCCGGAATGGTGCGCTATATCGGCGAATGGCACAGCCACCCGCCCGGGCATTCCGCGTCGCCAAGTCGGGATGATTTGGTACAGCTTGCTTACCTAGCACTCGGCATGGCAGACGACGGGCTACCCGCCGTCCAGCTCATCGTTGGCGAGAAGGATGTTCAAGTCTTGCAAGGGGCTGCACGCTGATATGCCTTGCGAAATTCAATTTCAGGCCGATGATGTCGATCACTTCACCGTCAATACCGAGTATCTCGAATGAGAGACACCAAAGACTACAGCAGTAAAACGCTCAAGGGCCGGAATCTGGGATGGTTGGTGGCGACACTTATCCTGGATTGCCTTGTTCTTCTGGTCTGGGCCTTTCACACGGCAGTGGAGGAATTGACGCCGACCCGATTAGCGGTGATTCGCGGCAGCCTGACCACACTGCTCCCGATTCCAGCCTTGATCCTTTCATTGCTAATTTCCGCTGACGTCAAGGCCATACTTGTCTTCTGGCGCATCAAGTATCCGCTCCCAGGCTGTCGGGCCTTTTCCGTCTACGCGCCAGCAGACCATCGAATCGACTTGGCGAAGCTGAAGAAGCATGTTGGTCAGTTTCCCCTTGACGAGCGAGACCAAAACGCAAAGTGGTACGGTCTCTACAAGCAGGTCGACTCGGATCCATCAGTCGCAGATAGTCATAAGAACTACCTTCTGTTCCGCGACATGGCAGCAATGTCCTTGCTCCTCGCCTTGGCAGTCCCTACAGCAATGTACTTCAGTAGCATAGACAAGTCGTCCGCTCGGATATCAGCGGGATGGTTTCTAGGGCAGTATCTAGTTGCCATGCTTGCCGCCAGGAACACGGGGATACGTTTCGTACAAAATGTCCTTGCTGTGCATGCATCCAGAAAAATCAGCAGCACTAGAACCGCGAAAAGCACCTCGCCGGCAACCTGAGTGCGGGACGAGTTTGGGACGGGATCGAATTGACGTCCTGTCCGCCCTAAAGGACGGAGATTCCTTCTGCAAGAGGGGCACGTCCGCCCCCGGCTTCTGACGAAGCCTCATTCACAGCGGCTTTACCGGCCGCTGTGGCAAATGCCTGTTCCATGCTAAACAGTCCCGTACGCAGGATATTCTTCGCTGCGTTGACGTCGCGCTGGTGTGAGGCATCACACACCGGGCAGGTCCACTCTCGTATACCGAGAGCCTGCTGACCGGTGGGGTCTGTTCGGGATTCGCAGCACGAACAGGTCTGCGTGGAATAGCGTTCATCGACCTCCTCGAACCACACGCCCGCGCTATCGCATTTGTACTGGAGCATGGTGCGGAACGCGCTCCAGCCTGCGTCCAACACGGATTTGGCCATGTTGGTCTGGGCGAGCGCAGAGGCGTTCACGTTGCCGATGAAGATTGCGCCGTACCGCCGTACGATCGCCGTGGACTGCTTGTGCAGAAAGTCATTTCTGCAATTCCTGACTTTGGCGTGAAGGGCCGCGACGCGCTTCTTCTTGCGCGCCCGCTGAGCTTTGCCGGTCGCCGCTTCATACCGACGGTAGAACCGCTGGGCCTCCAGCACCTGTCCGTCGCTCGTCGCGGCGAAGTCCTTCAGCCCCAAGTCGATGCCGACTGACGCGCGGCCTTCCGAGCGGGCAGCGACTGGCACTTTGACGGTCACGTTCAGGTACCAGCGCCCGCGCGCGTCTTCACTGAAGTTGCCGGCCCGCAAGTCGTATCGCGACAAACCGTAGCTGTCCCAGAGGGACAACCATTGGCCGTTGAAGCGCACCTGGCCGTGTCCATACTTTAGCGCCCCGGTCTTGAACGGAACCCAGCCCAGGCTGCGGCGAGCGCCGCCGCTGGCGCGCCAACGCAGCTTGACCTTCTTGAATTGCTTTCGGCGACGACAGTACTCCTGCCCAACCTCCTGAACTGTGTGACTATGCAAGGCCAGACCCGCCTTGGTCGCTCCGTCGGTGTACTTCTGCAACTCGTAGGCCCCGATAAACCGCCGCTCGCGCTCGAATACGCGTCCCGATAGCTCATTGATAAAATTCCACACGAAATTCACCTCCCGCGCCTGAGCACGAAGCCAGGCGGCGTGCTTGTCCTTGATGCGCAGGCGCAGGACGCGAGTAACGGTCGGAGTATGAGAGGTGGCTAACATACCGAGTCTAGGACTCGGTTTTAGCCTTCCCGATAGCGGACCCTGCGCCGCTTACCCCGCCCTGAAGAGACGGGGCTTGCGCGGCGGTCCTATAGGGCGGACCGGTCATAGGAGAAGCCGTACGCACGTCTGGCCGCCGGCGGTGGCAAGGCGATGGCATACAAGGCCGAACTCTCTCGCACTTTAGCCATCCTCGGGCACCTATTCAAGGAGCGTGCGAACTGCTCAAGGAGCGGCGTAAGAACCTGACTCAGGCGTTGGCGCGCAAGAAAAAACAGATCACCACGCGGCGAGAGCATCTGGCACCGGTGGTGGCACACTAGCCTCTGGAGTACAGAGCTAAAAATCCTAGCTATACGTTTTGCACAAAGAGGTTCCCCATCCTGGAGGGCCAAGCTGGCATAACGCTAGGAATTCTTGCTAATGAAATATATCACACTCGGAATTGTTGGTTCAATCGCTGCACTGCTTGTCGCTGGGTGCATATTCCTGCCAGTTGCGTTCACGGCGAGACTGATTTTTGTTTTGGGGTGCTCTTTGCTCCGATTTTGCATAGATATCCCGTGAGAAAGAATGCAATGGAAAATAGGAGAGCCAATAATATCGTCCCGTACCCCATCCTTATGTCACCAGATTTACTTTTGCTGTCTGAAATTAGGTAGAACGCAATCGTTAGGAGCGTTCCTCCAACGCTGCTTCCAAACAAATAAATGGTTCTAGGAAATTCTTCGTATGCAGACGATAGAATCTCGTCGAAGAATTTCAGCCCGGTCCTATCCTTGATGAAGCTCAAAATACCAATCATTATAAAAATGGAGAGCAAATTGACCAACAGTTCGCGTAGCGACAAATCGTTAATGCGCTCCTCTAGAATTCGGCGAAGCATATCCTCGTTCGTAAGGAAACTACTAATCAAGAGGGCGATAAGTGCGAAGGTTAGCAATTGAACTGTGTAGATGGCGAGTTCAGTGTAAAATACCTTATTTCTTGCGCTTTTAGATGGTTGTGCCATAAGTTTCCTCGGTGCGGTATGTAGGTGGCCGGAAGCGGGGGGGCAGGTGCCATAAAGAACGGCGACTGAGCCGCCTTTTTTTAAGGGAAAATCAACCTGCGGGGTCGCAAAGGACCTATGAGGCCAGATAGCGTGAGTGCGCAAGCAGCGACAGACATTGCAGCGCCATCACTGGTGGCCTGTTAGGGGAAAGGGCGTCATGCACATTCGGTCGCCTAAAGGCGCTAACGATCGGAATTCACATGGGCCGAAGTTTTGCCTTTGGCTTCGCTGGCTCGCCCTGGTGCGGTTCACGGACGTTCTAAAAACAACTAATGGGCGGCTGATTACATCCTTATAATTCCATCGCTTGGTGACGTTCTTGAAAGATTGCGCGAGTGGCCGAGCAGTCGCGTCATAATTAATTGGGTTGGACGCCCTCAGCCCAACATGACGTGCGCTTTCGTATGGTGCGGGCAAATATATTTGAAGGAACTGCGATGCGGCTGCACTAGATCGGTACTTTGCCGTACTCAGTCGGTGGGTGTTGCGTCGGGGCGGCTCTGCCCCGTTTTCTCGCCAGCATGCGAGGGTCGTCATCGAGGACGCAGGCGTTGGCGTAGCTACAACACCAATTTTTCCGTTATCCCGGGAAGCATCCTCGCCAACTGCAAGCTGCGGTTGTTATGGATTTCTTGATGATTGCTCGCCGACACGTCGCAAAAAAATCCACGTCGCTCAACACCCCTGCGGAGCGACGTGGAAGCAGTCCAACAGAAAAGAACGAAGAATAATACTGGGGATCTTATTATCCCTCTCATGGCGACCGTTTTATATCGTAGATGGCTGATTTTGTTGTAAGAATTATCTAATAATAACTTATTTTATTCCTAGTTCATGTAGGAAGGTGCCTAATATAAGGTGAGATTTGGAAATAGTCGACGCAACGCTTAAGCCTGTCTCTATGCCAAATATTTACAACAGGCGATCAAGTACCAACGTGCTGTGGTGAACTGATTCTGATCAATCCAGCCTGTCGTCGTCCATCGGGGCGGTGAAGTACCCCGGCAAGCGACCGGAGCGACTGCGTGGCGCCGCGCGGGGCGTCGTCACACGTCCTGGCTGAAGCTGTCTGAGCGTTTTCCGCGCGCCGGCACGGATGTCCATGCCCCGGTGGGAGGGCACCATGAAATCCTACGGTTAGCTGTAAGGAAAGACTGCAGATCGCGACAAGTTGCTTGGCGCGAGTTCAAATAGCGTAAAGGTGGTGCGCGAGCGATGGTTCGCAGCCGGCCGGCGCACCTGCGCGACTAGACGCCAGCGTCGTGGGCCGAGGTCATCAGGCCTCGCTCTCCAGCTAGAACCACGATCGGCTTGCGCAATTCAGAATTGCCGTCAACGGGAGGCATTGGGCTTTTTATGCGCCTCTTCCTCTGTGAGGCGAATAAGCTCGGAGGTGCGCATTTCAAGAGCGTCAGCCAACGAAAACAAGGAGTCCAGGGCGATTTTGCTCAGACCGCGCTCGACCAGCGAAACAAAGTTGCGGTGCAGGTTCGCTCGCTCAGCGAGCTGCTCTTGCGAAAGCCCCTTTGCAACCCTCGCCTTGCGAACAACACGCCCGAAGGCGGTAATCCGGTCCATCCAGCCCCCAGTGCAATACAGTGGGGCAAGTTTGGGGACTGTGTCGCTTGCTATCTACACAATATATTGTGCAAATACATTAGTCGACATTACAATGCACAATATATTGTGAAATATCGCAGCAAGCTCGGAATTTTTGATTTGCCTCCGCTGCTGCCCATGCGAGCGGTCTCACTGCCGCGACTGTCAATTTGAAGACGAAAGTAGGGAAATTCTTATGAGGAAGGCCATTCGTGGCGCTTTGACATTGCCCCTCTACACGCTTGTAGCCGCCCTGGCCGCATGTGGCGGCGGTGATGGTGGCAACGCCGGTAGTACGAGTGCAAGCGACAACACAAGGCCGGTTGTGTTATCAGGCTGGTTCACTTGTGGGGGAGCTGTGTCATATGTTGCAGTAACGCCCCGCGCCAATGTCTACGGTACATGCGACAACAAGAATCTGCTTTCGGGGCGCTACAGCGCGCAGCTGGACACAGCAGCGCAGGCGACGACGCCAGGTTGGTTCAATGCCACGCTGTCCAATGTGCAGTACTTCGACATGGCCACTGGGACTCCTGTTTTAAGTGAGGGTTCACTATCTTCTATTCCAATAGACACGTATGTGGGCAGCGGCCTTTATAGCCCAGCGCGTACTTTTGTAACGTTGACAGAGACAGGTAGCGCATCGAAGGCCGGAGTACTGAAGAATGGGTCGTTCATTCCAACGACATTAAGTATCTCCGGGCCGTATTGCCTCACTTGCGTCGCCGGCATGCCTAGGCTCCCCGCAACCTCCGGGGGCTACGCCGGTTCCTATGGCGTGGTCGTCAGCGTCCCCGGCAACCCAACGGCGTGGGCCTGGCAGTCCAACGTAAGCCTCACCATCGATGCCGCGGGCAACATGTCGGGCATTCTTCCTCAAGGCACCTTGAAAGCAGCCAGTACTGGCTTTGACGCAGCCACAGGTATTGCCGAGTACAGCGGCACGCTGACAACGACATCCGGCGTGGTTCCCGTTCAAGGCGTTTTCGGACTAGACCCGACTGGCAACGATCCACGAGCCAACCACATGGTGGCCCTCTACATCAGCGGCTCGTCTTTTCAATATATCTATCACTTGAGCAGTACAACGTAGGGGCCGAGTGAGGTTTGCTTTGGTGCATGCAAAGCCGCCACTAAACAACCACAGAACTAGGCGCTCCTCTTCTCGGTGGCACGATAAAAAACTTTGGGGTCAAATGCAGTGAAAAAAATACTTCCTTTCGCAGTCGTAATTGCGTCCTCTGCGCTGTCAGGTTGCGGAGCCTTGAATGAAAAGCTCGCTGATCGACATGAAACCGTTGAGATTTACCATATATTCGACGTCAAAACATCGGTGGCACCAGAGACCATAATCAAGGCATCGGCAGATGGTCTCGCCCGGAATACTAATTCCGTCGTCCAAAATCGGCCGCTTCAAATGGGAAAGAAGGTATCCGATGAGCCAGGGCGTTTTGACATCGTTGACGTGGCTGACGCGTTCAAGGGCACGGGTATCAGCAATATTTTGAATCTGGCTAACAGTGCGGGCACCACCACACCGCGTGTCGCCAAATGCGACGGTGCGATTTGGACATCCAAAGCCAATCGGCACATCACAGGTTTTGAGAACCTCAATCTCTACACCTGTCTTTACCGGTACAAAAAAGGGTATCAAGTCGATATGTACGCTGTATTTCAGAAGAAAAGCGGCGGAATCAATGGCTTGATTCGAGATGCCGCCGGGGCTCTTACTGGAACTGCAGACCAGTGGGTCAATAAGACGATTGTCGACACGGTCCGCTCTATTGAAGCAGCCACCAACTCTAAGGTGGTTCGACTCGAGGGGCAGCCTGAGCTTGGTGATCTGCCAAACGTGGACAAGCTTACCTTCCAATAGAAACAACAACGCTAGAAAGTGAGTGGAAACTTACATCTCCAGCGCGGCTCCTCACATTGGCGGTGAAAATGAAACATCCGATCAAGTCTCTCGCCCTAGTTGGCATCGTGCTCCTAGTCACAAGCATCTCTGCAGGGGCTCGAGGATATGTATGGCCTGCGGATAACGATTTCGTCGTTCGCATAATCAAGAAATACGACGAAGCGATTATCGAAAATACCTACAGCGTGTATGCCGAGAAGCAGCGATTAGTCGGCTTGGCGAACTTCGAGCCGGGCTACTACGTGACTTTTCCAAAGAAGGGGTTTTTTGGTGGCCCTGAGTCCAAATACTTCGAGAAGGAGGCCTTCGTCTCCCTTCGATGTGCCGATGCAGTTTGCAAGACTGCGGTTGCTCTATCGTCAGATGGGGAGGAGTTGCCGGTAGAGCGCTTCAACCTCGTCATGAAATACGCTGGGAACCCAGTATCCAGCCGGACGATCGAGCCAATAGTAAGCGTCCAGTTTCGGCATCTGCTGGTAGATGCGAAAGAGGAGCCCTTGGAAGACGTCAATACCTCCCCGGACCTGGTCGAATATTTGAAGACCCATCGAGATGTGCAATCACTCGCATTTATCGCAAATGATGAGGCGAAACAGATATCGAAGGCCTCCTCCATTGCCTACAACATTCGCAGCCAGGAGAGGCTCGCGCAACAGATAGCTGCCAACAAGAAGGCGGCCGAGGCAAGGCGACCGGCCATGGAGGCAGTGATGAGGGAGCGGAGGGCTGCCGAAGAGCGACTTCTTCAGCTTCCCAAAGGGGCGCAAATCTTCTGCACGTCAACTCAATTGCTGCGCGCTGGAAGCTCTATTGATAGCCTGACGTATAGATGCCAGCCATCCGTGGATGAATTTACATTGCTGCGCTCAATGCAGAAATTCGGATTTGCGGTTTCATCAGTCAATCAAAGCCCGGAGCGGGCGTTCGATTATAGTGTGGGTGCAAGAGTCTCCGTGATTCTGACGAAAGTGAGATAGTTAGAGCGTATCGCGAGCGCGACTATCGCGGCGGTCGGCGAAGTCCACGTCTTCGATAACTAGGTATTTGACCTCGCCAGCGGCCGGCAAGCAGTCGGATCTTCAGTCGGAACTGGTCATTCTCGGCCGGCAGCAGTTGGCAGAGCCGGTTGCCCACCGTCTCGCCCCTGGAGCCCAGGAAGAACACCTAATGCGAGCGGGCATGGCGCCACGCTTCCTGCCAATCCTCCCCTTCAGCATGCGACGTCAGAACTGCTGCCGGAGCCAAAGCAAACGTCCGGCACGTTCGCCGTGAGGCGCGTTTCCACCGCGGCGAGCCTTCATGGTGTCCGGGGCGCTAAATCTACGGTATGTGGCGCCGAAAATTCTTTTTGTCGGGCGCCTTAGGCGCGTAGGATTTTGCCCACCGACTTTAGTAGGGTGCAGTGAATCCCTTGCCCCGTCGTAAACAACGACACGAGGTCGCCTTAGTGGCGAGTGTCCGTTCCATTCGCGAACACCAAAAAGAAACGCGAGGAGCGTGCCCGGTTTCAATCGGGGCGCGACTGACATGGTCAACAACAAGTGTATCTGGTGCAGGCGTCTGGGCAGACGCCCTGCTAGCTTTTGCTTTATTTTTTTAGGCTTTACGCTTCTTAGCACGTTCAGCTTTGGTGCAGGGATCGTTGTGGACGGCGCCACTGCCACAAGCGTAGTGACGGCCGTCAATGGGCGGCAGACGGTCAATATCGCCCCGACTACCTCGGGCGTATCTCATAACACCTACACGCAATTCAACGTCGGTGCAGCTGGGGCTACGCTCAACAACACGGGCATTAATGCGCGCACGATCGTCAATCAGGTCACCAGCACGAACCCCACACTGATTTCCGGCGAATTGTCGGTGACTGGGCCGCGGGCGAACGTGGTTATCGCCAATCCGAACGGAATTACCGTGGATGGTGGCTCGTTCGTCAATACCGGCCACCTGGCACTGTCAACGGGTCAGGTCAGTTTTACTGATGTGCAGATCGCACCCGGTACCTATCAGCGTAACGTCAATCTGGCCACGTCCGCAGGCACGATTGTAGTAGGGCCACAAGGATTGACCGGCGCCTTGATTGGCCTTGACCTGCTGGCCAAGAACATCAGCATCCAGGGGACCGTTACCAATACGTACACCTCGCCGACCGCCATCACGCGCCTGTCGGCGGGCGACAGCAATGCGGTCATCAACACAGGCCTCTCGCCGACGGACAACGGCCACGACTGGCTGCAACTGACACCCCCGGCCCAGCCGCGCGTGGCCACGAGCTATGCCATCGACATTACGTCGGCAGGCAGCCTTGTCAGTGGACGGATCGAACTGATCGTGACCGACAAAGGGCCAGGTGTACGTAGCGCCGGACCGCTCAATGCGACTTATGGTGACTTCACGCTGACTTCCAACGGCAGCGTGCAGTTGGTGAATACCACGATTACCGCAGCAAATGGCATCAGCCTCAACGCCAAGGATGCGGTCGCGTTTTCCAATGTCGACGCCAGGGCTAACGGCGGTGGCTTCACCGTGTCCGCAAGCGGCGACATTCTGCTCGCGGAAAGCCGGGTGCTGGCGAGCGATGCGGTCGTGATGGACGGGGCGTCCATCACGCTGAAGCATATGGGAGCCGATACCAGTACGCTGGCGTCGGCCAACAGCGGCATCCTGCTCAAGAGCGCGGGTGACATCACCAGCGTGAATACCCTGGTGCAGGGCAGGACAGGCATCGAGGGGAATACTGAATCTGCGGGCGCCGTGACGCTGGCTGCCGGCGGCAATATCGTCAACCAGACCACGCTGGGCGGGCAGTTGAGCATCCTGTTCGGCCAGGAGGGCGACGTTTCGCTCAGTGCCGGTGGCAACATCACAAATCGCAACGCGCGGATCCTGTCGAACCAGAACGTTGCCATTACCGCCGGTGGTGACTTTGCCAACATCATCGATCACACCGAAGGCGTGATGGGTGGCGCACCGGTCAGCTATGAGCGGAGCAGTCCGAGATGGCTGGTGTTCTCCAAGCGCGAAAGCGGCATGACGGTCGACTATGGCTCGCTCGCTGACTCGGCGCGGCTGTCGTACGTTACGGCAGACGCCGGCAATATCAGGATCACCGCAAACAACGTCATCAATCACGGTGGTTCGATACTGTCGAACAGCGGTCAGATCAGCATTCAGGCAAACAACACGCTTACCAATGAGGCGGTGTTCACCGGGCAGGTCTCATACGACCGGTCGTGCGTTTTTCTTTGCCGCTACCACGCTGAAAGCACCGTGCAGTCGTTCGGCGGGATGATCGAGGCGGGCGGGGATATCAGGCTCGCGGCAGGCTCGCAAATTCTGAATATCGGCGGCACGGTGCTGGCAGTCGGCGGCCTGCACGTGTCGGCGCCACAGGTCGTCGCACGGGGTGTCACGGGGTACACGGCCTTTGTGCGGGATCACGACATGAAGGCGTGGTTTGGCAACAACTGGGCGACCATCTATCGCACCGACACGGGCGGCCTGTATCGCGCTGGCAGTGGCCAGGTTGAAATCGACGGTGAAGGCCAGATTGAAGGGGGGTCGTTCGTGGCATCGGGCGGTGTGAATGCCAGCCGCGGTGTCACGACCATACGCAGTCCGTACCGCACGCCGGTCACGCAGCGCAACCATCTGGGACTGGTGTCGTGGTTCGGGCTGTGATTGCGCGCTATGGCGTCGTGGCCAGTCTTGCCGCCTTGACCGCATTCGAAGCTTTGGCTCAGGCATTGCCACCTGTAAGTCTTCCGGCTGTGCGGCCGGAGCAGGATCCGGGGCAGCGGCTGCTGCAGGATCAGAGGGCCCGCGAGCAACAGCAGCAGGCAGCCCAGGCACCAGCGGAGATCGCTGTGCCCACGCCGCCGCCTGTGCCGGAGGTGGCGAAGGGCGAGGACATCGATTCGTTGCCGGACGTGGAGCCCATGTTCGTCATCCGCGAAGTCGAATTCAGCGGCGACACCGTTCTTTCACAAGGGGAACTGGCGGCGGTGGCCGCGCCGTTCCTCGGCCGACGCTTGGGGCGCAACCGGGTCAACCTGCTGCTGCGAAGAGTGACGGAAGCGTTCATCGAGCACGGCTACATCACGACCCGGGCCTATCTCGGCCCGCAGAACCTGGCCTCCGGTGTACTGAAGGTGAATGTGGTCGCAGGCAAGGTGGGTGCTCTCACCCTGAACGGCAAGCCACTGCGCCCGATCCCGGACGGCGCTCGCCCATTCGAAACGGACGGGGGAGGGGTGCTGACGGATGCCGGGACAGCGTGGGCCTTCGGTACCCGTGTGGGAGACGTGCTGCGGCTGGCGGACCTGGAGCAGGGCGTCGACCAGATCAACCGACTGCGCCGCAACCAGGCGGAACTGCAGATCCTGCCCGGCCAGTCGCCTGGCGAGTCGGTGATTGCCGTTGCCAACCGCTATGGCGACCGCTTCTTCTACGACCTCGGCATGGACAACTACGGCAGCACCCAGACGGGCAAGCTGCGCTACCGGCTGGGAGCGGAAGCCGACAACGTTATCGGCCTGCAGGAATCGATCGGTCTGAGCTTCGTCGGGACCCGCGACAGCAATGCCCTGGTCCTTTCCAGCGCAGTGCCGGTCGGTTACCAGACCTTCAGCTACACCACTTCGGTATCGGAGTACCAGCAGGTCATCGGAGACGCGGCCTTGCTCGAAGGCCGCACGTTCAGTCAGATCCTGGGCTGGAACTCCGTCCTGAGCCGGTCCCGCATGGGCAGGATGAGTATCGATGTGACCTTCGCCAGGACGCGCACCGAGCGCAGCATTGCAGGCCTGGCCTTGTCGCCACAAAGCCTTTCCGTGCTGCGGATGGCTGCCAATGGCTTTGTCCGCTTCACGGCCAACGGGCAGCCGGCAACGGCGACCTATGACTTTGGCTTCTCGCGCGGCGTGCCCTGGCTGGACGCGGTGCATGACAATCCCACGATAGGCCGGGGTGATGCCCACAACCAGTTCAACAAGGTGGACATGACCGGCACGGTGCAGTTGACGGCCGGCACGCTGCTGCAAACCTCCTGGGCCTACCGGGGTACCTTGCGCGGCCAGTTCAGCCCCGTCGCCCTGTTCGGCACCCAGCAGATCTATCTCGGCGGAATGAGTTCGGTGCGCGGCTTCATGGAGGGCGGCATTGCGGGTGACAGCGGCTTCTACCTGCGCAATGAGCTGGCCTGGCAGAACGCACGGGCATGGGACGGCGCACGCATCGAGCCCTATGTCTTTCTTGACGGCGGCAAGGCGCACCTGAACGCACTGGGCGGATGGCCGACGCTGGCCGGCTCCGGTATTGGCGTGCGGGCACAGGGCAAGTACCGCCAGCAAGCGATTTCCGGGGAGCTCCTGCTGGGGCAGGCCCTGATCCAGCCGAGCTCGCTTGGCAAGAAGGCCACCGTCCTGCTGGCCACGCTCAATTGGTCGATCTAAGAAATGGGGAATACCAACATGACCACCTTCAATATCCACCGGCTGTTTTTGCGCAGTGAGGCACTGTTCCTGTCCTGCGTCCTGGCCATTGGGGCGCACAACGCCTGCGCCGCTGCCAGGACCCAGCCGGAGCCGAAAAACAAGACAGCCGTTCAAGCGGCGGACACCGGCCCGCTGCCTGCGGGCGTGGTCGCACGGGTAAACGGGGCACCGATTACCCAGGAGCAGCTTGATGCAGCGCTGAGAGCAGTCAATACACCCGTCACGCCACAGATTCGCGACGCGGTGAAGAACCAGCTCATCGCCCGGGAGTTGTTCCGCCAGGCCGCTGAGAAGGGGCACTACGATACCCGCCCCAATGTCCGGCTGGCCATGGAGCAGGCCAAGGTCCTGTCCATGACTCAGGACTATCTGCGCGATGCGATCAAGCCTGGGCCGGTATCGGAGGCCGATGTGCGCGCGAAATTCGACGCCATCGTGGCGACGCTCGGCGAGTTCGAGTACAAGCCCAGTGCCATCATCGTGAAAGATGCGGACACGGCGCAGAAGCTCCTTGAACAGATCAAGAAGGGCGGCGACTTTGCGCAACTGGCCCGGCAGAACAGCCAGGGACCCACGGCCGCCCAAGGCGGCGTGCTCAACTGGGTCTCGTTCAAGCTGCCACTGCAGGAAGGCCGGACCCAGAACTGGCCCTTGCCGCTGGCGGCGGCCTTGGTCCAGCTCCCGGAGGGGGCTGTGTCCGCTGCGCCGGTGCAAGTGGGCGAGACCTTCTGGCTGCTGCGCGTGGAGGCAAAACGCCCGACCCAGATTCCCCAGTACGAACAGATCAAGGACGCGCTGCGCAAGCAGCTCGAGACGATCGAGGTCCAGAAGGCGACCCAGCAGGTCGTCGTTGACCTGATGAAGAGCGCGCGTATCCAGCAGTAAGCCTCCAGCAATCCAGGCAGACCATGGCGGCAGCCTGCCGGTTGCTGCCGTGCCGCGCCACCTCGGGCCGGAGGAGGGGGCGGCGCGCGGGAGCAGGCCGTTGCCTGCGGGCCCGTCACAAGAAGAAGCGCAGACAAGAAGCCATGAACAAGCGTATGCGAACCGTGTTTCGTCAACTTGACCACGCCGGTGTGGTGCGTGAGGTATCACGCGCCGATGCCATGCTGACAGGTGCGGGCGCAGCGTTGCCTGCCGCCCGTCGCCTGCCGGTATGGAAGCGGGCGTTGGCGGGCATGATCGCGGTGCTGATGTGGCTGATGCCGCTTTCTGTGACCTTCGAACAGGGCCGTATCGCAGCCGGCACGCTGAACGCGGGCAATCGTTCGTGGACCGACGAAGCCTGGGAAACGCTTCAGGCGAAGGTTGCCTCGCGCGTGCGCTTCGCCATGCAGGCGGCACAAGCCGCGCCGATTGTCGATCCCGCCGCGCCGATCGCGTTCCGGCCGACCATCACGCAGACCACGGGCGCCAGCGGCGGCGTTCCGGTAGTCAACATTACCGCGCCCAATGCCGCGGGCATCTCGCTCAATCAGTACCAGAGCTTCAATATCGATCCGGTCGGGCTGATTCTCAACAACAGCCTGCTGGGGGGCACTTCCCTCACGGGTGGCCAGCTGGATGCCAACGCCAACCTTGGCAACCGCGCAGCCAATGCCATCGTCAACCAGGTGACTTCCACCGGGGTGGGCTATGCCAGCGCGCTCAAGGGGCCGCTCGAAGTGTTCGGCGCGCCCGCCACGGTCATCATCGCGAACCCGAACGGCATCACCACGCAAGGGACGGGTTTCACCAACACGCTCGGTGTCACCCTGACCACGGGCCAGCCACAGTTCCTGACCGGTCCCGCCGGGACGGTGACGGACTTCTCCAATGCGAAGGCGCTGGGCTTCAACGTCACCGGCGGCCATATCCAGATTGAGGGCAACGCCGGTGTCAATGGCCCCGGCTCGGGCATCGAGGGCACGGTCGGCACCATAGACCTGATTGGCGAAACCATTGGTGTCAATGCACCGCTCTATGCGGGCTCCCGGATCAACGTCGTCGCTGGCCGCCAGTTTGTCACGCCGGCATCGACTTCTGCGACGGGCACAACCTATGCGACTGCGGCCAACGGTACCGTGAACACGGCCGCAGCGATATCCGCCGCCAATGGCGGGGCCAACAGCGGATATGCCATCGACGCCACGGCATTCGGCGCTGTCACGGCTGGTCAGATCCAGGTGATCGGCACGGCTGCCGGCATGGGCGTGCGCATGGATGGGCAACTGGCCGCCAACGCCGGGGACCTGCTGATCTCGGCCAATGGCGATGTCTCGCTGGCTGGCACCGCAGCGCAGCAGCAATCCACGTTGCTCGCAACGGGGAACGTCGCGCTCAGCGGTACGCATGTTGGTGTCGGCGGCTACACCATCAGCGCGACTGGCGATATCAGCTCGACGGGCACAATCCAGTCTGGCGGCCAATTGAGCGCAAGCGCAGGGCGCAATCTCACTGTGGCAAGCACGCAAGCCACGGGTGACACAGCGTTATCGGCCGGCGCCAGCCTGCAGGCGGGTGCGCTGCAAAGCGGGGGCGCCCTGGCGCTTTCGGCCGCTGGCGGTGACGGTACCGGCGATATCGCCGTGACGGACACGACCACGGCTGCCGGTGCAGCAACGCTCACCGCTGCCCGCGATATTCGTCTCGCCAGTCAGTTCAGCGCAACCACAGTCAATGCGCAAGCCAACCGGGACATCAGCGTTCAAGGGAGCGCGACCGTGCAGTCCGCTGCCGACACGACGCTTTCGGCGGGCGGCAATGTCGTTGCTGACGGCACGCTCAAGAGCGGCGGCAATCTGCTGGCGACGGCGGGGCAGAATCTTGCCATCACAGGCCAGAGCACCGCCAACGGCAATATCGCCCTGAACGTCGGGGGCGACACCCAGATCGCGGGCTCGCTGGCCAGCGGCGGCTCTACCTCCGTCACGGCTGGCGGGAATCTGTCGATTGCCGGCTCACTGCTCGCCACCACCGACACGAATCTGCAGGCCGCAAATAGTATTGATATCGCCGGCGTGCTCATCGCCCAACAGAATGGGACATTGCGAGCTGGCACGAATCTCACTGGATCGGGCTCTCTTGCCTTTGGTCAGAGCGCGACCCTGCAGGCTGGCAATGACGTCGCGCTCACCGGCAAGCTGCTGTCGAATGACCTGTCGGTGCAGGCGGGCAACAGCGTGAGCCTTCAGGACGTCCAGGCAGGCGGTGCGCTCGCTGTCATCGCACGGGGTGGCGACGTGGCCTTCAACGGCAATGCAGCCGCCGTCGGGGCCGCTGCCGTGACGGCCGGCCGCGACGTGCTGGTCAATGGTGCGCTGGCTGGCGGAGCCGGCGTGGACGTGGCTGCGGGTCGAAACATCGGCGTGGGTGCCAGTGGTTCGATCCAGGCCGTCAACGGACTGAGCCTCACGGCGACCACGGGAAATGTCACGTCTTCCGGCAAGCTGACGGTCGGCGACAAGCTCAATGCCAGTGCCGGCAACGACATCGCGCTGGATGGCGCCACCGACGCCGTGGGCGACATCGCTCTGTCGGGGGGGCGTGACATTTCGATCTCAGGTGCCGCTTCGGGCCGGGGAAATGCGCAGCTCATCGCTGGCAACGATGTGAATGTCGGTGGTACTGCCGCGATAGCCGGGAACGTAGCGATCAACGCTGGACGAGACCTGTCGGTAGGCGGGAGCCTCGTGGCCAATGCCATCAACGGGGTGGCTGCGGGCTCGGTGTCTGTAAACAACGTCCGGGCCAACGGCGACCTTGCCCTGAGCGCTGCAGGGACGGCTGGTGGTGGGGATATCCATATCAACGGCACCGTGCAGGGCGCGGGTGCTGGCTCCCTCGCAGCGTCCCGGGACATCGTGGTCAATGGCAGCCTGCAAACCGCTCGGGCATTGAACCTTGATGCCGGGCGAGATACGGCCATCGCCGGCACGCTGCAATCCAACGAGGATGTCTCCGTTGTCGCGCGCACCGGATCGGTCAGCAACGCTGGCACCCTGCAGGCCGGTGGCAATCTGGCCATCTATGCCGCACAGGCGATCGTCCTGGGGCCAAACTCCACCTCTGCGCTGGGCGATACCGCTCTCACGGCCGGTGGTGACATCGTGCTGGGCGGAACGCTGGCCGGCCAGGGCAATGGCACGCTGGTCGCGGGCAGCACCATCAGCGGAGACGGCAACACGGCATTTGGCCTGGCCACCTCGGTGCGATCGGGGGGCGACACCAACCTGACCGGCTCTTTGCGCGGCGGTTCAGTGCAAGTGACGGCAGCGGGCTCCGCCACCCTGCACGACGTGCAGGCCGGTTCGGCGATGAACCTTTCGGCAGGACAGGACCTGAACCTGACTGGCGTCATTGTTGGCGGCGCGGATGTCGCGGCATCTGCCGCGGGCAACCTCAACATCAGTGGCGGTATCCAGTCTGCCGGAAACACCGCACTGACTGCGGCCGTAGGCTCGGTCCTGAACACGGGAACCATCGCGAGCCAGGGCACACTTGGCATTCAGGCCGGCACCGACATCCAGTTCGATGGCATCACCACCAGCAGTGGTGACATGGCCCTTGCCAGTGGCCGCGACATCATCATCAATGGCGTCCTCAATGGTCAGGGCAGCGGCCAGTTGCTGGCCGGGCGCGACCTCGCTGGTACGGGCACGATCACATTCACGCAACAGGCGACCCTGGCCGCCGGGCGCGACATCGCTCAGGCCGGGCTGATCCAGGGACAGGCCGTTCAGCTTGTCGGCGGCAACAGCGTCGCCGTGAACAATCTCGAATCCGCGTCGACACTGAGCGTGCAGGCACTTGGTAACAGTGGTGGTGGCGATGTGCAGGTCAATGGCAACGCAGCGGCCGCCGGCGCCATTCAAGTCGCCGCAGTACGGGATGTTGCGGTCAACGGCAAGTTTGCCGCGGGTTCCGTTCTCTCGGTCGACGCCGGGCGCGATATCGCCGTCGGTGGGGTCGTGGAGTCGGTGGGCGACCTGTCGTTGCTGGCCCGCCAGGGCAGTCTCCGTGCTACTGGAGGCATCCATGGCGGTGGGCAGCTCAATGTCTCCACGGGGCTGGATCTGTCGCTTGGCGCCAGCACGAGCGCGGTGGGTACGCTGGTGCTCAGCGCTGGTCGGGATGCGGTATTGAATGGCACGCTGGCCGGTGGAACAGACGGAACCGTGATCGCCGGGCGAGACATCACTGGCGCGGGAACGCAGGGCATCACCCAGGCCGTGACGCTGCTGGCCGGGCGCGACCTGGCGCTTACCGGGTCCCTGCAGGCCGACAACGTGGAGGCCACAGGCGGCAACAACGCGGCACTCAACAATGTCATCTCTGCGAAGACATTGACGCTTACTGCCAATGGCAATGCAGGCGGTGGCGACGCGGCGCTGACCGGAACGGTGGGCGTACCTGGCGCGGTCCTGGTCCAGGGCAGCCGGGACGTTGCCGTCAGTGGCGCGCTGGCCGGCGGTACGCAGGTGCAGCTCAATGGCGGGCGCGATGTGACGGTGACGGGCTCGGTTCAGGCCATTGGCGATCTTGGGCTGCTCGCCCAGGCCGGCAGTGCGTCAGTCTCCGGCAGCGTGGCGACGAACCAGGCACTGTCGGTTTCGGCCGGTATGGACGTGAACCTGGGCGGCCAGGTGGCCGCGGCCGGTACCATCGCGGCGCAGGCTGGGCGGGACATCGCGCTCACGGGTACCGTTGCCGGCCAGTCGAACGGCACGCTCGAGGCAGGTCGCGATATCTATGGTGCGGGCAATGCAGCCTTCGGTCAGGCTGCCACGGTTGTTGCCGGGCGCGACACCGCGCTCAGTGGTGGGTTGCAGGGATCCACCGTGACCGTGACGGCGGGCAATAGCGCCGGCCTCGGTTCGGTGAAGGCGGTAAGCGGCCCGCTCGTTGTGACAGCGAACGGAAACGCTGGTGGTGGGGATGTCGCATTGTCTGGCGTAGCCGCCTCGGCGGGCGACTTGTCCCTGCAAGGCACCCGTGATGTGACCGTTGCCGGTGCCATCAACAGCGGTGGCATGGGTACGCTCGCGGCCGGCCGCAACATAGGTGTCGCTGGTGATCTCAATACCGTCGGGGATCTGACGGTGACTGCCGGCGCAGGTCGGATCGACCTGGCCAACGTGACTACCCAGGGCAATCTCGCGGCGACAGCCGCCACAGCATTGTCCGCTACCGGGCTGCTGCTTTCGGGGGGCTCGGCCAGCCTCAATGCCGGCGGTGACATGACAATCGCCGGCGGCATCGCCGCGCAGCATACCGGTGCCCTGAAGGCCGGCGGCAACCTCAATGCCGGAGGTGTGGCATTTGGCGACCAGGCGACCCTGTCCGCAACAGGAAATATCAACGTTACCGGCATCGTCGCGACCAACGGCACGCTGTCGGCCTCGGCGGGAAACAGCCTTGCCTTTGGCGAGGTCCAGGCTGGCGGCGCGGCTACCCTTGTTGCCAATGGTGCAGCCGGCGGCGGTGATGTCAGCGTCGCGGGCGCAACGGTGTCCGGTGGCGCCCTGCAGGTGACCGCCACACGGGACGCATCGCTCAACGGGACGGTGCTGGGCTACGACGTTGCAACGATCGTTTCCGGCCGGAACCTATTTGTTGGCGACCAACTGGCCGCCAACGGCGACATTTCATTGACCGCGACCGGCGGCAATCTCGCCGTGGCCGGTGCGTTGACCACGGGTGGCAACCTGACGGCCAGCGCGGCAGGCAACCTGATCCTTTCCGGCGGCCTGGTCAATGGTGACACCACGCTGGGCGCGCAAGGCGGCATGACGCTCACGGGTAGCCTGTTCGGGCTCGGCACGGGCACCTTCCATGCAGGGAGTGCGATCACGGGTGGCGGCGCGCTGAGCTTTGCCAGGGACATCAGCATTCTGGCCGGCAGCGGCGTGACTCTCGGCGACATCCAAGGCGGGCGGCGGTTCACTGCCACGGCCGGCGGGGATAGCGCGTTCGGGGCGGCTACTGTGGTCGGCAATCTCACGGCGACATCCGGCAACGGCAGCATCAGCTTCAGTGGTCCGGTAGCCACCGGTGGCGATCTTGATTTACGCGCGGCGCAGAATGTCACTGCCGCAGGCGGTGTGTCCGCCATGGGCGTGGTCAACGTGGTCGGCACGCAGGGCAATGTGACCGTGGCGGGTGTGTCCGCCAATGGCGATACGCGGTTGCAGGCGGGCCAGACCTTGACCTTGACCGGTAGCAGCACCGTGGCAGGCCAGGTCAATCTTGCCGGCAAGAATGTCACGCTGCGCGGCACGCTCGCTGGCTCCAGGGACATCACTGTCGCGGCGCAGTCGGGTCTCGATGCGGGCCAGTCGCAGATCATTTCCACCGGCAATACGACGCTCAGTGGCAGCAATGTCACGGTAGGGGATGCCATTGTCGGCGGCGCGCTCGACGTGCACGCTGGCAATCAGCTGTCGCTCGCGGGCCAGCAGGTCCTTGTGGTCGGCAATGCCACGCTGACGGCGGGGAGCGGCCTCAATAACGCCAGTAACGTACTGGCCGGCGGTGATCTCTCCGTGTCGGCCGGAAACCTGACCAATGGCTTTGGGGCGTCCCTGGCTTCCACCGGCACGACCACGATCACGGCCGGCAGCTTCACCAATGCGGGCATCGTCAATGGCCGTGCCACGAACGTGTCCGTCAGCGGAGCGCTTGCCAACAGCGGGTCGCTGATGGGGCTGAACGCGCTGAACATCACCGCCGGCACGCTTAACAATCAGGGCGGGCTCATCTTTGCGGGCGATCCCAATGCCCAGGGCGGATCGGCTACCGGGGATCTCTCGCTCACGCTGACTGGCGGCAACGGCGCCTTCTACAACGTCAACGGCAACATCCTCGCACAGGGCAACCTGGGCATCTCCGCCATCAATACGGCCTTCGATCCATCGCAGGGCACGATCAACCAGGGCGGCTGGCTCAATCTCAATGCTGGTTCGATCTACGTCTCGGGCACTTGGAACGTGGGTGGCCAAGGGGCGACGGTCAGTGGCATCAACGGCTTCACCAACGCTGGCACGATCAATGGCGCGGCGCCGACGACGCTCTCGACCGGCGGCACCTTTGCCAACTACGGGCAGATCAGCGCGGGTGACCTCACTGTCAATGGCACGCTCTACAACGCTGGTGGTGCCATCTTGCACACCAGTGGAAACCTGACGCTCAACGGTTCGGGAACCAATCGCGGTACGGTCGAATCGATGGCCTCGCTTGCCGTCAATGGCGGCTCGTATGACAACCAGCTCGCCACGACGCAGGCGGCAGGAAATGTGATCTTCAATATCGGGGGCGTGTTGCAGAACACCGGCGGCACGATCGCAGCCGGCAACAACGTGAGCATTCAGGCTGGCAGCGTGGTCAATGATCAGACGGCGCCGAGCGGGCAGCAGACGACCACCACCTGGGTTAATGATCCGGCGCTACTCATGTCGACACCGATTGGTACGCGGACGATAACCATGTGGTTGACTGTAGCAGGTGACAGCGGCGCCAGTGTACAAAAGACCGAGATCCGCGTGGCAACGCTAGGCGACCTGCTGTCATCGACGACCGCACCTGCTACCTCCGGCGATACGCTGACACTTGGGGCTACATGGGTCGCGCAAGGGTATTATCAGAACGATAGTGGCGGGCTCTATTACGGCTGGTCCTGGGCTGCAATGGATCCGTCCACAGCAGGATCTGGCTCCCAATCCTTTGCTCTGCCCGGTGTATATCAGACCGTTACAACGCAGCAGGCCGGTACATCCGGTGTCATTTCCGCTGGCAACACGATCTCAATCCTGGCAGATTCGTTGTCGAATCGCGGCGGACAGATTTCCGCACTGAACGGTGTCGCATTGAACGTGCAATCGCTCAGCAATGGCACGGTCGCCCCGACAATTACCAATCAGGCAATTACCCGCGTAGATCAGGCGAGCCTGACAGCCTTTCTGAACGCCATCAACGCCCTCGGTCCCATCGTTGACCCGGGTGGTTCGACAGGTGACCCGTCTCTGCCGGCCTATTATGGGATCGATGCCAACTCCATTGCCCCGTCGGTCAGCGGTTCAGTGGCATGGTCACCTCCCTTAGGCTTGATCGCAGCCGGCGGCAATCTCACAGTAAGCGGCGGCAACCTCGTCAATGAGGGCATTCTCTACGCTGGCAACAACGTATTGATCAACGCCGCAAGCCTGACCAACCAGGGTGGCAACCAGCAGAGCTACTCGTCGCAAGTAGGCTGTGCCTCCGGCGTGCCCGACACCGCGTGCGGCACGGCTGGCCAACCGCGTGGCAACAACCCGAATACCACCACCTTCGGCTACAACCAGCAGAATGCATCGATCTATGCGGGCCACGACCTGGTCATTGCTGCGGGTCAAACCAGCAACACCTATGGCAACCTGATCGCCGGCCACGACATCGTGATCGGCGGCGTGGGTTCCACGGCGACCTCGACAACACCTGCCGACAGCCTGACCAATACCTCGGGCAACATCGTCGCTGGCAACAACATCCAGCTCAACGTGGCGGGCGCCATCACAAACACGTTGCCGCCGCCCGTGACCGTGCACCAGAACTACGGCACACAACAGCAATACGCCGGCTGCATGACCGCAGGCGGTTACAAGGAAAGCTACTGCGAAGGCTACGTCGACCAGCAGTCCGGCAGCTCGTCGGTGATCTCGGCTGGCAACACGCTGCAGATCAATGCGGGATCGCTGACCAACGTCGGCAGCCTGATCTCGGCAGGCGCCAACGCCGTCATCAACGTGGCCGGCCCCGTGGTCAACAGCGCCCAGACGCTGAACGCCTACTGGCACTCGCACTGGGTGCAGGAAACGGGCATGTTCAGCAGCGACAAGCGCCACGACATCTGGGCGTGCGGGTCGCCCGAGCATTGCGCGGCCTTGTACGGCAGCGCGTACACGGCCACGGGCGGCGTCATCAACCCGCCGACGCCGGTGGGCAACATTGCCGGCACCATCCAGGCGCCGAACCTCACCATCAGCTCGGGCGGCCAGATCCAGAACGTGGGCAACGTGATCGGCACGGAGGTGTCGCTGACTGGCACACGGCTGATCAATGGCATCACCACGGCCAACACCTACACGCCGCGCGTGAACGCGCCCTCGCAGGTAATTTCCCTGAGCCCGCAGACGATGCCGGGCCTGAATCTGAGTGTGCCGCGCTCGGTTGGCAGCGGCCAGTTGCCGACGCCAGTGGCGGGCAAGGCCTCCTATGTGGACGGGCAACTGAACCCAGCGCTGTCGGCCGGCTTCGGGCCGCAGACGCTGCTCGATAACCTGCCGGCCAGCCTACAGCCCGGCTCGACGCTGTTCTACTTCAATCCCGAAGAAGAGAACCTGCTGCTGCAGCAGGCAGCGCTGGCCCAGACCGGCAAGGCGAGCTTCATTGACGGGCTGGCTTACGACAGCAAGCAGAACCTGTCGACCACGCAGCTCGAGAAGGCGGTCCTGTACCAGAACGCGCTGGCGTACGCACAGGCCAACGGTGTGCAGCTGGGCGAGGCGCTGACCCAGACGCAGGTCAGCGCGCTGGACAAGCCGATGCTGTGGTACGTGGAGCAGACCGTTCCCGACCCCAGTTGCACGGCCAACGGCGCGGCAAGCTGTCCGACCCTCATGGCGCTGATGCCGCAGGTGTACCTGCCGGCGGGCACGCAGGCGATGTCGGCAGGCGGGAATATCAGTGGGCAGAACGTCACGCTGAACTTCAAGCAGGATGGCAACGGCAGCATCCTGAACACGGGCAGCATCACGGCGGGCGGGACGCTGACGGTGAACACCGACTCGCTGACCAATCAGGCCAACGTGGTGGACGTCGGACAGATATGGAACAGCGTCAAGGGTGGCTACACCAACACAACGGGTACGGTCGTCCAGCCGGGCGGGTTCATGAGTGCGGCGGACATGGACCTGAATGTTCAGACCATCGCCAACGTGGGCGGGATATTGCAGCAACTGAGCGCCAACGGCACGGTGGACGCGGCCGGCACGCAGCAGCTGCTGGCGAATCTGCAGGCGCAACTGGGCGGCAACTTTACGCAGGTAGCGCAGACCGACAACCTCCATACGGATTTTGTGAAGGACGGCGGCTCATTTGGGGCCGTGCAATTGGTCGCGATCGTCGCGGCGGTAGTCATGTCCTGCATTCTGGGCCCGGAAGTTCTGGCTGCGTTTGATGCACTGATTGACCCGATTGCTTTCGCAGCAATCAGCCCGGCGCTGATGGAGTTCGCAAGCGTTGCTTCCTACGGGCTTGCAGCTGGGGCCACTGGCTTTGTGGCCAACGGCACGAGCCAATTGATCGCCACCGGCAAGTTTGACTTGGGGTCGGATCTAAAGGGAGCTGCGGCGTCGGCGCTCACGGCGGGGTTGACTCAGGGGCTGGTCGGTAACAGCGGGATTGATACGTTTGGGACCGTGACCGAGGCGAATCCTGCCACGACGCTGGCAGACCTGAGTGATACCGCACTGAAGATCGGCGAGCGCGGGTTGATTAGTGCCGGCGTGAGTACGGCGGTCAATGGTGGCGGCTTCGGGCAGGCACTCCTGAACAGTGTTGGCAACGATCTCGCCGCGGTGGGGGCTAATGGCATCGGGTCGAGCGACACGTTTGGCTCCGGGCCACTAAATGTGCTTGCGCATGCCCTGCTGGGGTGTGCGGCGCAGGGCATGATGGGTGGGGATTGCGCTGGAGGGGCCATTGGCGGCGCGTCTTCTGCGGCGCTGACGCCGTTCATTGGTGCGGTGGTGGTGGGCAGTGGTGCGGCATCGCCCGAGCAGACGGCGATGATAACGGCGCTGTCGATGCTCGCGGGTGGTGGCATTGCCTCGGCACTGGGCCAAGACCCGATGGCAGCGGCCAACGCGGCGCAAAACGAAGCGCTGAACAACTGTTCCATGCACGAGTGCTGGAACGGGGTGAAGGACAAGCTGACGGCTTTCGGGTCTGCCGTGGCGAGTTGGCTTGGCACGCCGGAGGGCATGCTGACCAGTTCGATGGTGGCCATTGCCGGCGACATGGGTGGTGGGCTGGGCGGTAGCGGCGGGGCTGTGCGAAGCGCCGCTACGGACGTTCTTGATGGTGGGGTAGCTCGCGTTGCCACAAGGACGGCAGTTAGCCAAGCAGATCTCGACACACTTGCTGCGAATGGCGTGAAATTTACGCCGCAGAATGTCGTCGCTACAGGGATGACACCAAGTGGTCAGACTGTGTTCCTTGAAACAGGTAGTTCAAGCGCAGGCCTTCAACACATCATAGAGGAGCATGGTTCGGAGTTTGCGAAAATGGGTGTGTCGCCGACTCAGATTCCCGATGTTGTTATGGAGGCTGTAACGCGAGGAAAGATCGTCGGTTACCAAGGTTCCGGGACCGGGCGGCCGATTTATGAGGTGACCGTGAATGGCCAACAACAACGAATCGCGGTTACAGTTGGAAGCAATGGGTTTATCGTGGGTGCGAACCCGCGGGGGAGTGTGAAATGAGAAAAATAAAGGTAATGGCCGACTACCAATGCCACCCCTTGTGGGACATGTCACCAGGGGCATATGGCGACATCGACCCAAATGCCCTGCCTATCTCTGACCAGCTAAAGCAACGACTCGCTGACTGGGCACGCGCGTTTGATGAAACTTTGAATATGGCGGACCCTGCGAGTTCTGGCTTCAAAAGCATAGAAGCAGAGGCGGCATTCAAAGAGCGGGGTATTCAGCTTGCGGAACAGTTACAAAACGAACTCGGTCCGGAATTCTTAATTTCCGTCAAGGTGTAACTTGCCACAAACGGAGCAGGTCAGACGAGTGTCGAGGGTGAGGGAAAGCATAGCGCATCAGGTGGCGGTATGGCGTGGCGCCCTCGCACATCCGTTCTGGTGCATCATTCGATTGCAACGGAAGGCCTGTTTCTTTGGATAAGTCTGGGCATCCGCGCGCCCGTGTGGGCGCGCCTTGCTATTTAACGAATCCGGATTGCGCGGGCAAAAACCGCGTCTGGGCAAAAAACTTGCAACAGAGCCCCGCGTCGGGGCGCTGAGCCCCCGCCAAGCCAAGCTGCGCCTAGGGTTGCGGGCCGTCGCCAACGTGGGACGCGTCGGGTGCTGGATATGGTGCCATTGGCGGGGCGACCAGTGCACTGCTGGCCAACCAGGTCGCGGGGTTCGTGACGGATGGCCAGGGCAATCCGACCACCGGCCAACTGGCGACGATCACTGCGCTGTCCATGCTGGCCAGTGGTGGTGTGGCGAGCATGCCGGGGCAGAACGCCAACGCTGCAGCCTTGGCGGCGACGAGACACTGAACAATACCTGCGCGGCGGGCCACAACTGCGGGCGCTTCCAGGAGATAGTCGAGGTAAGCAGATAGCACGGCGCCGCAAAGTTAACATTGCAGCTGGCGGTTTACAACCGGTTCTGCGGCTAACAATGAAAAATGCCGTTCAGTGCTTAACTGAACGACATTACGCAGCGGGGTGGGCTTGTTTTTCCGCTCCGACGGGGCGGAGGCAAATTTCTGTCAGTTACTTGGTTTCAGTGGACTGGGGGGCGGGTTGCGCGCTAACCACGTTCGCCACAGCGGAGACGCCTTGTGTGGCCTTGGCATCGGGAGATGCAGGCTTCGGCATGCTGTCCAGGAGGACCGTTACCATGCTCGGGTAGTCGAATCCAGATCCAGTTCCCATATCAACAGCGAGGCCGATAATTCCGCCAAACAGAATGTTCCCGAACACGAGGCCATTAGCCGACGACTTGGCTGTTGTGAGCGCAGGGTCGATGCTTTCTTTCTGGCACTTGATGCTCATATCGCCGAAGGCCTTGTGCACGGTAACAGAGCCGGGGGTCGTTACATACCAAGACCCTTTGTCGTTCGTCAGTTCGCATGTCGCCCCCGAAACCGGCGATCCACCTTTCATCGCTTGAACAGATACGGGTTGGCTTGAGCTACCGACGATAGACGCGCATCCAGAAAGAGCCGCGATGCTTACTGCGGCCGAAACCAATACTCCCTTCATTTCTTCTCCATGCATGGTGTTGAGAATAAAATTCATCTGCAGCAATAGGTCATCGGCGTCGCAATGCGAATTCCGTACCCCCAATGGTGGGGGTACGTGTTCACCAACCATTGCTGGACTACAAAGCTCCAAGGATCGGCAGGCGTTCGAGAAGGCCAAGTGGCAACGCGCGCTGGAGGACCTGGTGCGCAAGCGGCAAGCGGCACATGTTTGCCGCCTGCCGCGACGGCCTTCTATATCAAAGGAGCTTGCGCCTATTGCTTCGAAAACTGACCATATGCGACCAGTGAATTGTCGGGAGCCTTGATTAGATAGATGAGCGTGCGACTGTAGAGATTGCTGTTAGTTACCGGCAGGAAAGCAATCGCTGCGTTGCCGGCGTAGGTGATGCCCGCTTGCATGCTACAGCCCGCCGATGGCATGCCGGTAACGCTGAGCGTATAGAGATTCTTGCTAGAGGCAGGGGTGGCCAACAGAAGCGTTCCACTGACTGTGCAGCCGGCAACCGTCCTGCCGACGGTCGACTGGCAGGACCAAATTCCTTCAACACCATTTCCTGCAGCGGCTGTTGATAGCTATCCCGAGCATATTTCCATCCCGACGTTACGGGCCCATCGGAAGCTTCAGTTAAAGCTTTCAGCTTACCGACCGTTAGTCGTTCGGCGGGCTTGAAATTGCTTGCTTAGCGAAGACGTTCCCCCCTCCTTCCGAGGGGGGGCACACTTTGCAACACTAGTTGTATAAACGAGGCCGAAACAATTAAGCGGTGGCTTATAACAAAAAGCTGCTTGACATTTTTGCGGGTTAGGTAAAAGTATGGCAGTCATTGACTTGGTGAAGTGGAACGGTAGTCCCAACCTGCTGGCTTGGAAATTTCCTTCTGAAGAGCTGTCCACGTGGACGCAACTCATCGTCAACGAATCCCAGGAAGCGTATGTTGTACGCGGCGGAACGTACGAAGGCCCGTTTGGCGCTGGTCGCCACACCCTAAGCACTGAAAACCTCCCAGTCCTCCGTACGCTTATCGGCGTTCCGTTTGGGGGGAAATCCCCGTTCACAGCGGAAGTCTGGTACGTAAATCGAGTCACGAATCTCGACGTTCGGTGGGGTACACCGGATGCAATTCAGCTTCAAGACCCCAAGTATGGAATCATGGTTCCTGTCCGCGCCTTCGGACAGTATGGTATTCGGATCACCGAACCAAAAAAATTCCTCCTGAAGCTCGTTGGAACACTGTCGGGCTTCGACAGTGATACTCTGGCGGAGTACTTTCGAGGCGTATTTATTACTCGCATCAAAACTGAGATCGCGAACGCCATCACGCGTGCTGGAATCTCCGTCCTCGAAATCAGTACGCAACTCGAATCCCTATCTGAGGCACTAAAAACCTCGCTGTCCGCTGAAATGGCGGAATATGGAGTGGGGCTCGCGCAATTCAACATCCATTCCATCAACGTCCCCGAGGAAGACCCTGCGGTCAAGAGCCTCAAGAGCGCGCTGGCGAAACGCGCAGAGATGGGAATTATCGGCTTCACTTATCAGCAAGAAAGAAGCTTTGACGTCATGGAAACCGCTGCCGGTAACGAAGGTGCTGCTGGCACCGTTCTTGGCGCGGGCCTTGGCTTAGGCATGGGTGTTGGCATGGGTCCGGCCTTGGGGCAAGGTTATTCCCAGCTCGCCACGCAAATTCAGCCTCAGGCACCGGTACCTACCCCTCCATCCCCCGCACAACAGCCTACTGCCGCTCCAAGCAGTGGACAAGGTCGAATTAGCCCTGCTGAAAGAATTCAACTACTCAAGGAACTGGCCGAACTCCGGGCATCTGGGGTTCTTACAGATGCCGAGTTTGAAGGCGAGAAGCAGAAGATTCTGGCGAGCTAAGGGAAGCAAATAATGAATATCAAAGGGAAGCTCGCCATTGCCGGCGCACTGGTGGCGCTCACACTTCTTTTGGCGCTCTATGCTTTGCTGCCGACAGGCGCCTGGAGCCTTACGGTCACTTGTTCCGCCCTTGCCGTGGCTCTGCTGGCGGGGACGCTGATCTACCTACCCAGCCCGCTTGCGCCATCAGCGAGGACCAACGCCGGCAGACTAGCGTTGCTTGGCCCGATGGGACTGACCATCGCCGTCGCCTTCCTCCTTGCTTGCGCCGCTCTTGTCGTTGCGCTGTTTTCCCGCGATGCATTCGCCTGGACACTGCTGATCTTCTCAATCGGTAGCTTTGTTGTGGGAAGTGTCCTGGCTAGCTCGGCAGCTACGATTGTGGACAAGGCAGTCCAGGCCTCAGCCCCTCGCTATCAGCATGAGTGGATGCATCAGCTCCAGTCGCTTGCTGGCAGCTTCGATGACAAGACTGTTTCAGACCGTTGCGCAAAGCTGGCGGAAGACATGCGATACGCCCCTTCACCCGTTAATGGCGTAGCAGTTCCTGAGGCCGCAGCCATTGCTGTCGAGATAAGCATGCTGCAAGCAGCTGCCACTAGTGCCGACGTGAACAAAGCCAATCTGACGTTGAGCAAGCTTGAGCGCCTGCTCACGCAACACTGGCAGGCCCTCATTGCCGCTCGCTCACACGCGTAACTACTGATTAAACGGGGAGAAGTGGTTTGGAAAATAGTGAGCACAAACTCATCTGCAAGGGCTGTGGAGCGAGTCTGGAGTATTCGGCTGGAGCGCGCGCCCTAAAATGCGTGTATTGCTCGGCCGTCACGGAGATTCCTGCCGCAGAAGAGGAAGCACTGGCGGATGCACCGACCCTCGTTGTGCCAATGGCTGTCACTAGGGCACAGCTGGAAGACGCTGTCTATCAGCATCTGGCCTCCGGGAAGTACACGCCAGACAACCTGCTGGAACATGCCACCTTTACCAAGGTCGAGCAGTTCTATGCACCGGCCTACGTTTTCTCCGGGCGTTTTGAGGCCGAGTGGACCGCCAGCTTCGGTTATGACCGGACCGAGCACTACACCGTCTTCGAGCGCGACGCCCAGGGAAATTCGCGGCCGGTAACAAAAACTAAGACCGTCACAGACTGGCGCCCGGTAAACGGTACCGACTCCGGAAGATTCGCGGTGCTGACATACGCCGGCAGTCGTCTGCAGCAGAGCGCGCTTCCTCTTACCTCAAATCTCATTGAGCTTTGCCAGGGGCGTGCAGACGCAACCGACTACGACGTGTCGTACACGAGTGGCGTGGAGATCGAAGCGTTCTCCGTTACTCAGTCAGACGCGTATCAAGGCAGGGGTAAAGCGCTTGTCGATGCTGTCATCGACGATAGCGTCAAACAGCACGCGCAGGGAGACCGCCAGAAAGACTGGCATTGGACTGCGTCTACCTCAAAGCAGTGCTCTACGCTGATATTGCCTGTCTGTCGTGTCGTCTACGAATACGAGGGAAATTCGTATGAGGTTTGGACGGACGGCACGAGCACGGCCAATCTCGTAGCCGATGCCTCGCCAGAGGACCACAGCAGAAAGAAGTCGGTACGGATGGGATTCATTCCCGCCGCGGTCGCTGCCGTATCCGCAGGGGGTATCACCTTCTTCGGTGGCAATGCGGTTGGCCACATCGACAGCCCAGGATTGATGCTGAGCGCAGTGGGTGCTGCAGTACTCTATGGCGCTGTTCGACGCCACTCGATCCTCTCTTACTCACAGCGCCTGCGTCAGTCACTACTCGCGCAGAAGAAGCTTGCCGCCATCAATACGTCCGAGCTCGACGAAGAGCAACGGAAGAAGCTGATGGATGCTTGCCAGCGCCCGAACCGTCCGGCGCTGTCTACTACTGCGCGAGACAAGCTAGTTCTGCCGTTGGCTTCGGTCGTGGCACTGGCTGTAGTGTTGGCGCCGCCTCTGTCTAAGGGGGTGAGAACAAGAGCAGGTGAGCCGGACGTCATCGCATCGCGAAACATTGCAACTTACGAGGCACCACGGGCGACTCCAGTGCAGGCGAGCCCGAACGCCACGGAAGTGCAACAGCCTGCTCCGGCTGTGCAGCCGGCGCCCGAGGTAGCACCTCAGGCACAGTCCGCCCCGGCTTCTGCGCCTCCTCAACCGTCAGCGCCCGCCAACACCGCGGCCTTGCCGCAGGATATCGGTGGTGTATTGCAATACGTCGCTGCGGCCGACTGGCGTAATGTCGATGCGCTCACAGAGCGTATGCAGCAGCAGGCGGCGCCGTCGGCGGGGAGCCGCGACCGTGCTACGGCTCGAAGTGCGAACGCGGAAGGAAAGGCAGCCCTCCAACGGGCTGACTACAGCCAGGCAATTATCTCTTTCAAGCGCGGCGTTGAGGCTGACCCAGTCGACATTGAGCTACTCAACAACCTCGGGTATGCGCTGAGCGAAGGCGGGCAGCAGGCGGATGCATTGACGGTGCTCGGGGAAGTTCTGCGTCGCGCGCCTCGTAGGACGGCGGCGTGGGCAAATCTCTCCACCAGCCTTGCGGAACTGGGACAGCCTGAACAGGCGAAATTTGCACTAATGGCGGGGCTGCACTTCTCCGGGCAGCGTGAGCGAACGATCGAGTTCTTGCGTCAGCAGAGCACGGCCGGACGTTCGAGTGCTATCCGGGAAGTGAGCAACGCGGTCTATCAAGGGGCGGACGCTGTTCCTACGCTGGTGGCACAGGGACAGCCGACATCGGCCCCAAGACTTGTATCTGACCAGGAGCGGGGTGCAGGAGCTAAGCCCTCGGAAGCTCGCGCGCGAGCACAGGCCGAAGATGCATATGTGAAGCAGATGAATCAGCAGCTTGAACGCCAACTCAAAGAACTGAACTCGCAACGATGAAAACAAGAGCTAGCTTCGCAATTTGCACTATCACCTCTGCCTGTCTTCTTCTGTCCGGCTGCGCCACGAACGGTACCGTTAGTGGTTCGAATGCTGGCGACCAAGCAGCCGTCGGTGCTGGATTGGGCGCCGTCGCGGGTTTCGCGCTGTGTAAGGCAGTTGGCGGTTCCAATGTGGCCTGCAGGAATGCCGCTATTCTGGCGGGCGCAGCAGGGGGCTTCCTCGGCTGGCGCAACGGTAAGGAAAAGGACCTTTCCGAAGCCAGGACTCTTGAGGCATCGCTAAAGGCACAGAACATGCCGGTAAAGACCGACACTGCGACTTTGGTTCAGAAGGATGACGCAGGCAAGGCTGTCAATGTCGATGCGTGGAAAGGTACTACCGTGGGGCTGCCTCCAACCATGCTGGCCAAGCGCAGCCCTGACCTTCAGAAGAGCGTGGAACTCACCGGTAAGCTTGCTGCTTCCCGCTCGGAACCGTGCCAGGTTCTCGTTTCAGTCCCACCGAATGACAGGTCTGCGGTCGTAGGTTGGTTGAATAACGGTATGGCTCAAGGCGGGAATGCAGGGCAGCCGGCTCCCGACGTACGCGTGGTGGCTAGCAAGCCCGGAGATGTCCCCTTCCTCCGAGTCCAGCCGCAGAACCAGCAGCAGTTTGCCGATTCTCCCCGCTCCGCAACGGTGGGGTAATCGAAGCCAAAGCTCTGCAGTGCCCAAGCATCTCGCCGGTCTAACGCCGGCGAGATGCTTGGGCGGGCTAAAGCAGTTGGCTGACCCAGTAGAACCGCCGCGCAAGCCCCGTCTCTTCAGGGCGGGGTAAGCGGCGCAGAGTTCGATATGGGAGAAGGCTAAAACCGAGTCTTAGACTCGGTATGTTAGCTTCCTCTCCTACTCCGACCGTCACTCGCGTCCTGCGCCTGCGCATCAAGGACAAACACGCCGCCTGGCTTCGTGCGCAGGCGCGGGAGGTGAACTTCGTGTGGAATTTCGCCAATGAACTTTCGGCGCGCGTGTTCGAGCGTGAGCGGCGCTTTATCGGGGCCTACGAGTTGCAGAAGTACACCGACGGCGCGACCAAGGCAGGGCTGGGCTTGCATAGCCACACGGTGCAGGAGATCGGGCAAGAGTATTGTCGCCGTCGAAAACAATTCAAGAAGGTCAAGCTGCGTTGGCGCGCCAGCGGCGGGGCCCGCCGTAGCTTGGGCTGGGTTCCGTTCAAAACCGGAGCGCTGAAATATGGGCACGGCCAGGTGCGCTTCAACGGCCGCTGGTTGTCGCTGTGGGACAGCTACGGTTTGTCGGGATACGACCTACGGGCCGGCAACTTCAGTGAGGATGCCAGTGGGCGCTGGTACCTGAACGTGACTGTCAAGGTGCCAGTCGCTGCGCGCTCGGAAGGCCGAGCTTCGGTCGGCATCGACTTGGGACTGAAGGACTTCGCCGCGACAAGCGACGGGCAAGTGCTGGCGGCCCAGCGGTTCTACCGTCGGTATGAAGCGGCGCTCGGCAAGGCCCAGCGGGCGTGCAAGAAGAAGCGCGTCGCCGCCCTTCACGCCAAAGTCAGGAATTGCAGAAATGACTTTCTGCACAAGCAGTCCACGGCGATCGTACGGAAGTATGGTGCTATCTTCATCGGCAACGTGAACGCCTCCGCGCTCGCCCAGACCAACATGGCCAAGTCTGTGTTGGATGCGGGCTGGAGCGCGTTCCGCACCATGCTCCAGTACAAATGCGATAGCGCGGGGGTGTGGTTCGAGGAGGTCGATGAACGCTATTCCACGCAAACCTGTTCCTGCTGCGAGGCTCGAACAGGTCCCACGGGGCAGGAGGCTCTCAGCATCAGAGAGTGGACCTGTCCGGTGTGTCAAACCTCACACGAGCGCGATGTCAACGCAGCAAAGAATATCCTGCGTACGGGACTGTTTAGCATGGAACAGGCATTTGCCACAGCGGCCGGTAAAGCCGCTGTGAATGAGGCTTCGTCAGAAGCCGGGGGCGGGCGTGCCCCTCTTGCAGAAGGAATCTCCGTCCTTTAGGGCGGAGAGGACGTCAACGGAAAGACCAGTTTGCCCGTCTGGAACCTTAGACATCCAAGCTGCATTTATAGCGCTGATGCCAATACGTTTTTCACCGATGCAAATTCGGTACTGTTTCCACAAGGGATCGCCAATAATAACTTCCGCAGATGTCATGCGCTTTTCGAAGGCAAAGTACGCGGCCTGAGGTTCGGTACAGAGCGAGACAACGCTGTCTTCAATTGCAGCTTCCCCGGCTTCACGCACGCGCTCAATCAAAATATCGCGCGCCATGGAAGATGCTTTGAATGTCCCATCGTGATTACCAGGGAAACAGACGAAATGCACAGGAGTATCGGAGGATAATTCTCCGCGAATATCTCCAATCAAATTCTTGAAGAACGTCTCCGCAACTGCTTATTCTTGCTCCGCACCGGAAAAAACAATATCTCCCGTGACAACGCAGATTACCGACCTTGCCCCAATCTACGCCCCAACCGCTCGGACGCATCAGCACGCGCGACGGTCGGAGCGGGGATGGCCCATATGGAATCCAATGTTATCGAATCGTGCCTGACCGAGTGCCAGGCATGGAGAAAATTGACGCCGGGTTTTCGCCGCCCCACCAATTGGGGTGGCGGTAGCGGCCCCATGGGTCCGCATGCCTGAGGATCCGAGGCGTGATCACCGGACGGAGAGCGCCCTTCGCCTTCGCCTTACCAAAAACCAGGCCACCGCTACGCCACGGTCATAGTCGAGCAAGCGGCGTGTATATGGGATTTCTCCTCCAGCCACGCTACGAGTCCCCTCTGGGTACTGCATCCTGTTGCCTCGTATTGCAATCAGACATGGAAGCGCGACACACCGGTACGCAGGTCGTTGGCAACCACCGTTAGCTGGTCAATCGCCTGGCCCGATTGGCGTAGCGATTCGACAGTTTGCCCGGCCGCCTCGGACAATTGCATTAGGGCGTGATTAATCTGATCGGCGTTCTCAGCCTGAGCCTGGACGCCCTCGTTGACCAACTGCACTCGCGGAGCCAACGACTGCACCTCACCGATGATCTGAGACATCTGATCGCTGACCTCCGCTCCTTCGGAGATTCCACGCCGCACTTCCTCGATGAACTTGTCGATGCTCATGACACTGGAAGCCAAAGCAGACTGGATTTCGCGCACGATCCGCTCAATGTCGTAGGTGGCAACTGCGGTCTGGTCCGCCAAGCGGCGGATTTCGGTGGCGACAACGGAGAAGCCGCGACCGACATCTCCCGCCTTCTCGGCCTCGATGGCGGCATTGAGTGACAACAGGTTCGTCTGGTCTGCGACCTTGGCAATCGCGGTGACCACATGGCTGATATCGCCAGCTTTCTCGTTGAGAGTGGCCAACTTGGCATGGACGGAACCAGCGGTCTCCATCACGTGGTCCATGGTGGTACCCATGTGGGCCAGAATCAACTGGCCCTTACCGGCTAGGCCGGCGGTTTGTTCCGCAGCGCCGGACACTTCGTCCATGGTGCGTACAAGATCGAGCGACGTGGCGGAGATCTGGCGCGAAGTGGCGCTAATCTCTGCGGCGGTTGCGGCAGTCTGAGTGGCGGTAGCCTGCTGTTGACGTGCGGTTGCTGCGATCTCGTTCACCGAAGTGGTTACTTGTATGGCAGACCGCTGAGTGTGCTCGACCAGCCCAGTGAGGTCCCCCGCCATCCGATTGAAGCCTTGCTCCACGGCCAGGAACTCGTCCTTGCGGTTCAGGGCCAGGCGATGGCGCAGGTCGCCACCGCGCAAGTTGGCTAGCAGTCCCACGATGCCCTGCATTGGCACGGTGATCGTGCGCAATACCAGATGTCCGCAGATCGCAGCAGCAACAACCGCTACGAGCAAGGACACCGATATGCTCATCTTTGCCAACTCAACGGAGCGGGTGATGCCGGAGGCTGCTCGGTCGGCCTTGCTATCGCTGTTATCCACCAGCGCCTGCGCGGCTTTGCGGCCCTCGACCCAGGTGGTATGGAGCGGACCAAGAAGAGCAGCCTGGGCTGCTGTTGCGCCTTGCCAGGAACTAGATTCGCTGAACATACGCGACATTTGTTCGTATTTGGCACGGATTGCCTTGTACGCATGGAAGCGCGTTCTGTCGTCATCACTGACGATAGTGGCTTCGTAGCTTTGCTCGAATGCGTTTAAACGCTGCTGGGCGTCGCGGGTCAGTATGAAATACCGCTGGCGTTCTTCGTCACTGGTAGCGGTCATTGTTTGCCAGCCAAGGACGTAGAGTTCTCCCCATGTCGCGCGCATTGCAGTACTGAAATGGAGTCCCGGCAACGCATCCTTTTGCATGCTGTCGCTTTCGTGATGTATTGCAGAAAGTCGGTTGAACGCGACTACCCCCATCAGCCCCATTATCAGCAGGATGAGAGCGAAGCTGGCCAAGATGCGAGTTCGAATGGTCCAGTGGTTCACGGTGCGGCTCGGATTAGGAAACTAATTTAACGGTAAAGTGCCTCAAGCGACGAGCGTCGCCGCGAAGGCGGCTGTAGGGGGAAGAGGCAGGCATTGGTGTCGGGGATTGCGGAACGATCTCAGACGAATGCATCGTGGATGCGTACGCATAGGGAATAGGGGCAAGAGGTGTCATGCACCACCCTACCTCTAGTCGGCTCCTGGATCGAAAAGCCGATTTTCCCATCAGAAAGCCAGCTCATTCATCGGCAAAAGGCGGGCAACTAAGAACCCCTCATCGGTGGTAGGCGGTTCCTTACAGAGCTGTGGTGCGGCGTCATCCACCAACAACGACAGTGTCGAATGTTTTTGAGAGTCGGGACCGTTTGCGATTCCCAACAGGCAGCGGGAACAGGTCTGCGTGGGGCGTTCAGTGACCTCCTCGAACCACGCGCTCGGGCTATCGCAGTTACCGATTTACTTGCGTCGCTGCTCACAAACCTCATATATAAGCATTTCCTTAATAAGAAATCAGTATTTACCTAAATTTAGAAGCTGACCATTCGAGCCGTTTACCCTGATGGCGGATGGTTATTCAATCCTTGGGGTAACTCTGAGGGATGCATGGTTGTGCGTTTCGCTCCAATTCCAGCGCTTCACGAGAGTAGCGAGGTCCGGATCGGTGAGCGCAAGCGCTGAAGAAAACTAAATATAGGGGAATTTTAAATGAATACGGGGAAAATGAATATTGCAACCCGATTTGGGCTAACTTCCGTCTTGTTCCTTTCTCTTTTTGCAGTCTGCACATGGCTTGGCATGTCAGGCTCGGGGTTGTTGAGCGACGCAACGAAATTTATTGTAGAGGATAAATACAATAAGGTAGTTTTGGCGTACGATATTATTGATATCGTTAATCGAAACTCCAGTGGCATGGCGAATATCCTGCTTTTGGAAAATAAATCCGATATTGATCGAGAAAGGCAGACTATTCTGGATGGTCAAGAAGAAAGTTCCAAGAACTACTCCCGATTGGAAGCTGCCGTCAGATCGGAGCGAGGAAATGAGTTGCTCCGGAACGTTTTGGAAGCCAGGAATCGATATGGAACGTCGCAAAATGAATTTATGGAGCTGGCTGCTTCCGGGAAGAGGCAGGAAGCCAAAGAACTGTTTCTGACCAAGTTGCGCGAGGATCAACGGAGCTACTTCGATGCTCTCAAGGGGCTGATCAGGCATCAGACCGAAAGTGTTATCGAGACCGGCAATCAAGCTGCAGGAATCTATCAGGCCACACGCACCAAGCTGTTTTGCCTCGCCGCTTTGGCGTTCATAGTGGGTATTGGTCTGTCGGTGTGGCTCGGCCGTTCCCTTATCATTCCCTTGCGCAAGGCTATCAAGGTTGCGCACACCGTTGCCAACGGAGATCTGAGCTGCAAGATAGAAGTTGAAGCGAAAGATGAGACTGGCCTTCTTCTCCTCTCGCTGAAACAGATGAATGACAGTCTTGCACGGGCCGTCTCGGAGGTACGCGTCGGTGCTGATTCGATTGCTACCTCGACTAGCCAGATAGCTGCGGGCAATCAAGACCTGTCAGCTCGCACTGAGCAGCAGGCTGCGTCGCTGGAGCAGACTGCGGCGAGCATGACTGAGTTGACCGAGACGGTGAGGCAGAACGCCGAGAACGCTAGGCAGGCCAGTTCGTTGGCCGTCAAGGCGCGAGAGGTGGCAGGTATGGGCGGCCAGGAAGTCGCAGCCATGGTAGAAGCCATTGATGAGATCAACTCTGACGCCGCGAGGATTGCTGAGATTACCGGAATGATCGAAGGGATCGCCTTCCAAACCAATATTCTGGCGCTCAATGCCGCCGTCGAAGCAGCCCGCGCAGGCGAACAGGGGCGCGGCTTCGCCGTGGTGGCAGGGGAGGTTCGGTCCCTCGCACAACGTGCATCAGGTGCAGCGAAGGAAATCAAAGAACTGCTTGGGGCGTCGGCGCTTAAAATGAATGAAGGCGCCCAACGAGTGAGTAGCGTAAACGTTGCTTTCAGTCAGATCGATAAGGCAATCACGCAGGTCTCCGACGTTATCGAAGAAATCTCTGCCGCTTCCGAGGAGCAGACTAAGGGCATCGAGCAGGTGCATCAGGCAGTCAATCAGATCGACGAAGTGACCCAGCAGAACGCTGCTTTGGTAGAAGAAGCGGCGGCGGCGGCCCAGTCGATGCAGGAGCAGGCTGGCAAGATGAAGCAGGTAGTCATGTTCTTCAAGCTCGGGAATGAATCGGCTGAGTCTTCAAGATTCTCTATCGTTCAATCATCCACACCGACACGACCGGCAAGCGGAGTTGCAATGCCGGGAAAATCACGTGAGCCCGCAGGACGTCCCTTGGCCAGGATTGCCGTCAAGAGCAATCAGGCTCCGGCATCGGCAGAAGGTGGGGATTGGCATAGCTTCTGATTAGCAGAAGTCTACTCGCTTTTGCCGCGGCGGCCGGTCAAGCCGCTGTAATAAGGCCTCGTCAGGGGCGGGGGGCAGACGTGCCCCTCTTGCAGAAGGAATCTCCGTCCTTTCGGGCGGAGAGGACGTCCATTGCAGATCTATCACTCGGTGGAACTTAAACGCTTCTTCCATTCTCAATAGCCCCATGCCCATGCGCAGGATGACCTCACCGCATTGACGTCTCGGTCGTGTCTTGTTTGGCACACCGAACAGGTCCATTTTCGCAGGCTTAATCCTGCGAGACCTACGCGAGCCGTAGAGCCTGCAGCAGGAACAGGTCTGAGTGGAATAGCGTTCATCAACTTCCTCGAGCCACACGCCTGCGCCATCGCATTTATACTAAAGCATGGGCCGGAACGCTCCAAGCTGAGCGTTTCGATGTGCGGTGCTCGACTACAAGAAAATCAGTAAATTCTTACATAGGTCAGCTTCCAGTTATTTGGCCAGCTGCCGTAAACGAAATAGATGGACTAGATCGAGAACGCGGGCCGTCCCAGTCGCCTCTCGCATCGGAAAGGCCGAGGACCACCTCGAGTATGATTCTGAAGAAACTGCAGGGTGAAACAAACTGATGCACTCAACCGACCGCGTTGATCGAGCCAATGCCATGTCAGAGAGCATCGAATGCGAGTATTGCATTCTGGCAGGTGACTTGCCCGTTCCCATTCTCGGGTATGACGCCCTATACCAACGGCGTTATGCGAATCCTGCCGCAGTCGAGATGCTGCGTCGCAAAGTCGGCCACGCATCAACGTTGCCAAGCGATGCGGAACTGCTTTCTTCGGAGAACCTGGAGCTATACGAAAGCGCGATTCGAGAGGTTGCCGAGACGGGTGCGCCGCGCGATCTTGAACTTGCGTGCGATTCACCTCTCCTCTTCGGAAGTAATTCTTGTTTTGTCCGCCTTGTAGTTCCAACGGCTTCTGACATCAACCTCAGTGTTCTCGCTGTTTGCTTCGACATCACGGCACGCAAGCAGGCGGAGGCAAAACTTCAAGAACGAGAGGATTTTCTCAATACACTGATCGATACGATCCCAGTCCCGGTCTTCTCGAAAAGCCGGGAGGGCCGATACTTCCGCGTGAACAAGGAATTCGAGACATTCTTCGGTGCGCCAAGAGAGCATTTCTTTGGCAAAACTGTCTTCGATACTCACCCCTATGAGCTCGCGCAGATCTACCACGACATCGATGAAGCGCTCTTTGTCAACGGCGGCCTACAAAAGCATGAATTGAGAACAAGGAACGAGCTGCAGCAGGAACGCGAGGTGTCGGTCACCAAGGCGGTGTTTCAGGACAGGCAAGGCCGTGCCGCGGGGTTGATTGGTGCGATCGTTGACTTGACGGAGCAAAATCGGGCCCAGGAAGAACTCAAGCACGCGCTTGAGGTCATGGAAGGGGTCGTCGCAGCCATTCCCGATGTGCTTTTTGAAGTCGACCGAGACGGTCGTTATCTGAATATCTGGACCAACCATGACAATCTACTGGCCGCGCGCAGGGAAACGCTTCTAGGCAGGACTGTTTCGGAGGTGCTCGAACCGCAGCAAGCGGCTGCGGCGATGAAGTCCATTGAGGAGGCCGACAAAAAGGGTAAGGCTGACGGGCATTTCATCACTCTGGACTTGCCGAATGGCGAAAGGCGCTGGTTTGAGCTTTCAGCTGCGAAGCTAGGAGGCGAGGCGCCGCTCGCCGCGACATTTGTTGTCTTATCGCGCGACGTTACCGCTCGCAAGGAGGCGGAACAAGCGCTCAATATGGCGCACGCGCGGCTCTTGAGCATGCTACAAGCAATTCCAGACATGGTGTGGCATAAGAGCGCCGACGGAGTGTACCTGTCGTGCAACCACGCGTTCGAACACTTTGTCGGCAAGCAGGAACGGGAAATCCTTGGGAAGACGGATCATGACCTGTTCAACCCGGAATTGGCTGCCTTCTTTCGTGAAATGGACTGGGAGGCGATTAAGGCAAGGCGTGTTCGTGTCAACGAGGAGTGGGTCGTCTATCCAGACACTGCAGAACGAGTCTTGTTCGAAACGCGCGAGGTACCCGTATTCGACATCGATGGTAAGGTAACCGGGGTGCTCGGGCTCGCCCGGGACATCACCAAGCGCAAGCGTTTGGAAGAGCGGCTCGCCGATCGCGAGCGAGAGTTCCGTACTCTCGTCGAGCATTCCCCCGACGTCATCGTGCGTCATGGTAACGATCTGAGATGCCTCTACATCAACCCGACCTGCGCGGGTCTGTTCGGCGTTGAGCCCGCCACGATGCTCGGAAAATTGCCTTCCGAGTATCTGCAGGGACATTGTTCGTACGATTACGAGCGAAGGCTGACTGAGGTCTTCGAGAGTGGGGGCGAGAGCGAATTTGAGCTCAAGTTGAAACTTGAGGATGGCAAGGATCTTTGCAATCTGGTCAGACTGACCCCAGAGTTCGGTACGGATGGCACGGTGGCAAGCGTGCTGGCGGTGGGGCGCGACATCACGGAATTGTGCGCCACACGTGAGTATATCCAGCGAATGGCTTATTACGATCCCCTTACATCCCTACCAAACCGGGCATCGCTCGACGAGCGTCTGCGGAGAACGTTTGCGGCTGACGCAGTGAATTGCGCTGCGGGTGCCGTGATGGTGATCGACCTGGATCGTTTCAAGGGAGTAAACGATACTCTAGGCCATGCGGTCGGTGACGAACTGCTGTGCGAGGCTGCAGACCGCCTGAGCAGCTGCGTTCGCCCCATCGATACCGTGGCTCGTCTGGGCGGAGATGAGTTCGCTGTTCTGCTGCCGGATGCCGGAAGCCGCGAGGTCCTTGAAGATATTGCGAAGGCGATCATCACCAAGTTGGACGAAGGCTTCATGCTCAACGGCAGGGAGGTGTTCATTTCCTGCAGCCTGGGCATTGCACAGTATCCGGAAGATAGTGCCGACGCCGACGATCTGATGAAGTACGCGGACTCGGCAATGTATCAGGCGAAGCGTACTGGCCGGCGTGGATTCAGTTTCTATTCGAAAGATCTAACCATCGATGCCGCTAAGCGGCTTGCGCTTGAATCGGATCTGCGTCGCGCGATCGAGCGTGGGGAACTTGAGTTGCACTACCAGCCCAAGGTCTCCCTCAAAAATCACGATGTGACCGGATCGGAAGCGCTAATCAGATGGCATCGGCCCGACGTGGGCCTCGTTGCGCCGAGCGAGTTCATCCCGATTGCCGAGGAAACCGGCCTCATCGTTAAGCTTGGAGAATGGGTGCTGCGGGAAGCCTGCCGTACGGCGGCCGAATGGAACGTTGGCGGAAATGGTCTACACAGGGTGGCAGTGAACCTCTCCCCCAAACAATTCCAGTACCGGGGGCTGGCCCGCACAGTGGCGCAGATTCTTTGCGAAACGGGCTGCGAACCGCAATGGCTGGAGATCGAAATTACCGAAAACCTGCTGCTTGAGGAAAACGAGGCGACATCGGAGACGCTTTCAACCTTCAAATCGATGGGGCTCTCTATCGCCATTGACGATTTCGGTACGGGCTACTCCGCGTTTGGCTATCTAGCACGCTTTCCCATCGACACGCTGAAGATTGATAAATCGTTCGTAAGCAAGGCGATGCTTGGCCAACGTCACGCAGAATTGGTTAAGGCGATTCTGTCTATTGCTAATTGCATGGGGCAGGAAGTTATCGCCGAAGGCGTCGAGACCGTCGAGCAGGCTGCATTTCTCGCGGCTAATGGCTGTCAGTTCGCACAGGGTTTTCTCTTTAGTAGACCCTTGCCGAAGCTAGAGATGACGATGCTGCCAAGGCGCCTTCCCTTAGAGCGAGGAAACTAAGAGTTGTCGCGAATCTCCGCCCTTTTAGGGCGGAGAGGCTGTACGTACAATTACAGCGCAGCGTCCTTCAGCTTCTTGAGCGGCCGCACTTTTACCTTTACCGAGGCCGGCTTGGCCGCGAACCACTGGTCCTGGCCGGTGAACGGGTTCTTGCCGAAGCGCTTCTTGGTGGCCGGCACCTGGATTGCCGACACCTTGAAAAGGCCAGGCAGGGTGAACTCCCCAGCGCCTTTCTTGTGAATCGCGCTAACCATGGTGTTCTCAAGATGTGCGAGGACCGTCTGAACGGTCTTCTTGTCCAGTTCAGTCTGGGCGATCAGGTGTGCCAGCAGGCTCGACTTGTTGAATGTGTCCTTCAGCGGTTTCGCGACAGGTGCAGCCGCAGCGGCCTTTTTGGCTGGAGCGACCTTCTTTGCCGGTGCGGCCTTCTTTGCAGCGGTCTTCGTTGCAGTCTTTGCTACAGGTTTTGCTTTCGTGGCCATAGTCTTGTCTGGTTGGATAATGCACGCCTGCAAGCTGGATTCAGCGTGTAGCGCACCGGCGAAGAATAGCAAATGCTGCCGCATTTGCAATGGGTATCCAGCTGTATGCGGATAGGCTGTGCAAATCTGATCGGTCGACGAGGTTTTTTCTATTGAACTCCTGCGCTTGTCCTGCTGCTCCTGCTCGAATCGCTCCGCTTTTCGAGCGGTACATCCTCCCACTCAATCTTCGCCCACGACTTGATATCTGAGAGAGGCACAGTGTGCGAATGAACCGGGCCGACCGGTGAATACAGGCCACAAAATTTCTCCGTGCAGGAAATCACCACTCCAGACACAGGGTCTGCTTTTTCGCGAGCAATCTCGACGAAATTGAAATGATCCTTCTTTAGAGAACGGAGATTCCATTCGCGTATAGCCATTATCGTGCTCTCCGCTTCGCGAAATCCTTTTTCTCTCACTTGATCGAACAGCGCCAAGGGAAAGGCGATGAAGTAGGCGAGCGCCGTCAACATCCCTGCAATCGCCCAGCAGACGAGAACCTCAGTGGTAACCAGGTTTACTTTCGTCTGCCGTTTCTGTGGGGCATCTTTCTTCGCCTGCAATTGAGCGAAATGACTAGCGGCCCAGTTGGCGCAGAACATCAAAAGTGATGTAACCACAGCCATGATGACGAACGCCACTAGCAGGAGTAAGAGAACGGTCGCCTGAGTGAAGTAGCCCAGGACGGCTAGGTCGTCGGCATTCCAAGGAATGGCATCAGGCTGAAAGCCGAACGTCAGCAGATATGCTTCGCGATAAACATGACCGGCAGTCTTCTGTGCCCAATAGAAGATTGTGCCCAACAAGGCAAGAGCACTGATGAATACTGTGACAACCGCAACCCACGATACTGCTGGCTTTGTCGACTCTTGGAACTTGACTCGTGAGTGCCGAAGCGAAGTTCGAGCTATGCGTGATGGGGGTACGCTCATGGGAGGCCTCTGTTAATTTTTGTGGAATGAGCGAACTGTATTTGTCCGCGGGTGGACTCGCAGTCCTCGAAAAGATGAAGCCCTGAGGGGTGCAATGGTGACTGGAACACGGGGGCTACCTGCCTGCACTAGACACGTCGTTGGGGGGCACAGCCAGCCCTGTGTGATGTCAGGTGTTGCTTGGCGTGTGATTGGTCCGAGCTACGCTGAATCAAAGGATTCAGTTGCGTGGCCAAAAGATTCAGTTGGCCGGTACTTGATTATCGACACGCAGATGTAAGCCTTTAGCACAGCGGGCGTCCCGGCGTGCCCCACCAAAGTTGGGGATGCCTCATGGAAAGGTACTTCGTCTACCAAGGCTCTTGGTGGTAAGGTCCACGGGACGAGCCCGGCGCGACGGAGAATGGTCGCGGGGGAACGCGTTGAAGCGAGGCTAGGTCGCAGAGCGGCGATTCTATTGGGTCAAACGCCGATCGGAGCAGCGAGATCTTCCAAGGCTGTGCACGAGCTCGCCTTAATGCGGCGTTTGCAGGCGGCTCAGCGAGCGGGGATTCTTCGCGACATACTGCGCGGAGAGCTCAGAAATTTTTGCGCATCCGATGAGTGCGAGGACGCGGTCGATCTCGGTCTTGATGAGTGACAGTACCTCGAAGGCTCCGTCTTCTCCTCTCGCTCCGAGCCCATAAAGCGTCGTGCGGCCAAGCTGAACTGCTGACGCACCTAGTGCAAGGGCTTTAACGATATCGACGCCGCGCCGGAAGCCGCTGTCAATCAATACGGGTTTCTTGATTGTTGCGGCAACATCGGGCAGTACCTCAATTGGCGAGCAGGCCCCGTCCAGCTGCCGCCCACCATGGTTGGAGAGGATGACTCCATCTGCGCCGCAATCGATAATACGCTTTGCATCCTGCGCATTCATAACACCCTTCACCAGCAGCCGATGCGGCCAGCGATCGCGCAGGCGCTTCAGGTCATCCCAGGAAAAGCTCGCGTCCATTTGGCGCGAAAGCAGGGCACCCTGACTGTTGACGTCCGCGGCCTGTGCAGAAGCAATGTTTCGGAGCTGTGGCGTGCCATGGCGAGCCATCTGCCATGCCCACGATGGATGACACAGGACATCGAAGATGGTCTTAGGCGTCAACCGAAAGGGAACCTTGAATCCGTTGCGCTCATCCCTTTCCCGTTTGCCGCTGACTGGCACATCGACCGTCAACATGAGCGTCTTGTATCCTGCCTGGAGGGCCCGGTCTACAAGGTCATCTGCGATCTTCCGATTGACGATATAGAGCTGGAACCACAGCTTCCCTCCTGCTTTGTCGGCGACTTCTTCAATCGTCGCGTTCGAGGCAGTGGAAAGGACGAACGGCACATTCGCGCGAGCGGCTGCCCGGGCCAGCGCGATATCGCCGTTGGGCCACACCATGCCGTTGAGCCCGGTGGGTGCTACCACTACCGGAATATCAATGGACTCGTCGAACAGTGAGGATTTTAGTTGCCGGTCTGAGACGTCAACCAGGCATCTTGGAATCAGGCGGACTCCCTCAATCGCCGACCGGTTATGTGCCAAGGTCGACTCGTCCTCAGCACCCCCATCGACATAGTCAAAAACGAGCCTTGGCAGGCGGCGTTTGGCGAGCTGACGGTAATGCTCGACGCTCGTGCAGGTTCTGCTCATTGTTTCACCACTTTGATCCAACTGCCTGCTTGTCCGTATGCCGACAAGCTGAAGGCGACCTGTAGTATGCGGTGATCCTGTCTTCAGTAGGCAATCTTCTGATCCTTGGTCTCCCGCGCAAAGTACAACGCGAACAGCGCCACAACTGCGATCGCGCTGTAATACATCGCAATCACACGCGGATTGCCGTCGCTGCTCGCCAGGAGGCTCGAGGCAATCAATGGAGCAATGCCGCCGCCGAGGACAGTGCCAAACTGCTTACCGATGGATACGGCGCTGAAGCGGACTCGCGTGGGGAGTAGTTCGGGAAAAAAGCTCCCTTCGGGGGCGAACATCAGCGGGTGGATGATGCCAGCAGCAACGATGATTGCTCCAATAATAATCGACGGATCTCTGGTGTTCAGGAGTCCGAAGAAGAAGTACATATAAATCGCGCCAAGCAGGATTGCCGACATGAACATGCCCTTGCGTCCGATACGATCCGACAGAGACCCGAAATATGGAACTGTGTAAAGAGGGCCAGGACGCAGGCAATGAGTATGGCCGTCGTGATGATCTCCTTCGGTAGAGCGAGGCTCTTCGTCACGTAGGACAGCGAGAAGATCGATGTAACATAAAAGAAGGTGGTCTCTGCCATTGCGGCGAAGAGGATGATGGCAATGGGTTTCCCGAAATTCCGGAGCGCATCCAATGCCGGGACTTTGGCGGTAGCGGCGGCACCTTGATTGGCAACAAACGCTGGCGACTCCTCGACCTTCAGGCGGATATAGAGGCCGACTGCGACGAGGATGCCACTGAACACGAACGGCACCCTCCAGCCCCATGAAAGCAAGTCGGCCTCTGGCATACGCGAAATCAGGAGCGCGGACAGGGACGCACCGATCACCCCGATAGGCCCGGCAGTCTGGATAAAAGCGGCATACAAGCCGCGCTTGCGCTCCGGACAGCTCTCCACGATCATCAGGCCAGCCGCCGTCGCCTCACCACCAAGAGCGAAGCCTTGCAGGAAACGAAGCGCGACTAGGAAGACGGAGGCGTAAATGCCGATCTGCGTGTAAGCAGGCAACAAGCCGATCCCCATGGTGGACAGGCCCATCAGCAACAGAGTAATCAGAAGTACCGACTTGCGTCCGAGTTTGTCTCCGAAATGGCCGAATATCACTCCACCAAGAGGACGAGCGACGAACCCTACCGCGAAGGTGGCGAAAACTGCGATGGAGCCCGCCGCCGGGTCCATCTTCGGAAAAAACAGCTGGTCGAAGATCAGCGGTGCGATGAGGCCGTACAGAAAAAAATCGTACCATTCGATGGCGGTACCAATGCAGCCGGCAATGACTGTACGCCGCTGGATCGCTGCTTCGGCGCTCTGGTCTGTAGGTACTGCCTCGACGTAGCCGCTTTCTTGTTGTGTCGTGGACTGCATGAGTGTCTCCTTGTCGTTCTGGCGGCCGAAAAGTGTCCCTGGTCCGGGTCTCCGGGGTCTCCGGATCCCGTGATCCAATCAGAATCGGTGCATTTAGAAGGGGTAGCTGGGCGGCGTGTCTTTCACAGTGACCCATTGCCATTGGGTGAACTCTTCCCAGTTGGCCGGCCCGCCGATGCTGCCACCATTGCCGGACTGCCCCCGGCCGCCGAAGGGGATATGAGGCTCATCATGAACGGTCTGGTCGTTGATATGTAGCAAGCCTGTCTTCAGCTGGTTACCGATTGCCATGGCACGGCCAACGGAGCGGGAAATGACAGACGCCGACAGGCCGTATTGGGTTGCATTTGCCAACGCCACAGCCTCGTCGTCCGAGTCGAACGTTGTGATCGAAGCCACGGGCCCGAAGATCTCTTCGTCGAACGCGCGCATGCCCGGCTTGACGTTGTCCAATACTGTTGGCTGATAGAAGAGGCCTTCGAAGCTGCCGCCGGCTCTTAGCGTCGCGCCGGCACTGATTGAGTCCTGGACGATCGCGTTGATATGGCCGAGCTGTTGCTCGCCGATAATGGGACCGAGAGCCACCTGGCCGCTCATCGGGTTGCCGGCCTTGAGATGACTGGCTTTTTCGACGAGACGGTCCACCAGCGCGGAGGCAATGCTGCGTTGTGCGAGGATGCGGCCGGTTGCCATGCAAATCTGGCCCTGATGAAGCCAGGCACCAAAGGCGGCGTTGGAGGCGGCGAGGTCCAGGTCGGCATCCTCAAGAATGATCATGGAATTCTTGCCGCCCAGCTCAAGCGAGACCTTCTTCAAATGCTTTCCGCATAGCTCGCCTACTCTGCGGCCAGCTCCGGTGGAACCAGTGAAGGCGACCATCGAGATATCCGGATCCGTGCAAATCGCTTCGCCGACATCGACGCCGCCGGGCAGCACATGGAAGACGCCGTCAGGCAAGCCGGCTTCCTGCAGTATCCGTGCGATCAGCACGCCTCCCGCGACGGCAGTCCGCGTATCTGGCTTGAGAATGACGGCGTTTCCAGTGGCAAGCGCCGGGGATACTGCTCGGATGGCAAGGAGCAGCGGAAAATTGAAAGGGGCGATGACACCGACCACACCATGCGGCACGCGACGTGCGAAGCTCATGCGGCCAGCATTGCTCGGCAGCAGAAGACCTTGTGGCTCCGTAATCATTGCGCACGAGGCGTTCAGAATGCCAGTCGCCGCCTTAAGTTCGACATCTGCCTTGGGTCGAATCGCACCTGTTTCACGCATTAGCCAGACCGCGAGCTCTTCCCTGTGTTCGTGGACCAGAGTTGCAGCGCGACGGAAGATGTCCGCCCTGGCCTCATAGGAGGTGGAACGCCAAGAGTCTTGGGCCGATTTCGCCGCTTTTGCAGCCTTGCGTACATCGTCAGGCGATGCCTGCCCGAGCGTCGAAATTACCTCTCCGTTCGCCTTGTCGATTACGGGGAACGTCTCGCCGGCGCCGGTTGTCCACTGCTGGCTGAAGAACCTCCCACGCCATAGCGGCTCATTCATGAAAGGCGTCTTCACTTGCTCGGATGCGGTATAGCGCGAGGCGGCTTGAGCGGCTGTCTGGGTCATTGCTTGTCTCCTTGGAATGCTTTATTTGGGTACGTTCAATCGGCTTACGCCACCTCAATTTCCACCAAGGTAGGCACCGGCGAACGCAGTGCCGAGAGAAGCGTTTCGTGAAAGTCACCTGTGTGCTCGACCCGGACAGCGGCGCAACCCTGTCCCTGGGCAAGTGAAACAAAGTCGATGTCTGGCAGTTCTGTACCCTCCACACTTTCGCCGGGTTCAAAACCGAAAATACTGGCGAAGTCTTGCAAGGCTGCGTAGCGCCGGTTCTTAAGAATCAGGAACGTAATCGGCAGCTTGAGTTGCGCTGCGCTCCACAGTGCCTGGATGGCATACATGCTGGAGCCGTCGCCGATCAGCGCGATTACCTTCTCTTTGGGCTTTGCCATCGCCACGCCGATCGCCGCCGGCAAGCCGTATCCAAGTCCTCCACTGCTCATCGTGAGGAAAGTTCCGCTTTCGACGATTGGCAAATATTTCTGAATGACAGGACGGGAGCTTGGCGCCTCTTCCACGACTATGTCTGACGGTTGCCGAAGCTCCGAAAGTGTCTGCATGACATAGGCGACCGACATACGCTCGCCTGCAGGCGGGGGCGCCACGCGCGGGATGCCTTCCCGTTCCGGGGGGAGAGAACGCTGACGTGGTACCGATTTCTCCAGAAGATGCTGCACGGCGAGCCGAACATTTCCCGTTGCAGCTGTTCCTGTGGGCGTCCACGCGGCAGTGGCCGGATCATCGATGATTTGGTACAGCGCTGCCCCGGAAGGAACGTGACTCCCGGCACCTTCAACGTGATAGCTAAATGCCGGCGCGCCAAGGACCAAGATGATGTCGTGCCCGGCAAGCCGATCGACCAGCTTTTCTCGCATTGCCGGCAGAAATCCCCCGAAGAGCCGATGGTCTTCCGGGAAGCTGCACCGCGCGGACATCGGCGCCACATAGACGCGTGCCTTGTGCCTTTCTGCGAGTTCCACGGTTTCTTTCCAAGCATTGCTCCTGTCGACTCCCGCGCCGACCACAAAGGCGGGACGCTCACTGCCGTTCAACGCCTGTGCAATTTCCGCCAGGATCCGGGGATCCGGCAGCGATGCCGTGCCTATTGCGCGTGGGCTTACCGGGTCGGTCTTCCTATCCCAGTCATCAGCAGGTATGGAAACGAAAACCGGCCCGCGGGGCTCTTGCATGGCGAGGTAGTAAGCCCGGGCGATAGCCAGCGGAACATCTTCCGCACGGGCAGGCTCGCAACTCCACTTTACGTACGGTTTGGGCAGCTCCGTTGCCTGCGCGGAATGGAGGAACGGATCGAACGGCAAGATCGAACGCGCTTGCTGACCGGCGGTAATCACCATCGGCGTGTTGTTCTTATAGGCAGTGAAGATGTTGCCCATTGCGTGGCCCACGCCGGCGGCCGAATGCAGGTTCACGAACGCTGCATTGCCACTAGCCTGTGCGTAGCCATCCGCCATTCCGACTACGACGGATTCCTGCAAGCCAAGTACGTAGCGAAAGTCGCTTGGGAAGTCGCGAAACAAAGGTAGCTCGGTAGAGCCTGGATTGCCGAAGACCAAATGCATATTGAAATGCCGGAGCAACTGGAGAACGGCTTCGCGCACTGTGACTTTGCTGGGCGCCTGCTCCGGCAGGGCAGGGGGATGGTTGGCTGTCATCTTGTCGTCAAGAATTTTCATAGCACGGACTTTCCTGCCGGCTCATTGCAGCGCTAGCGTTGGATTGGATGAACGGGATTAGCAGGTACCCATGGGCATCCGACCTTTGGCCACTATCGAAACCGACGCTCCAATTTCCGCAGTTGCGGTATCGCGAAAGCCGGTCTTGAGCGATGGAATGGCAGAGGTTGACCAAAGTGTAGAAGCGTGTATCGTATACAGCCAATTTATTTGCTGTATTCAGTAAATTCAAAAAATGAATATCTACCGGGCAGACTTGAACCTTCTGAGCGTTTTTAATGCTGTATACGAGACACATAGCGTTTCGCTGGCAGCTGAACGCTTCGGCATCACTCAGCCTGCGATGAGTAACGCACTTTTGCGGCTGCGCAACATGTTCGGCGATCCGCTGTTCGTGCAGACAAGCGAAGGGATGCAGCCAACAGCGTTTGCCGAGGAAATCGCAGGGCCAATTGAAAGCGCGTTGGCCGAGGCACGGCGTGCGATCGAGCATCGCAACGTGTTCGACCCGGCTACGAGCGACCAGACCTTTCGCTTCCACATGACAGACATGGGGCAGATCAGTTTTCTGCCACGGCTTCTGGAGCGAGTTCGCGCTGTTGCGCCTTCAGTAAAGGTTGAGGCGCAAACGCTCAGCGTGGAGGCGATTCGAGCAGGCCTCGCGGACGGCAGCATCGATCTGGCGATAGGGCATCTCCCCAAGCTCAAGGGACGAGAAATCCGTTCGGCAAAGCTGATAGAAGAAACGTACGTTGTGCTAGTCCGCGCCGATCATCCTGCCGCGAAGACATCGCTCACACAAAAGACTTTCCTTGCAGGGGCCCATGCCGTGGTCACCTCGGTCGGCGGCGGGCACCGGTTTGTCGAAGAGACGCTTGTGAAGAAGCACGCCAATATCGTGACCCGCATCCCGAACATCATGGCGATTCCCACCGTCCTGGCTTGCACGGATCTGATGTCGACGATTCCCAACCGAGTTGCGAGCCAACTTGCCCAGAGCGGCGCCTTCAAAGTCTTTCCCTTTCCGCTTGCTATGCCCAAGTTCGAGGTGTCGATTTTCTGGCACCAGAAAGCGCACGAGAATCCAGCCAACCTTTGGATGCGGAATCAGCTGATCGAACTGTTCGCCACAAAAGATACGAAATGATGGAGGTGTTGCGCTGGGCGCTGGATGGAGCAACTGCTCGGGAAGGTCTCGAGTCCTGGCGTTGATTCTCGCTTTGGTAGGAAACGGACCTATTGCGCCTTCGCGGTATCGATGCGCAAGGTGAGGGCGGCGCGACCCCTGTTCGCACGCAGCCGCATGCCCGCTTGATGGCTGGCCTCAGGGGGCCAAGAGATTGAGGATGAGTAGGACCTGGCGCATGCCACCAACCGGATGCCCCAGTCCGGTCCATCGCGAATGGCCACACAAGGTTCGCGGTTTCGGCAAGCTACGCAACTCCCCCGCTGTTTTGCTCTACAGACTTCTGGATGAACTCGGCCGTTCGCCAGTAATGTTGCGTCAGCAAAGACACAGCTAGCTCGACATCCCCCTTCAGCACCGCCTCTGCCACAGCCGCATGCTCCGCATGCACATCCCGAACGCCATAAGCATTGCGGATCGAGCATTGACGATAGCGGTAAGCCTGATCCGCAAGCTCCTCGCTGAACTGCTTGAGCCAGCGGGAGCGGCAATTTGCGATCAGGCTGCGATGAAATTCGCGGTGTAGTTGCTCCCACTCCCGATTGGGCACGTAGGCATCGTCCTGTGCGGAACGCGGAGTGCGCGAGAGCCTGTGCAGGGCCAGCACGATTTGCTCTTCCCATTGGGTTGAGGAATGGGCCATCGCATCCTTCAGCGCCAGCTGATCGATGTCGCAGCGGGTGCGTGTGAGTGCTTCAAGTTCGTCAAGGTGAAGGGGAGCGGCAGTGAAGCCTCGCTGGTCGTGGCGCAGAACCAGCCCTTCAGCCGCAAGGCGGCTCAGCGCTTCGCGCACTGGTGTGTTGCCCGCGGCGTAGCGCTCGCAAATGACATCGATGCGTAACTTGAAGCCAGGCTCGATGCTGCCTGTCAGGAGATCGTCCCGCAATCTTTCGTAAACCGAACTGGCGACCGTGGCCGGTGGGGGAGGCTTCCGCGCCTGGTCGGTGACTGCCTCAAGAGGTACTGGTGGGGAAAGTGATGCTCGCATGCGCAAATTTTATCGATTTTTTGAGCCAATGGGCATGTGTAACCTAAGCGTAAACCCCAGTGACAAAAATATCGATGTTTCTTAGTATAGGAAAAAATATCGATATTTAACCGTTTTCCCTCTTGGATGGAGAAGCAATGCGGCTGGCAAGGTATGAATGCGACGGAAAAGTCTCACTCGGCGTCGTGGAAGGCCCCGAGATCGTCGACGCGGCGGTGGGTGTCGCGGACTGGAGCGAATGGTTCGAACTTTCCGACCAGACACGGGGCCGTTTAAACGAGACCTTGGCCAGCGCAAGGCGCCTGCCGCTTTCCAAGGTGCGGCTGCTCACCCCACTGGCCAGGCCGGGCAAGATCATTTGCCTTGGCCTGAATTACTACGATCACGCCGCGGAAGGCGGAAACGCTAAGCCGGAATACCCGGCCTTCTTCTTCCGCGGGGCGACCTCGATGCTGGCCCCGGATGCACCCATCCAGCGCCCGCGTTGCTCCGATAAGCTTGACTACGAAGCCGAACTCGCGGTCGTCATCGGCAAGCGGGTTCGGTACGCAACTCGAGCCGATGCGCTGTCTTACGTGGCGGGCTACGCCTGCTTTAACGATGCGACGCTGCGTGACTACCAGCGCAAGACCGCGCAATGGACGATCGGCAAGAACTTCGATGCCACCGGAGCATTCGGGCCGTGGATCGTCACGCCGGACGAATTGCCCGTTGGTGCCACTGGCCTGCGCATCCAGTCCCGCCTGAACGGGCAAACCATGCAGGATTCCAACACCGACCACATGATCTGGGATGTGGCGGAAACCATCTCACTGCTGACCGAATGCCTAACCCTGGAACCCGGTGACGTGATCGCCATGGGCACGCCCGCCGGTGTTGGCTATCCACGTACGCCGCCGGTTTTCATGAAGCCCGGCGATACCATCGAGATCCATATTGATGGGATTGGCGTGCTTGCCAACTCCGTGGAGGATGAGCTTTGAACAGGCCGCCCGAACCACAGCACAAGCCCGTGATTCCGCAGCGCCGCCTTGCGTTGGCCGTGGTGGCTATGATGACCGCTGCCTGGGCCCTCTCCCCGATGAATGTCCTGGCTGCTACCAAGGACGGTTACCCGACCAAAACAATCCGCTTCGTAGTGGCATTCGCGCCAGGTGGTCCCGCCGATATCGCCGGTCGGCTAGTGGCTCAGCATGTCGGGATGCGCTTGGGGCAATCCGTCGTCGTGGAAAACCGTCCCGGTGCCGGCGGTAATGTCGCCGCAAAATACGTGGCCGGCCAGCCCCCGGATGGATACACCGTCCTCATCACAACTAGCGCGATCACCGTCAATCAGAGCCTGTACAAACAGCCTGGCTACCAGCTGCTGCGCGACTTCGCACCCGTCTCACTGATCGCGGTCAATCCGAACGTGCTGGTCGTGCATCCGAGTGAGCAGGCTGCCGACCTAAAGGCGTACCTACGCCTGTACAAGGGAAAAAGCGTCTCCTATGGGAGCGCGGGCGTCGGCAGCACGCCGCATCTCACCGCAGAGCACGTGTTGCGCATCCTTGGCGGCATCGATACGGTTCACGTGCCCTTCCAGGGCGCTTCGCAGGCGCTCACCGCGACCATGGGCAACCAGGTGCCGGTCGCCAGCGTGGCGCTGCAGGCCGCCATGCCTTTGATCAAGGCGGGCAAGGTAAAGGCGTTGGCGATCAGCAGCCTGAAGCGGGATCCACAACTGCCGGACGTGCCCACCATTGCCGAGTCGGGCCTCCCGAACGTCGAGGACTACACCTGGGTATGTGCCCTTGCACCCGCCGCAACGCCAAGCGGCGTGGTGGCGCAGCTTAACGCTGCGATCAACGAAGCGCTGCGCGCCCCCGGCCTGCAACGCGGACTGATGGAAAGCGGCATGGAACCGCGACCGCTATCGTCCGCAGCGTTCTCTAGCTACCTCACGCAAGAGCTGACGAAATGGTCGGCGCTCATCAAGCAAACCGGCATCACGCAATAAGCATTCGAAATTGAATGCGTGAACTGCCAATTTTCACCGGAGTATGTATGGATACAACCCGCCCTCAAGGCTACGTTCGCAGGATCGTCACCGGACACGACGCCCACGGACGTTCGCTCATTACCTCGGACGGCCCGGCCCCGTCAGTGCATACCAATCCAAAACGCGTGGGCTATTGCCTGACAGACCTGTGGATGACCGACGAATCTCCCGCGCCGGTGGACAACGGCCCCGACCCGACCTCACGGCCGCTCAGGCTGGAGCCGAGCAAGAACGGCACCGTCGTTAGGATCATCGAATTCGGCCCCGAAGGTGAATGGCTCGATCGCATTTCCGGGGCGGATGCCAAGGTTGCTTGGGACGCGCTGGGCACGGCCACCGCATCGACCTACAGCGAACAAGTGAAACACCCGTTTATGCACCGCACCGAATCGGTCGATTATGCATTGGTTCTGGAAGGCGAGATCACGCTGGTGCTCGATCAGGAGGAAGTTCTGATGAAACAGGGCGATTTTCTGGTCGAGCGGGGCACCAACCACGCGTGGGCGAATCGTTCCGGCAAGCCATGTCGGATGCTGTTCGTTCTGATTGACGGGGCTTTCGAACCCGAATTGGCAGCGAAATTCAGCTAGCCGCGCCACGGGCCATCAGCCGGACCATCACGCTAAAAATCTACCCGGCCCGGATGCGTCTGATCGGCAACGCCGTCCGACCCTCCTGGCTCCTTTAGGTCCTCCGGTCGCCACAATCATGATCGAAGTTGTGCTCAAGGGAAAAGCCTTGCCGCGCGCGATTACTGATGATTTTTGGCCTTGTTGCGCCTACCCGAAGGAATCGAGGCCAGGCATTCGCGCGTTGGAAGAGCTTGCGCCTGGGAAGCATGGCGACGGACCGCATGAATCGCAGGAAATAACGAGAAAATTAGGGAGAAAAACAAAATGAGAAGGGGACGTTGGTTGGTCAGTCTGTTTTCCGCCGTGACTTTGACGGCCGCCGCGCAATCGGTCACGGTCTATGGCGTGGTCGATTCGGGTGTCGAGTATGTCAACAACATTGGCGCGGGCAAGGATAGCGTAGTTCGCATGCCAAATCTGACCGGCACAGTTCCATCGCGCTGGGGAATGCGGGGCACTGAAGAACTCGGTGGAGGATTGAAGAGTGTATTCGTGCTCGAGTCGGGGTTCGCGCCAGACTCTGGCACGTCAAACCAGGGCGGGCGCTTGTTTGGTCGCCAGGCATTCGTCGGGCTGAGCAATAACTGGGGACAAATCAGCTTTGGTCGCCAGTACACGATGCTCTTCTGGTCAACCTTGGACTCCGATATCTTGGGACCGAACATATATGGAGCGAACGCGCTGGATAGCTATCGGCCGAATGCACGCGCGGACAATGCCATTGCCTACAAGGGTACCTTTGGAGGCTTCACTGTCGGAGGCACGTACAGTTTGGGTCGAGATACTGTCAATGCAGGCCAGAATCCCGCAGGTACAAACTGCGCCGGCGAAAATCCGGCTGACAAGAAGGCGTGCCGCGAATGGTCAGTCTTGCTTCAGTACGACACCAACTGGTGGGGCGTTTCCACCGCCTATGACTCACTCCGTGGTGGGACTGGTGCCGCCGGTGGGCTTGTCGGCAGCGGTCTCAAGGACGACCGCTGGTCCCTGGGAGGATATTTGCTGCTTTCTAGGGCGAAGATCGGAGTCGGCGCGTCCATCCGCAACAATGAGGGCAGTGCAACGGCACATAGCCAGTTGTACTACGGCGGTGTTTCGCACGACATCACGCCGGCGTTCAATCTCGCTGGCCAGATCTACTACCTGCATTTCAACAACAGTGCCAATAAGGCATGGCTTGGCGCGCTACGCGGCACGTATGCCTTCTCGAAACGTACGTCCGCCTACGCAACAACTGGCTACATCGACAACCATGGCCAGCTCGCCATGTCAGTTAGCAGCGGCGGCACTTCTGGCAGTAGCAGTCCGCAGCCTGGTGGCAACCAATTTGGCGCCATGATCGGTGTCAAGCACATCTTTTAACTACTCTCCTTCAAGGCTTCAGAGCCTGCGTAGGGCTCCAAGGAGCTCTAGCGACCAGTGCCCGCCTTCGGAGTTCACATAAAAAAAGAACAAGTCCTCTGTTGGCGGGCCAGTCGCGAACCATCGGAGACGCCAAAGTTTGGGGCAGCGGGCCAAGCCCCGGCTATGACCGCTTTCGCGGCGCCTGATATACCCGGCTGGGGTGCCGCACTTTTTCTTCCAACGAGAGGACCCACCATCGCCAGCACCTAGTAACGAGGCAGAAGCTTTTACCGGAACGAGAGCCTGCGCGCAGGTGTCTTCGCAAACGAGGGGTCCACTAATCGGTTGCCCGCAGTGGCCTTCAGGCCCCTAGCCGGAACTGGCCGACGGCATGATGAAGCGCATCGGCCTGGTCTTCCAGCGACGCCGCCGCGGCCGCCGCCTCTTCCACCAACGCTGCGTTCTGCTGCGCCATCTGGTCCATTTGCGATACCGCTTGATTGACCTGCTCGATGCCGCCAGTCTGCTCTTCAGTGGCCGCGCGCATCTCGCCCATCAGGCCGGTCACACGTTTGACTGCGTCGACGATCTCGTCCATCGCCTTGCCCGCGCTTTCCACTAGCACCGCGCCGTCCTCGACACGCTGCGCGGAGTTGCTAATTAACGCCTTAATCTCCTTGGCGGCAGTGGCGCAGCGCAGCGCCAGCGTGCGCACCTCCCCGGCCACCACCGCGAAGCCGCGCCCTTGTTCTCCTGCACGGGCGGCCTCCACCGCAGCGTTCAGCGCCAGGATGTTAGTTTGGAAGGCCATGCCTTCGATCATTGCGATGATGTCGACCACCTTGCCCGATGCATTCTTAATCTCGCCCATCGTCTCCACGACCTGACCGACGATAGCCCCGCCGCGAACGGCGATGTCTGAGGCGCCTTCCGCAAGCCGGCTGGCTTCGCGCGCGTTTTCGGCGCTTTGGCGCACGGTGCTGGTGAGCTGCTCCATGCTGGCCGCGGTTTCCTGCAGCGACGCCGCCTGCTCCTCGCTGCGGCGCGAGAGGTCGGCGTTACCGGCTGCTATCTGCTTGGCCGCGCCCGCAATCGAATCGGCGGATCCGCGGATGCTGCCGATCGCGTCGGTTAGGCGCGTCTGCATACGCCGCATCGCAAACAGCACGCTATGCTGGTCATCGGGGCGGACCTTGACGTGGCTGGTCAGGTCGCCCTCGGCAATGCTTCCGGCGATATGCACGGCTGTGGCCGGCTCGCCGCCAAACTGCTTCTGCAGGCTGACGGAGATGCGCACCATCACAATTGTCATCAGGCCGCCCACGCCCAACAGGATGCCGAATGCTTTTATCAGTTCGGCGCGGAACTCGGCCTCGATATCGTCCAGGTAAACCCCGGCGATAAAGTTCCAGTCCCATGGCCGGAAGTTGGTCGCGTAGCTCAGCTTGGGCTGTGGCGCCTCGGCGCCGGGCTTGGGCCACAGGTATTCGACAAAGCCCTTGCCGGCGCCTTTACCGATCGCGGCGATTTCACGGAACAAGTAGACGCCGTTGGGGTCTTTCGAGTCGCCCATGGCTTTGCCATTCATCTCGGCCTTGAACGGGTGCATCACCACCACGGTGTCTGAGCCCATCAACATGAAGTAGCCGTCGTTGCCAAAGCGCATGGCGCGCACGCGCTCGATTGCCTGGTGCCTGGCCGCTTCCTCCGGCAGCTTTCCGGCCTTGGCTAGCGCCTCGTACTCGGCTGCAACGGAAACCGCGGTGTCGGTGACGTGGACCAGGTCTAGACGGCGCTCTTCCATGCGGAGTTCACGTATCTGCCAGGCATTCCACAGCGTGATGCCGAGCAAGCTTAACCAGCCCAGCACCACGGGCAACAGCAGTTTCCTTTTCAGGCTCAAGTTATCTAGCATTGCGTTCGTTCCTCCTACTTCTGCGCGTTTGGCAGCAATCCTCATCAAGGACCTTCGGAATCCTCGCGTAGCCACGGTTGGTACCGGTGCCCGCGCTTCGCCGCGGTGGACATAAATGGGGCGACGCCACCCGAGGTGCATCGAACTCCTGATGCGATATAACGTCCTTTTGCTAAATAACTTAATTGAGAAAATTCCTACATATAATTAGCCATATCCTTATAAAATTTGGAGAATTGGGAGGGCCATTTTCTTTTTCGTCGATGTAGTGCGCCTGTGGAAGTTCACGAACGATTCGAATGTCAGTGGGGAATAGCGGCGTCAGGTTCAGCGGAGCGTCGCTATGTGCAAATTGGGCCGCCAGGGTTCGGGACCAAAGTCTGCATGGGAATCTACGCGACGTTCCTTGGCTTCAGAGAAGTGCTTGATGTCTCCGCCGAGTGTGTCGGCGTAGTCGGGGGAGCTTGGGGATACGTGAAACTGTCCAGTACAGCCGTCGTCTCGGTTGATTTCAACTCGGAGGATAGGCGATACCGACTAGTTGAGCCGCTTTCGATTCGGCATTGGCAAAGGCTTCCGACTCTGCGCCTGCCGATTTCCCGGCACGGAAGACGGTTTGGATCGTCCCAGTGAGAGTGTGGTGTTGTACGAGTACGAAGCCTTGGTACTTCCCGTTTGCAAGCCGCTGCGTGTAGGCCTTGAAATCATGATAGCCGACCCGTCTGGAACTCTCCATCTTTCCCCCATCATGCCGGTGTGGAATGCTATCACGAGCATCTGGTGCTATCTGCGCTACGTTGGGCGGGGCATCTGATCAACCAGGTATTGCCTGTAGGCGTATTCGACGTCTGCATCAGCATCTGAAAGTGCATAGCTTTCGATCGCAAGAAAAGGCCGACTGATAAGATTGACGTCCTCTCCGCCCTAAAGGACGGAGATTCCTTCTGCAAGAGGGGCACGCCCGCCCCCGGCTTCTGACGAAGCCTCATTCACATCAGCTTTACCGGCCGCTGTGGAAAACGCCTGTTCCAGGCTAAGGAGCCCCATGCGCAGAATGTTCTTCGCTGCGTTGACATCGCGCTGGTGTGACGCCTGGCACACCGTACAGGTCCACTCTCGAACACCGAGAGCCGGCTGCCCCGTGGGACCTGTTCGTGCCTCGCAGCAGGAACAGGTTTGCGTGGAATAGCATTCATCGACTTCCTCGAACCACACCCCCGCGCTATCGCATTTGTACTGGAGCATGGTGCGGAACGCGCTCCAGCCCGCATCCAACACAGACTTGGCCATGTTGGTCTGGGCGAGCGCGGAGGCGTTCACGTTGCCGATGAAGATGGCACCGTACTGCCGTACGAGTGCCGTGGATTGCTTGTGCAGAAAGTCTTTTCTGCAGTTTTTGACCTTGGTATGCAGCGCGGCGACGCGCTTCGTCTTGCGTGCCCGCTGAGCCCGGCCGAGCGCCGCTTCATATCGACGGTAGAACCGCAGAGCTTCGATCACTTGCCCATCGCTTGTCGCGGCGAAGTCCTTCAGTCCCAAGTCGATACCGACCGACGCGCGACCTTCCGATCGCGCGGCGACAGGCGCTTTGACGGTCACGTTCAGATACCAGTGGCCGCGCGCATCCTCACTGAAGTTGCCGGCCCGCAAGTCGTAGCCTGACAACCCGTAGCTGTCCCACAGGGACAACCACCGGCCGTTGAATCGCACCTGGCCGTGGCCGTACTTCAGCGCTCCGGTTTTGAACGGAACCCAGCCCAGGCTGCGGCGAGCGCCGCCGCTGGCGCGCCAACGCAGTTTGACCTTCTTGAACTGCTTTCGGCGGCGACAATACTCCTGCCCGATCTCCTGCACCGTGTGGCTATGCAGGGACAAGCCAGCCTTGGTCGCTCCGTCGGTGTACTTCTGCAACTCGTAGGCCCCGATAAAGCGCCGCTCACGCTCGAACACGCGGGCCGAAAGCTCATTTGCGAAATTCCATACGAAATTCACCTCCCGCGCCTGAGCACGAAGCCAGGCGGCATGTTTGTCCTTGATGCGCAAGTGCAGGACGCGAGTGACGGTCGGAGTATGAGAAGTGGCTGACATACCGAGTCTAGGACTCGGTTTTAGCCTTCCCCATAACAGCCTCTAAGCCGCTTACCCCGCCCTGAAGAGACGGGGCTTGCGCGGCGGTTCTAATGGGTCAATAGCGTCTGCGATTAGGCGTGAATTGTGCAATGCGGCGATTGCTTTTTCTTACCAAAATTCGTTTGGACCTGCAGCGGCTGAGGACAATGAAGGTGGGCGACATGTGCGAGTCCAACAACCCGCTGACTGTCTCAATATCAATCCAGCTAAAGGACAGAGATCCTGACCTTGGCATGAAGGGCCGTTGCGCTTGCCAAAAAAATAACCACGCCCTCACCCCTGAGCAGCGTGGTCGAAGCTACCCTGGAGGCAGTAGCAGAAGAAATGAAGAGGGTATAATTATCCACGATTATGTGGAGAAAGAAAATTAGATTATTCTGAATTCGTTGTAGGGATGAGCCTAATACCGATGTCGAGCTTTGCCAGCAGGGACGACGGAGGTGAGAGAGTAACTCATTGATTCTTAAGGATTGGCCGTTGAAATGCGAAAATCTCAGAATTAACGGCCAATGATGGTTAGTGCACATTCGTAGAGGCAACCGGCCAGGGAGGCGGGGAGTTATCGCTCCATCACAGCCCGTCTCGGAGGGACGCTAGATAAGCTTCATGGTTGAATGTGGCCCTATCAAAGCCACGGAGTTGGCTCCACTTCCGTCGAGCACCTGGCCTGTGGTGGACTGCCGGCATGGAGGGCACACCGGCTGCAGTGAGCAGGCGTTCGAACTCCGCGCCATCTCTTACCGCGAGCTCAGAGAGTTCTACTAGCGTTAGTTGCCCGGCTGCATTGCTTGCAGTTGTGGACCGATGGAAGAGTTCGACCACATTCTTGAAGATCTTAGTCGGAGTCATCGCACGTACCACTGAAGTTGTCGTCCACCTTTCAGTCTAGAACGACAAGGCCAGCAGTGAGATAGAGCAGGGCACAAAGTGAGGGACCGGCATGCTGGGTGGCTACTGCTCGTCCCGTTCGTCTTTTTCCCATAGGAGCGCTTTGATATCAAGGTTCATGGCGATTGCATCCCGCACAGCCTGATTCACCATTTCAGAGAAACTGGGCTCATCTTCCGCGTGCCCTTGACGGAGCACTGTACTGTACGCCCAAGCGACGTGTTCTTTGGTGACGGGCGTCCCTAGTTCGGCGCTGAGGTCTTTTGCGATGGAATCAAAGATTTCGTTCATCTCGGAAAAGAAAAGGGTTGTCATGTCTTTGGGTACCACCATTTCAGTTCCATGGTGTTCCACGAAATCGATAGTTTCAGGACTAATCTTGGTAAGAACACCGTCGCTTGATAAGCTATACAGTTCGATTTCCGATCGGTCATCATGGTCAACATCAGGGGTTGCTCCGACCGGACTGGTGCGCGGCATAATGGCCTGTTTTCGGACATCCTGGGCACACTTCGCGTCGATGGACAGGACCGCCTTCCCGTTTGCTGCGGCTTCAAGACGTGCAAGGTGCGCGAGTGCCGCACGACCGCATTTGTAACCATCGGCCTGAGCGTACTCGAAGTTCTTGATGTCACCTCGCCTTTCGTGTTCCTCGCAAATCCAGTCTGACGCCGAACCTGCCTCATCGGGGCGATTGGATTTGGGAAGCTGTGCGAGCAACTCTGCGTTCAGTTCATCGTGCTGGTTCATGAACAAATAGTCGCCGATATCCTGCATCGTTTCTGCGTGCTCGCGGTAGGCACTATGCGTATTAAAAGACTGCAGCGGGGCGTAGACGCTCAGCGCCGTCACTACGATATCTGTATCAAGTTTGCGCCAAAAATCAAGAAGCGGTCGATACGAGATGGCAAGGGCGTAGACAATATTAGAATATGAGTAGGCGTCATCAACGGTAAATGCGCAATCGCGCATGTAGGAAACAAAGTCGCTGATGAAGCGAGTGCGGAAATCCCTATCGGTATTCAGCACGGAGTGGGAGTTGGCCTCTTTTAACGAGGAACGATTGGGCGTGCTCTTGTACATGAAATTCTCCTATTAATTCTTCGAGTAGGCGGAACCCTTTCGGCAAGTTGGTTCCGTAGTTTTTATACCGTTGATAGTCGTTAAATCTAATGGCGGCAGTGTGCTGCCGCTCAAATAATATAGATCGACTGTAATTTGAATTCAACAACCAAGGAGAAATATCCAACTATTTATGCGGAACGGTAAGGTGATATCGATTTTAGGCGTTTCTGTTTAAATATTTGGATATTTTGTGATGATTTCAATTTATACGTTGATTTGTTATTGACTGCAAATTAACCTTGCTCTGTTCCGCATTGAGATTGTAGATATAGGAGTTAATTGAAGTGAACACAGATGCGAAATTTGGTGAGCGGATGCAAGCCGCGTCCTCCCTTCAACTGGGTCTCATGGCCCCAGCGAGTTCTTACGGCGGCGTGGGCTCCCGACTCACGGGCATGGTTCTCGAGCATTTGGTTGAATTTGACCCGAGCCGATACGTACACGCTCGTCGCGCGGCGTTTGATGTCCTCGTAGTCAACGGTCCGAAGATGCCGATGCTGAGCTTCGTTCTCTATATTGAGGATGCACGGATGCATTGGCTGGCCGACCCGTCGGAACCCACAGTCTGGCAAGCGATTGATACCTGGTATCGCCACGGCTCAGTTCCGGTTGCGCTGACCAGGGAGGAGACTCATACGTTCCGAATTCCGCTGCGCGGTAAACTAGCGGCGCATGTCAGGCAGCTACAGAAATTGTGCAACCAAAAGATCGGCGACGCGTTTGCATTACAGGCGATAGAGATGTTCGAGTTGGGGTTAGTCGATAATTTGGACCATCCGAATGCGCCACCAGTGATGTATAAGAGTTCGTGTGTGTTGCACACACGGAAGGTGGACCAGGCCTTTAAACGTCTTGGCTACGAAGTTACACGCGTTACGAACGGTTCAAAAGGCTCTACTTTCTGTGCGCGTAGAGAGGTCCAGTCCGATACACCAAGGGATGCACACACGCTGCACTGATCGGATAGGATCGTCGCGCAGGTTCCCTCTCTTCAGGGCGGCGAAAAATGCGGTACGATTCTGACTCATGAAATCAACACAATCTGTTCGCAACGAGGTTCGCAGTGCCCCTAGATCCAGAAGACCTGATCCGTTTGAGCCGACTCAGGATCTTCGGGCAGTCAGCACACATTCTGCGGACAAAGCTGCCGCGATTCTCTGGGTGCGAATGCAGATGGTCCGCAATGGGATTTCGTATGAGGAGCTTGTCCGGGCGGGCTGCTTCGATGGTGGTGCCGCTCGCAAGGTCGTGCGCTACCGAAGCGCGGATGGCCGTACCTGGGACGGTCAGGGGGAAAGGCCGGACTGGTTGCAGCGCGCTGTTAATGCCGGTCAGAGCGCCGAGCATTTTCGGGTCGAGTAGCCGTTGCAGGCGCGGCACGGACAAGGACAGGCTCGTCCATAGAGCGTGGAAGTTGTCGATCAGCGACGGTCGGGATTCCGGTCTTCACGAGCTCGCGTATATGCGATGGACCTGGATATTGACGTCCTCTCCGCCCTAAAGGACGGAGATTCCTTCTGCAAGAGGGGCACGCCCGCCCCCGGCTTCTGACGAAGCCTCATTCACAGCGGCTTTACCGGCCGCCGCGGCAAATGCCTGTTCCATACTAAGGAGTCCCATACGCAGAATGTTCTTCGCTGCGTTGACGTCGCGCTCGTGTGAGGTTTGACACACGGGACAGGTCCACTCTCGGACACCGAGAGCCTTCTGCCCCGTGGGACCTGTTCGTGCCTGGCAGCAGGAACAGGTTTGCGTGGAATAGCATTCATCGACTTCCTCGAACCACACCCCCGCGCTATCGCATTTGTACTGGAGCATGGTGCGGAACGCGCTCCAGCCCGCATCCAACACAGACTTGGCCATGTTGGTCTGGGCGAGCGCGGAGGCGTTCACGTTGCCGATGAAGATGGCACCGTACTGCCGTACGAGTGCCGTGGATTGCTTGTGCAGAAAGTCTTTTCTGCAGTTTTTGACCTTGGTATGCAGCGCGGCGACGCGCTTCGTCTTGCGTGCCCGCTGAGCCCGGCCGAGCGCCGCTTCATATCGACGGTAGAACCGCTGGGCTTCGATCACTTGCCCATCGCTTGTCGCCGCGAAGTCCTTCAGTCCCAAGTCGATGCCGACCGACGCACGGCCTTCCGAACGCGCCACGACTGGCACCTTGACGCTCACGTTCAGATACCAGCGCCCGCGCGCGTCCTCACTGAAGTTGCCGGCCCGCAAGTCGTATCGCGACAAACCGTAACTGTCCCACAGGGACAACCAGCGGCCGTTGAAGCGCACCTGGCCGTGCCCATATTTCAGCGCTCCGGTTTTGAACGGAACCCAGCCCAGGCTGCGGCGGGCGCCGCCGCTGGCGCGCCAACGCAGCTTGACCTTCTTGAACTGCTTTCGGCGGCGGCAATATTCCTGCCCGATTTCCTGCACCGTGTGGCTATGCAGGGACAAGCCAGCCTTGGTCGCGCCGTCGGTGTACTTCTGCAACTCGTAGGCCCCGATAAAGCGCCGCTCACGCTCGAACACGCGGGCCGAAAGCTCATTGGCGAAATTCCACACGAAGTTCACCTCCCGCGCCTGTGCACGAAGCCAGGCGGCGTGTTTGTCCTTGATGCGTAAGCGCAGGACACGGGTGACGGTCGGAGTATGAGAGGTGGCTAACATACCGAGTCTAAGACTCGGTTTTAGCCTTCCCCATAACAGCCTCTAAGCCGCTTACCCCGCCCTGAAGAGACGGGGCTTGCGCGGCTATCTTATTGGGTCAGAAAGAATTTCATGGCCGGTCCTTTCTCCACCTATGAGGACGTCCTCATCGCGGCGTTCGTCCTGCAAGCGGCGATTTCCACCGTACTCCAGCGGGTTCTCCATTCATCGTTGCAACGACAGGCTGCTCACCACTAATTGAGTTGGCATCAAGCTCGTCGCCCGCGTAGCGCAGCCATGAGTACGTTGTCTGGATTGCTTGCGGCACACAATCCAGGCGTCAGTCCACTTTAGCTGTATCGAACAATCTGAACATGCCTGTAGTGTTCAGGGCAAACTGTGCGTTCATTGCGGTTCGGCGAGGTGCTGCGATGCAAGTTTGCCGACGGCCGATGTTGGCGCGCGCATCGCAGCCGCAAGAAAGGGCACAACCTGGCGCAGCGATTCGGCGAAGTCATGGCCGGAGCAGCGGCCTTCGGAAATGGCTTCGATGCGACCGGTATCCGCGAGAGCGTATTGATAAGCGCCAAGCATGAAGACAAAGCGCCAAGCGACGTCCTCGCGCGAAAGCCCTGGAAGACTGCGCTCTAACGCATCCACGAAACGACGTGACGATTCATCGTAGAGGAGCCGCCGCAGTTCCTTGCCGAACTCCGTGCCATCGAGCTGGAGGTGCGCCTGCATGCGCAGGAAAGCTTGTCCGCTCGCCCCGCTCATCGCAAGCCTGAACGCTGGCCCCAAAAAGATCTCGATCAGACGATCCAATTGGACCGGTTTTCCCTTCGCCGCAGTCTCCTCCTCGTCGAGCAACCGAAGGCGCTCTTCCACCATTGGGGTGCCTCCGCGTAGGTACGCCTCTTGGAACAAGGCCTCCTTGCTGCGGAAAAAGTAGTGAATCATCCCTTGGTTTACCCCGGCGCTGTCAGCAACATTGCGCAAGGAACAGCCCTTGAAGCCGCATTCTGCGAACAGGCTCTCGGCTGCCCGCAGGATGTTATCCCGGGCGTCACTTTTGCGTCGTCGATTCTGTGCTGGTTCGGCGGCAACCACCGCCTGTTCCGGATCAATGCGTTTTCCCATGGCATCAATTTGGTGCGGGACTGGACTGACCCGCCATGTCCGCAATTGTAAATCGAGGCCCTTGACAGTCGGGAGGTGTAACCTATAATTTAGTCATTCGAATAACTAAGTGATGCGTAGCACGCGTCCGAACAGGAGACCAAGATGCTGAAGCCGGCATTCCCTCTAGTCGTGAGCGCCTTTCTGGCTCTTGCCTGGATCAGTTCGCCGGTGGCGGCGCAGTACCCCCAGAAGCCGGTTCGTCTAGTGGTGCCATATGCGCCGGGCGGTGGTACGGACAGCATCGCGCGTCTCCTGGCTGAAAAGCTCGCTGCACGACTTGGTCAACCCGTCATTGTCGATAACAAGGGCGGTGCGGGCGGAATCATCGGTTCAGATGCTGTAGCAAAGGCGCCCGCCGATGGTTACACCCTCCTTCTGGCAGGAGTTGGGCCGCTAGCTGTCAGTCCAAACCTGTTCCAGAAGGCACCCTACCAACCTACTAAGGACTTCGTGCCGATCGTGAAGGTCTCGTCAGCCGCAATGGTGCTCGTGACCGCTTCGAAAAAGCCCGGTGAAGGGCTCAAGGAACTGGTGGAGTACGCACGGAACAGGCCCGGCCAGCTCACGGTCGCTAATGCCGGAGACGGTTCAGCACAGCATATCTGCTCAGCCATTTTTGCTCGCTCGGCCGGCATCACGGTGAACCACATTGCCTACAAGGGTGCGGCAAATGCTATTACCGATCTCCTTGGTGGAAACGTGCAGGCCTTCTGCGACAACGTCGGCACGGTACGGCCTTTCATCCAGTCCGGGAAGCTCAAAGCACTTGCAGTTTCCACGCGCAAGAGGGCGGAAGCGTTGCCAGACGTGCCCACCTTCGAGGCACAGGGGCTACGCGGCATCGACTTCTCTTTGTGGTTCATGTTGGTTGCACCCAAGGGCACACCTGTTGAAGTCGTGACCCGCTTGAACAACGAGGTCAACGCCATCCTTAAGCAGCCCGAGGTCATTCAGAGACTACACGACAACGGTAGTGAGCCCGCCGGAGGGTCAGCCACGTCGGCAAACCAGTTCTTCGCCAAGGAAAACGCTACGTTGCTGGAGATGGTAAGTGCCATCGGTTTGACTAAGCATTAGCGGTCTCTTGACTTTCAATCCCACTACTCAACTGAACTGAATGCGGCTCATCGACCTGTCTGTCGCCATCGAGAATGGTTTGCCAGTTGACCGGCCCGGAAACGGCCCGAAGATTCGGTACCAAAACCACCACGAGACCTTCGACGCCTTGGCAAAGCCATTTGCCGGGCTTCGTCCAGAGGATCTCCCTGACGGTGAATCCTGGGCCGTCGAACGCGTCGATCTGTCGACGCACAACGGCACTCACATGGACGCCCCTTGGCACTACGCTTCGACGATGAATCACGGGGAGCGTGCCGCGACGATCGACGAAGTGCCTCTGGACTGGTGTTACCGACCTGGCGTCAAGCTTGATTTTCGGCATTTACCGGATGGCCATGTGGTGCAAGCCGACGAAGTTGCCAAAGAACTCGCGCGCATAGGCCATAGGCTACAGCCCCTTGACATCGTCCTTGTCAACACAGCCGCTGCGGCTCAGTACGGAAAAGACGACTATCTCGACAGCGGCTGTGGCATGGGGCGTGAGGCGACGCTATATCTGACTGAGCGGGGCGTGCGAGTTGTAGGAACCGACGCTTGGTCCTGGGACGCGCCGTTTAGCTTCACCGCTAGGCGCTACCGTGAAACCAAGGATGCGTCTTTGATCTGGGAGGGGCACAAGGCAGGTCGGGAGATCGGCTACTTCCAGATGGAGAAAGTGAGCAACCTGCATCTCTTGCCGCCCTCAGGTTTTCACGTGATTTGCTTTCCCGTGAAGATTCAAGCCGCTTCCGCCGGTTGGGTCCGAGCCGTGGCGGTGCTGTCATGAATGAAATCGTAACCCCTGGAGTCCTTATGAGCGTGGATGCACTGATCGGAAGTTGGTTCCTGCGCGAGGCTTATGCCGTCGGCCCTCGCGGTGAACGGATGCATGACGTCTACGGTGGAATGCCGTCTGGCGTCATTCACTATAGCAGCGACGGCCGCATGATGGCCCTCATTGCGCATGAAGGTCGAGAGCGTTTAGACGGCGACAGGCAGGCGGCGCCGGAACACCAGCGTGCGGAAGCCTATAAATCCTCTATAGCGTACGCAGGGCAGTTCAGCTTGGAGGCAGGTTGGATCTTGCATTCCGTGGACATTTCAACTTATCCAAACTGGGTCGGTACGGTCCTGCGCCGGTCCGTCACCTTCGAGCAGGACACGGTCGTATTGACGACACCGCCGCAAATGCAGGATGGCGTCGAAACCGTCATTAAACTGGTCTGGCAGCGCCAGCCGGTCGAGCACTGAACTTCCTTGTCCACGGGCCCTATCATGTCAAAGCCTTCCCGCAAGATCATCATTACCTGTGCCGTCACCGGTGCAATCCACACACCCACCATGTCAGACGCTTTGCCATACCGCGCCGAGGACATTGCGCGTCAAGCGATCGACGCGGCCGAAGCCGGTGCGGCGGTGTTGCATCTCCACGCTCGTAACCCGCAGAATGGCGCCGTCTCGATCGACCCAGAGCATTTCCTCGGGTTTTTGCCGACAATCAAGGCTGCAACAAATGCAGTGGTCAATCTATCCACTGGCGGCAGCCTGCGTAACACCGTGGCAGAACGTATTGCCCCTGCGGAACGCTTCTCGCCTGAGATGTGCTCGCTGAATATGGGCAGCATGAACTTCTCCATGCATCCTCTGGCGCGGCGCTATAAAGAATGGAAATTCGATTGGGAAGAGCGCTACCTTCTTGAGTCAGATAACTACATCTTCAGCAACACGTTCCGCGACATCGGCATGGTGGCCCAAAAGCTTGGGCTGAATCACCGCATCAAATTCGAACATGAATGCTACGATGTCGGGCATCTATACAACCTCAAGTTCTGCATCGACTCGGGGATGTTCAAGGCGCCGATCTTCATCCAGTTTGTGCTCGGCATTCTCGGCGGGATCGGCGCCGATATTGAGAATCTCATCTTTATGAAGCGCACCGCCGACAAGCTCTTCGGAGACCAGTACCAGTGGTCTGTGCTCGGCGCTGGGGCCAGCCAGATGAGCCTAGCCACTGCGGCGGCGACGATGGGCGGTCACGTCCGTGTAGGGCTCGAGGACTCGCTGTTAATCTCCCGCGGAGAGTTAGCCGAATCGAACGCGCAGCAGGTGCGAAAGGTCCGCCAACTGCTGGAGAGCCTTGGTCATGAGATCGCGACGCCCGACGAAGCGCGGGAGATGCTGTCCCTCAAGGGCGCTCCAAGCGTGAACTTCAGATAACAATGATTGGATAATCCATCGCCGTAATTTCCGAAGTTGCTCAGATGGTGTGGACCGAGCTGTGGGTTTATCGGTGGGGACGATCCCCTCACTAACAGCTCGCAGCCAAATGCCATCGGGCCGGAGTCGAACTGATTCTGATCAATCCGGCCTGGCCTACACGTCGACGATCGGGCAGTGAAGTACGCCGCGCGGCGGGGGCTGGATCGTCGCGGACAGAAGTTGTCTGAGCGTTTGCCACGTGCCGGCACGGATGTCCGTGTTCCGGTGCGAGAGCGCCATGAAGTCCTGCGGTTACCTGTAAGGAAAGACCGTAGATCGCGACAAGGGTAACCGTCCAGTCGGATGCTTACCGAAAAGGTCCCTGGGGCGAGTTTCTGCGGCTAGGCGTCAGCACCGTTGGCCGAAGCCCCCTCTGGCTTCGCCCTCCAGCAAGGAACCCGTTCCCCTTGCGCCATTCTGAATGTTCAGAATGGCGCATCTTTAAAGTGACGGTTCAGGTGTTGGTACCACATCATGCAGGTCGACGGCGACGGAAGGAGCCCTGCTGGTCACCATGGCCACGCTCGGCCAATCGTAATTGCGCAAGTTTGCGTCCAGCGGTCAGTACAGCCCATGGTACTAGTCCAAGGCTATCTGCCAATTCCGTATAGGGCGTGAACTCGTACGGCATTGCGGCGAGCACCTGCTGAACTATCTCTTCGGAGGGCGTGTCAAGTTCATCCCAGTCGCACCAGTAAATCTTGGAGCGCCAGACGATAAAGTGGCTCTTGCAGCCAGTGTCCCGCCAGACTGACGGAAAGACCGACAACCCGTGCTCTGAAGCATAGATGCGCCATGCGGGGCCGGCGCGGCCATCGAGGTTAATTGTCAGTTGTTCACCACAACCATCCGGGCAGGCCATTGCGAGTGAACGGGCAACACCACGGTGTACCAGCACTGTTGCCCCGGGCTCAGAAAGCATCGCGTTGGCCTCATGGCGCCGCTCCACTTGACCCTTAAACACAATCCTCTTGGCACGCTGTTTCATGCGGCTTCCTCAATTAGCTCTGGTGTGGTCTCGCAAAGCGCCATAATTAGCCTATTGGCTAGCCAATAGGCATAGGTGCGGCGAGCTTCATCGTCGGCCTCATTTCCTTCATCGGCAGGGAACGATGCGTGGCGGAGAAGATAGACCGCCAGCACGCGCGCATACTCATCCGCCGAATGAGTAGAGGCACTCGCTATTCGTCTAATCTCCCTGACTGAATCCCGCAACCATCCTGTGGCGCCTGCAGGTTCAGACGCTGAGGCGTCTGTTAGCAAGCGGTTAGGATGGTACAACTCCTCCATTTCCGTGCGCCAAACGCCTTCCGCTGGGCTGTCGGCAGCATGGCGTCTGAACGAAAGCCAGACTTCCAGACTTGCCAAATCAGCGCTTGCTGGAGCTTGAGCGGCATGGGCAAAGTCGATGACGATGGCATCATCCTTGCGCACCCGCACGTTGTCCCCGTGCATGTCGCCATGGATGGCGCAGCGGCGCCAGGGACGAGGTGGCAGGTTAACCAGCTTGTGCCACAAAGTGTCGGAGTCATGTACCTCTCCACCCAAAAGCCTTGCGGACTTGATACGTTCTGCCGGGATTCGCCAGTATTGGCAGAAGGGCTCCAGTGCTTCAACAACCGAAGTCACTGCTGCTCCATCGGCAAGCGGCATCTCACTACGCAATACCGCCAGCGTGTCTGTGAACAATGTCTGGATATATCGAGGACCTTGTCCATTTTGTGCAGCATCGAGCAATGACCTTGATTCCTGAACGAAGTTGCCAACAAGGATCCCGTTAGCTACACCAAAGAGGCACCGGTCTGCTACGAAGTTCGGGCGCAGATGGAAAGCAATGTGGTACTCGGCAAACTGCTTGTAACGCTTGAGTTCTTCTTGCAAACGGTCCGACTTATGGATTTTTGCGAAGAAGGGCATTGGCCTCGCACCCGCGTTCGAATCGCTGAGCGTCGCTGAGACCAAAAAAGTCATCGCGCCAGACAGCCCACCTGTGATGAGCTCCATCTCGACGGACTTGCAGTCGTGAAAGGCGCGCCGCAACAGCAGTTCCTGGTTGTGGCTTAGAGTGATACCCGGCGGCAGATGAATGACGAGAGAGGCATTGCCTGATGGACCCGGTGAATGCAGAAAGGCTTCGTTGGGTGCCTCATGATGTTGCAATGGCGTGGTGCGCAGTCGATACCGGCTTTCTGGGATACCAGCCGGCAGTTTCGGAAGCTTGTCATTGAGGATACGCTCGACCGCGTTGATTTGCGTGGGCGTATCCACCACGATGTAGGGCAGCAAGCCGGCGTCGATTGTTGCCTCAAGATGCGACTTCAGTTCAGCCAGGCCATGTGCGAAATCAGGTCGAGCCGCCCAAAAGACGGCTGCACGTGCGAAACGGAAATCGGGCACGAACCCTTGCTCGACGTAATCGATCTGAAGCAGCCTATTTTTTGCCTCACGATGGTCGTCGTCTTTGGGACGTCCTCCGAACCACAGGATTTTCGGGCGCGGTAGCATGCTGTTCCCTATCGTGTGGGCAACGTCCAGGACGAGCCGCGAGCCAGTGCTCCTTCAGAGGAGCAAACAATGCAGTGAGGGCGAGGCTCCATCCCAGCAGGCCGCATTGCCCCCCTGATGCCATCGTAATGGAGCAAACGTGCGTCAGACGGGATGCCCGTTACCGCTGCTAGAAACATCGTCACTGCGGCAGAAGACATTGTTGAGTTCAGTGACACGACGGCCGGCTGAGGTATCTTTTCACCTTGGATGTACTGGTCTTTGCGCCGCTCGTCTTCTGTCATGAGTTCCCGCCGTATTTGCTCGGCGTCCAGCTTGTCGGTGCAGACCATGCAGGCGAGCCCGGGACTCAACATCTGAGCGCGGCCCGTTATGTATTGGACTTTCCCCGCGTTGACATAGATGCCGACACCGACGTCGATGCACGGCACCAGGTATTGATAGGCCAACTGGTTCATCACTGCTCGGCTGGCCATCGAATCTGTGCAGCCAAAGATGAAGTCCACATTGGGCAGGTGCGCAGCAACGTCGGGGTAGGTGATGTCACCGACGATTTCTTCACACTGCGCTGGCGAGTTGATCGCCTTAATGTGGCGCGCGGCAACCGACACCTTCGTGTTGCCCACATCCTCCAACACCGCTCCAACGAGACGATTCAGGTTGGTCGCTTCAACTTTGTCGGGGTCAATCAGAACGAAGCGTCCGACGCCGAGGTGCGCAAGTTGCTGCGCTACAACGGACCCGGTACCTCCAAGTCCGACTACCGCAACGCAGAGTTGGCTTAGTACCTGCTGTCCGGTGGTGCCGAAAGCCCGTACTTGGCGGTCGTAGAAGTCCTCCCGGACGGTCCCGCGATAAGAGGGATAGAGAGCCGTGCGTCCGATCGCAGCCACATCAGCAATCTGGTGCGTACCCAGTTCTCGAGCGTGAACGCTATGACTAGTGAAGACGGCTGCGAAATGCTTCAAGCCCGGGATTCGGGAACGGAAATAGGGGGCAAGAGCTTCTTCGCCAGCATCGTCAACGGCAGAGAAGCCTTGGAGGGCGCCTTGGCCCGGGTGGGTGTGGGCCAGGACCACGCCCGCACCAGCCTGCCTCGCGCGGTTACTGATTTCTATGCAGTACTCTGGTCGCAGCACTGCAGACGTTGCCGTGCGCTTCGCGTACGCGCTGTCGGGCACCTCAGCCAGTTCGCGGACGACGTACTGCTGCCCGGACTGCTGTGCGCCGGCCGGGTAAGCAAGGCCTACCGCACAGGACTCCACTTCTCCGTCACGGGCGCAAGTCTGCAACCGCTGGACGTCAGGTAGAGGCAGCTTCAGCATGATTACACCAACCTGGAAAGTCGATCCTTGATCGAGGCGACCCACGTGAGCAGGTCGTCGCGGCTCGCATTCCAGTGCTCGGTATGCCATGAGAACCACAACGCGTTCTTGCCAAGCCCGGTCATCGGGTTGCCGGTGTTTGCGTTTTGAGGCAGCGCGCCAGTCGCCAAGCGTAAGTCCTCATCAGCCCAGAAGCAGTCGGGCTTGGCATATGGATAGCCAGTTGGCGCGAAGAAATGGATATCGGTGTTCGGCTTGTTCCATCCCGAAGGCAGCAGCATCCCGGGCAGTGAAACAAGCGTGCCAACATTCGCGATGGGCTGGACTTGTGCTCCAGGCCAGCGCTGGCGAAGCCGCGCGAGGTGGATGTCGAAAGGGCCCATGCGTCACCTCAACCGAACGTGGCGGGAGGGACCACAGTGAAGCGGCGGGGACCGTGGCCGTGACCGAGAACCAAGGACACTGCGTCGTTGTCGCCAAAAACCTGGTCAATTTCGTTGCCTTCGCCATCGAGCTGCAGCGTTGCGCCCGGCGGGAGGTTGGCGATGCGCGACTTGACGTACGCTCCTGTGACCTGTTCGAGCTCGGTCTCGTACTTCTCCTCGCCAGCAAAGAAAAAGTAAGTCCTGGGGTGGTTGGGCTGATGCTCGTTCATGACATTCTCCCGCCGGCACCATTACCGGATTGAGGCAAATCCTACTCTTCGCTGAACCATTGGTCAATATCTCAAACATGTCAGTGTTGCAAACGTGGTGTCACGTGCTGAATGTCAATAATGTTGACTTCGTCAACACGGGGACATAGACTTCAGGCACTTGGAAATGCTGGGAATGTGGAGAATGATCGACGAGAGGCGCCTGTACCAGGCACTTGGCGAACGCCTCAAAAAGAACCGGGAGAGCAACCTCCCGACTAGGCGTCGACTGACTCAATCCGAGTTGGCGCGAGAGGTTGGGCTCGAGCGCACGTCGATAACTAATATTGAGAATGGCAACCAGAAAGTGCCTCTGCACGTTCTCTATCGCATCTGCGAAGTCCTGCAGGTGTCTATCCTGGAAGTTCTGCCAGCTGTGGCGGACATCCGTGCCGCTGAACCCGCGGCGGAGTTACAGGCCTTGACCTTTGGTGGTCGCACGCAAAGCGTGCCGATAGCTCTCAAGCAGAAGATCGAGCAATTGATCAATAGGGAAGATGAGCATGCACCGAAGAACTGAGAGAACTGATTTCATCGAACGTCAGGCAGCAAAGGTTCTCGACGACGCTTCTGCCATGCACGTGCCTGTGGACTTAGGTCGAGTAGCCGATTCGCTCGGTGTGGAGGTGCACTTTGATGCACTCGAGGACAACGTGTCTGGCGTCCTTATCGTTAAGGGGGCGCAACGCATTGCGCTCATTAACGCGGACCACCATTCAAACCGCCAGAGGTTTTCGCTTGCACATGAGCTGGGACATCTAGTGTTGCATGACACAAGTGGGGATAGACTCTTTATTGACACTACACTGCGCGTCTATCAACGCGTTGGGGCGTCTACGGATGAGGCATACAACTCCCCAAACTCATCGACGACAGCGCAAGAAGAAAGAGAGGCAAACAGATTCGCCTCGGCTCTGTTAATGCCAGAAACTCTATTGCGGCGAGAGTGTGACAGGCTGGACCTGTTTGAAGAGACTGACGTTGCCTATTTGGCCAGAACATTCGGAGTCAGTGACCAGGCAATGTCAATACGATTGCAGCAGCTTGAGTTAATGCAACTAGCTAATATGTATTGAGCTAGTGAAGTCCTCGACAGAGCCTGCGTCCACAGTTCGACCGTTACCGAATTCTGCGTACAGCTTCGAGAATGGAATGCCCTTGCCTCGTCAGTCGGGGGTAGGCGTTGTTGGTGTCATGGCCATGCTCCAGCGTAACCAGTTTGTGGGCTAGTAAGCTGTACAAATGCTCAGGTTCGATGTCGTCGATTTCCTGAGCGTCGCCAAGTAGCAGTAGTGCGGCGATTTCATGTGGACTAAGCATGTCGGCCTTCTTTGTCGTGGATCAGAAGAGGAACTACGACTGCTTTCCCGTGGATGGAGTTCCACAGCGGGACATTGGTGCGAGGTGCACTGGGAGAATACTCGCACCAAACTGTCACGTTAGGCGTTTCTATCGCCCAGATCAAGAGCTTACACAGGGGGCGGCCGCGCCCCGCATATGCCGCGCCGCACAAAAGAAGGGGGCGTGAAAAGGGGACGAGGCCTCCCCTTGCTGCGCAGCGGGGAGGCCGGTGGCAGTCAGCCATGTGGGCGATACAAAAAGCTGTCTTCAAAAAGAGCTTCGAATCCAAGCGCTTCCTGCGGAATCCAATGCCCCTCCGCCCAAAGCTGCGTCAATGTTTCGCCAAGCTCGGTGCCAAGCCATTCCTGCCCCAGCGTTCCCGGAAGGTCTTGGCTCTCGTCGCGTGGCCGTCGGATGCCGTTCTCGAGTAACCATCTGTAGAGGTCCAGCGCGGGCTCAATGCGGATACTGCCGGGCAATGCCGCCCTATTGAAGTCGAGCGGAATCCGGACACCCGTGGGGTCCAAGTCTCCGAGATACTCAACGCCGACGCCGTCCACCTCGCGCAGAACCTGTTTGAGGGCTGCTCCACTGCTGAGGAATGCCTTTCCCGAGCCGAAGACTACAGCGGAATAGCGCTTGGCTTGCTCGTTCCATTCGCCAAAGCTCCAGAAGCTGTTGTGGTTTTCCAGAACGAGCGCCGGTCGTCCCGGTGCATCCGCCTGGCGATAGGGCAGGGGTAAGGGCACCTGAAAGGCGCCGATGGCCGACAGCGGCAATCGACCCCCGAACAACGCGCCTCCGGTGCAGAGGCCGTCAAGCCGCTTCTCATCACCGAAAATCTCCAACGAGCGCTCCTTGATAGGCACCAGCCGCAGCGTACCGCGCCGGCACAGCAAAAACGTGTTGATGCTCTTGGCTGCAGGTAGGGCCGAAGGCTTCAGTTCCGGCCAGAAGCCCAGCTCGGGGACCCAAGGAACAGCGGAATAGTCTTCTCGCTCAACGGCTGATCGTTCCCTGGCCAATTGAATCCAGTTGGGCAGTGGCGGATTACCAAACTTCTCCCAACTGCCGGCAGCCGGCAATTGAATTCGGCCAGCGGTCTCGAGCGCTCGCAAGGTCTCCAGTAGGTGGGCGTTTCGCGACGGGCTGGTGGAAAGCTCAGGCCGAACATCAAAGAATATGCGGCGCACATCCTCAAGCTGAACCCGCTTGCGAGTACCTTGCGTAAGCTTGGCCAAAAAATCTTCTGTCATGCCGCGTCCTGCTCTCGAAGCTTGAAATCGGCGGCTTCAAGGTGCCAACGCCCTGTCTTGGTGTTCTTCCCAGCCTTGCGCAGGCGAATGAACCGGCTGAACTCGCCTACGGTGTTGTAGTCGGGGAGGGCTGTCGCAAAAATGAGCTGCACATCCATAGACCGCGCCAGCAAGCGCTGAGCTTTCCACAAAGTGGGGGTAGTGGCCTTTGCGAATGGGTTGTCCAGGATGAGCGGTCCGCCGCCCAATTTCTTCAGCTTGGCTTGCGTCTCAGAACGAAGCTGGTTGATGAGGAGGTACAGGAACATCGCCATCACGACACCTTCCCCTCCCGAGTTCTGGATCTTGTCGACAGGGACATACTGCAATGCTTCATCCGGCACCATTTTCAGCATTTGGAGGCCCAGTGGCTTCCCATGCATGCGTAGCAATGCTTCTGCGACAAGTTCCGGGCCCTTTGTCGGCACGATGCTCGTGTCGATAAGGTGGTCCAGGTAGTGCTGCAGAGCCTGGCGGCGGACATCTAACGAGATGTCCTGGAAGCGGGCGCGCATCTTAATCATCGACTTGCCGCCGACATAAGGGGCCCCAATGGGTACCTTCTTGTTGTTCGCCGCCGAGTTGAGTAGTGTGATGGCGCTGTTCGTCAGGTTCAGTAGTTCGCCAACACCGGCGTCAAAGTCAGCCTGCATTCCGTCGAGGCTAGCTTGTGTGGTGCCAATCCGGTCGACGATTCCTTCCAGCAGGCGCTGGCTGTCAGCGCAGGCCGCTTCGAAGTCGTTGCGCTGCAGCTGGGTAGCAATTTCGGGTTCAACCTCCTTCAGAGAATCACTTGTCGCAGCAGCACGGAGGTCTTCAAACGCCTTATAAGCTGTGTTACGTGCCTTGGTAACAGCGGACGCCATGGTCTTGTGCTCCGCCACGAGTGTGTTTGCTTGGCGACTGATATCAGTATCCAGCACTACGGGTTCCGCCACAATCAGCTCTGGCAAAGTGAGCATGGAGCGTAGCATTGTCGACAGACCATGGGCAGCCTTGGCATCGGATTCTGCCTCCTTGGTGAGTTCCTTGGCATGCGCGGAGGCTCTTCTGGCTGTCTGAGCGGCATTCTCTGCTGCCGACTTGAGGTCCATCACCCTGTCGATGCGACCAGCAAGCTCGACATCGCTAAAAGCTTCCATTTCAGCAGTTGGAGCGTAGCCAGGTTTGTTGGCCTTCTGAAATTCCTTCAACTGGTTCTGAGCAACGGCATACGCCTTTTCTGCGTCGACCGCGACAGCTTGGGTCCTGTCTATTTCCGCCTTGGCATCTGGAATGAGGGCGTCAAAGTTGGCGTTGTGGTACGGTGCGATCTCCGCCATCTTGACGCCAGGGAAGTCTCTCGTAAAAGCCTGCTTCTTGTCAGTAACTTGGCCGCGGGCCGTTTCAAGCTGCAGGTGAAGAAGACCCAGCCTGTCTTTCTCTTCAGACTCAAACGTCCTTACCGCGTCCGTATAAAGCTGCCTCAGGAGGGCTAGGGTTTGCGGATTCTCGGCAAGATGTTCGGCGGCCGGAAACGCCTTGTCATAATACTTTAGACGGCCTCGTTCTTCTTCGAGGGACTTCGCCAGCGCTTCCAGTTCTACCTTGTTCTTATAGGCCGTCTTTGCCGCGTCGTTCAGGCGCTCTTGCTCAACCTCAATTTCCGCCCGGCGCTCCACAATGGTCGCCAGTTCGAGGCGAGTCTCCTCGAGACGCTCGAGTCGAGACGCATGTCCGCTCTCATGGGTTTCGACAAAGCGTTGGATCTCGCGCACGTGCCGTTCGGCATCCTTAGCTGCCTGAGCAAACTGTGCAGCCGCGCGTTGCTGACCGGTTGCCGCCTCTTGGCATTCAACCGCTCTCAGTTCGGCTGCTGCAGCTCGTTCCTGAGCAGCAGCGCTTTCCGCAGTGAACCGTGCTACGTCTGCCCCAGCCGTATGGAGGGCTCCATTACCGAACCGTTCGACATACGAAGCAAGGCGTTGCTTGCCGGCCAATGCGTCGTGCTGTCGATTCGCAAGCTTTTCTCGTTGAGAACTCTCGGCGGCCAGCCGAACTTCCAGCGTAGTAAGCAGTGCTGCGGCCGCCTCGATATTGAACGCTGCGTCGTCTGCAGCGTTGATGACAATCTGGTCAAAAAGCAGAACCTCGGGGTCCAGTGTCGTGACGGAAATGGTCACCGGTGAGCTGAGCTGCGGGCGCGGAACAGTCAGGCCTTGCGCTATGGGGAAGTCCGACGAAGCTACGCAGACACCCAGAAACCGAGCTGGATTGCCGGCAACTAATGTCCGGGCCCGGTCAGCGTCAGGAATTGTTTGCGAAATATAGGCGTTGTAGGGCTTGGCAGACTGCACTCCATGCTGTCGCAACCATGTCACCACGGAATTGATGTCACGTGAGTTGCCAGCAACACCTGTTTCTTCAATAGCGGTCTTGCTGGCACGAAGTTCAGCGATGTGAACATCCAGGAGGGACAGTTCGCGATCGCAACTTTGAACCAGGCGCTCAAGCGCCGCCGTCAATGCCGGCGAGTCCGGATCAGCCACCTCCGCATCAACGGCCTGCCGCATCACCGACAACTGGGAGAGCGCTTCACGCTCACTAAGGCCAGCATCGATGAACTGTTGTCGCTGCTCGACGAGCGCAGACAGTCGCGCGGACTCTTCACCGTCCACCTTGGATTTTCTGCGCCAATCTAGCTCTTGTGCCCGGAGCGACTCAACGGCGGCAAGACACTGTTTCTCTTCCGTCTGGCTTTTGATCACTTCCGCTTGCCATCGCATGATGGCATCAGAAGTTTCCTCATTTGAACCCAGGAGGTCGTCCTTCACCAGTTGAAGCTTGGTCGTAGCGAATGCGTCTTCCGCTGCAGAAAGGCTGGCACGCTCGCCGAGAAGGCGCGTCTCCTTGATGCTCAGCGTGCAGAGTTCCTCCGCAAGAGTCTTTCGATTCGCGACGGCCGCTACCTCGGTGCTTTCAGCTGCGCTCGCGTCATTCCGCAGGCGGTTTTCCTCATTATTTATCGCGCGTCGAAGGATTGCACCATGCCGGTAGACGGTTTCTCGCCAAGGCTCCAGCTCTTCCGCGGCAACTGCCGCTTGCGTTTCAAGAGCTGCCAGGTGGGACTCGACTGCTAGAATCTCTCCACGAGCTTTCGCAGCCAAGAGGTGATGGAGAGTCTGCTTCGCGGTGCGGTGGTGCGTGTTGGCATCCCTCAAGCTGTCATCTGCAGACTGGACGTTGCGACGATGCCTAAGGGACGTCAGCACAACCTCCTCGGCGGCGTACGCCTTTTCAGACTGCTGGCTTTCGGTCGCCGACTGTTCTTGGGCGATTGCGATTTTCTGTTGTGCCTCTGCCGTCGCGGTCCGATCTCGAGTGCGCGCTTCCAGAGCTAGAATCAGTCCTCCGCCTCTCTGTAAGGTTTCGAGCTGTGAATCCTGCTCATGCTTATAGCCTTTTGCCACAGTATCGAAATGGGTCAGGCTCCCTTGGAGTGTTTCGAGCTCCGCCAGTCTTCGCTGGAAGAAAGGTTTGCGTCGTAGCTTGTCGCACGTATTGACGACAGCAAGTCGAACAGACGCGGACCGCTCTGGATCAAGTGTCAGGTCAAAGAACTTGCGAATAAACTCAGGTTCCGACTCAAACGTGAGGAATCCGGTGTCAATACCACCCTCTTGCGCGGAAAAGTTGACCTGGAGCTGGAGCATTTCGACATCAACTTGGCGCTCATCACGCAGGTGTCTTTGCCAGTCTTGCTGCGTACGGGTTTGGAAAAAGTCAGGAGCCAGCTTCTGGGCTTCATGCATCCAGCGCGAGAATTCCGCCATGGTGTTCGCAGGAGCCATGGTGAGCTTCGGGGCCGGAACAGACTCCAAACGCAGTCCCGCATTGGCTTCAAAGCTAAAGAAGACGCGGTCGACTTCACTAACGTCCGCGTTTGACTTCATGGCAACGACCTGACCCATAACCATGCGATATGGGGCTCCTCCGTCTACACGAGAAGGCATTTCCCACTCCATCAGGACGATACCTGGCAGGCCATCTCGGGCAAAGTATTGATGAAACCGGTGGTTTTTGTTCTGGATATGCTTGAGAAAGCGGTCCTGTGAAGTCTCGAAGCACGAGAAGAAAAAGCTCAACAGCGTCGTCTTGCCACCGCCATTCTCGAGATTGATGATGGTATCGGTGGGCTCGCCGGTCTCCGGTGCCGTCAGGTCAAAGAGGATGCCGTCATACCAGGCCATGTCAATGCCATAGTTTCCGACATAAATTCTCGAAATTTTCTGCATCTCAGACCCCTTCTTGATTTCCCGTTTGTGCCAACTCAAACAGACGGCGCAGCGTCAGTTCCCTAAGTTGGACGCGTAGACGATGTGTCGCCGTGTACGTTGCGAGCGATTCGTCGGTGGAATCCCTATCCAGGCGCGCCAGCCCGCCGGATACCATGTTCGTCAGCGCCATGCCAATCAAGCCAGTGATAGAGGTTGGAGTCGCACGCTGACTCGCCGGCACCGTGATTGGCATGGAGCAGACAAGTTCCCATCCAGGGGAAAGTTCCAGCGGCACGTCCTTCAGGCCCTCGCCGGCATCCTTAAGCCGACGCGATAGTGCGTGCAGCGCGTCACGGAATTGCGCGACGCTCGCGGGAGGTGGGATGTAGTTGTCGTCTTCCAGTCCATCCGTGGTCGGGAAGAAGACCGATGCAATCGCGATGTGCGCGAGAACCAGACCTGCCTTTTGGTCAGGCTTTAGGTTTGTCCGGATATCGGCAATCCGCACGGCAAACCGGCTCTCGCGGGAGGTTGGAACAACGATGAGTCCGCGCTCGCTGAAATCGAGGACGGATAGTTCCATGCCGTCGGCGATCTCCCGAACATCGGTGGCGAATTTGGTGTCAGCGCGATACAAGTCCAGTAGCTCCCGGTACAGTGTGTCATTCGCCGGTGAGAGATTGGTATGTAGGGCCTTGTAGACCAGTCGTGCAGCATTCCGTACCGTGGGTTGTGCCGTGCTTGTCATTGTTCTTCTCCGTTGGGCGAGAACATGAGGTTTGTTCCCTCGGCGATATTCAGGCTGAAGCGGCCGGCCGCATCCGAACGCATGTCGGGGAAGAGGGTCTCCGACAGAGCAAATGAGCGGAATAGCGTCAAGACCATGCATCTACGCATGGGCTCGTCCAAGCCTTCCTCTTCTGCCATGACCAGCAGTTCGTCAACGCGAAAGCTGCGGCCGGTGCTGAAGTGCTTTCTCAGCCAAGCCTCTACGGATGCAATGAGTTCTTTGGAAAACTGGTCTGGCGGCGGCACAAACGGGGCAATTTCGCCATCGTCGGTGTCCGGCTCTATATCTTCTGCGCGGCGCTCGAGTAGCAGCCCAAATGCGGTGTTCAAGTCGTAGACCTTCGGCCAGGCTGGAGGATAAAAGCTACTGATGCACTGGTCAGCGTTCTCTGTCAGTGCGCCGGCCGAAAGGGCCAGTATTTGCGGAAACAGTGTCGTTTCAAGGTCTGGAAGGCCGGAAGGGCGGCGAGCGCGGAAGACTGCGCGCTGCGATTCGAGGAATTCCTCAGGTGCGACTGTGATGTCGTTTACCAGTTTGGAGCGGATAACCCCCGCGCTTTGGAGCGTTTTCAGCAGTTGCGCCAGGTCTTGTCTCGTCTTGGGTTCGTCGGCGGTGAGAAGCGCTTCCCGGACCGCATCCTCCATACGCTGGTCCTCACTTTGCCGACCACGGACATGGGTGCGCGCCTCAGCCAGCTTTCCGGCCATTTCCCTGCTCCAGTTAACCGAACCGGGTGCGCGGTACGCTTGCAACAGTCGATCTCGAATGAGCTGCCGATGCTCGATAGATAGCTTACGCGCCCTCTTTGCTATTTCCAGTGCGGCCTCAAACCGTCCGCGCTGGACCAGCAGGTCAAGTATCTTCTCCATGAGTTCCTGCGAGTCCTCGGGAGACAGGTCCAGCATGCCCAGATAGACGAGATACCCTTCCGCCGTAGGTCGATAGCGATAAACGTCTTCCAGGTCCGGTTCGTATGTCACCAGACGAAAACGAACCGACTTGGCTGCTTTCTGAGCAGCATCAAAGAAATCAAAGCTGAATTCCCGGTATGCGTTGACCTTGTTGTCCAGGGTGTCCAGTATCACCTCGGCCACGCGGCCACATTGCACCGGTGTGAATCCCGGCTTCATCTCCTGCGCAACATGGGAGAGGTGGCGTAGTACCTCATCATGAGTGGCGCCCATATTCATGGTCGTCCCCTCCATCATGAAATCCAAGGCGGAGAGCGTCAGGTAATGGGTATCGATGCCCGCAAACAGCGCTTGGTCGCCATTGGATTCGGCGCCAATTCGGAACTTGTTCAGCTCCAGCTGAAATAGGGGGCGCAGGAGGAGGAGATTGCGCTGTTGCCTTGAAAGGTCGAGGAGGCTTTGGCCCAGCCCCTCACGACCTACTTCAATGGCCAGCCCATCCAACTCATTCTCGATCGGTATATGCGGCACATCAGCTCGCCTCTCGCCGGGACTGTCGTCGGAAAGGACAAGGGCTGCACCAGGCAGGTAGGGTTCGTCGATACGCATATAATTAGTATACGCATAAAAACTATACCGGTAAAGAAATTAGATGTGCTATGATGATTACCTATGCCCCCTTCAAGTTCTCATGTCCTGCCTGCGAAGTCGGCTCGAGGGGCCCCTAAGTGGAGCCAGGAGCGTCGACTAGAGTTCATCGACTTTCGCCTGCGCTGGGAGGGCAAACTGAATCGCGGCGACCTTGTCGATTTCTTTGGAATCTCCACACCTCAGGCGTCCCTGGATATCGCCCGGTACGCCGAGCTGGCCCCGTCGAATCTTGTCTACGACCGCAGTGGCCGGATCTACCTCGCCGGGGCAGCTTTCAAGCCAGTTTTCCCAACGAACCAACCGGCTCACTACCTAAATGACTTGCTGGCTGCGGCCGCGGGCCTGGAGAATGAGCCCAGTTTCATGGGTTGGTGTCCTCCTGTTGCGACTACTCCCATCCCGGGGCGAACGATGTCCGCTATCACGTTGGCAGCCCTATTGAGGGCGATACGGGAGGGGGGTGCCCTGCGCGTTACTTACCAGTCAATGACGCGTCCAGAGCCCACCGAGCGAGTGCTATCTCCGCATGCGCTTGCTCATGATGGTTTTCGCTGGCATGTCAGGGCGTTTTGCCATTCGCGTAACCAGTTCCGCGACTTTGTCATCGCTCGAATTTTGAGCATTGCGGAAATTGTGCAGGCTGTGGCGTTGCAGTCCGATGACAAAGAGTGGCAAACCATAGTAAAGCTCGTCCTGGCCCCGCATCCGGCCTTATCCGAGGCACACCAACGGGTCATCGAACTCGACTATGGGATGGAGAACGGTGAGGCAGAACTCGAGTGTCGACAGGCTTTGCTGTTCTACCTACTGCGGAACCTAGGACTCGATGGCAAGACAGGGAAGAGGCCGGAAGCGCAACAGATTGTGCTGAAGAACGCGGAAGAGGTTGCTCATTATCTTTCGACAATCAACTGAGCTGGTAGTACCTGCAAGCGAAAAGACCGCGGATCGCCTGCCCGGCGCGACGTTTGCGTAGCGTTCAGGAGTTGGGTGCAGGCGCAATGGCTCTCGCCCGTCGGGCAATGCCGTGGCGAGGTTTGACGTCCTCTCCGCCCTAAAGGACGGAGATTCCTTCTTCAAGAGGGGCACGTCCGCCCCCGGCTTCTGAAGAAGCCTCATTCACAGTGGCTTTACCGGCCGCTGTGGCAAATGCCTGTTCCACGCTAAGGAGTCCCATACGCAGAATGTTCTTCGCTGCGTTGACATCGCGCTCATGTGAGGTTTGACTCGCCGGACAGGTCCACTCTCGAACACCGAGTGCCGTCTGCCCGGTGGGACCTGTGCGTGATTCGCAGCACGAACAGGTTTGCGTGGAATAGCGTTCATCGACCTCCTCGAACCACACGCCCGCGCTATCGCATTTGTACTGGAGCATGGTGCGGAACGCGCTCCAGCCCGCATCCAACACGGACTTGGCCATGTTGGTCTGGGCGAGCGCGGAGGCGTTCACGTTGCCGATGAAGATAGCACCGTACTTCCGTACGAGCGCCGTGGACTGCTTGTGCAGAAGGTCATTTCTGCAATTCCTGACTTTGGCGTGAAGGGCCGCGACGCGCTTGTTCTTGCGCGCCCGCTGGGCCTTGCCGATCGCCGCTTCATGTCGTCGGTAGAATCGCTGGGCCTCGAGCACCTGTCCGTCGCTAGTCGCGGCAAAGTCCTTCAGCCCGAGGTCGATGCCGACCGACGCCCGCCCTTCTGACCGAGGCGCCTTCTCGACCTTGACGGTCACATTCAGATACCAGCGCCCGCGCGCGTCTTCACTGAAGTTGCCTGCCCGTAGGTCGTATCCCGACAAACCGTAGCTATCCCACAGCGACAACCAGCGGCCGTTGAAGCGCACTTGGCCGTGCCCGTACTTCAGCGCCCCCGTCTTGATCGGAACCCAGCCCAGGCTGCGGCGAGCGCCGCCGCTGGCGCGCCAACGCAGCTTGACCTTCTTGAATTGCTTTCGGCGACGACAGTACTCCTGCCCAACCTCCTGAACTGTGTGACTATGCAAGGCCAGACCCGCCTTGGTCGCTCCGTCGGTGTACTTCTGCAACTCGTAGGCCCCGATAAACCGCCGCTCGCGCTCGAGCACGCGTCCCGATAGCTCATTGATAAAATTCCACACGAAATTCACCTCCCGCGCTTGGGCGCGAAGCCAGGCAGCATGTTTGTCCTTGATGCGCAAGCGCAGGACGCGAGTGACGGTCGAAGTATGAGAGGTGGCTAACATACCGAGTCTAAGACTCGGTTTTAGCCTTCCCAATCATAGGCCCTAAGCCGCTTACCCCGCCCTGAAGAGACGGGGTAAGCGGCGGTTCTACCGGGTCAGCACACTTGGCAGAGGCATAAATTTTCAGCATTTGTAGCGCTTAGCCGTTCAGGACTAGACGCATGAAGGAATCTCCAGCCCTGGCACCGCAATCTACTCTTTGGCTGTAGCTGAGTCTTCGTAGGTCACCTCGGTGGGCGCGGAAAGCACTCATCTTGGCTGCTATATTGCCCACCTTGGCATTGCCATAAAGCTTTGCCTCTTCACGCCCTCGCCAACGCTACGGCGCCACCAAAATGGCGCCGTGGCTGCGTAGTTCGCCAGGGCGCTGCAGTTGTCCCAAAGGACGGTTCTTGCCAGGACTTTGCACGAACGACACACTGCCGCAAGGCGTTAGCCGACCTGATCAACTGGAAATCTTGGTTTCTACGGGACTCTACCAACGAAGAAGTTTTTGGTTAACGTAGCTATCGAGTTTAGCCTCGCCAAGATAGTTCTTAATGCTGGGCTTCAGAGCGGCGAAACACCCATGGGGCCGATCTCGGTATTCAGATTCTGGCAGGCCGCGATAGTGGCCAAGACTTGAACAGTTCTATCTTCTCCCGCTTGGGATGGGGGGCATGAGAATTGGCTTCAGGTCGAGTCGATTGTTGGTATCGGCGTTCCCCTCTCACATCACGTGTTCAAGGTCTGAAGCTTGCTGTGATTTCGGCAATTTGAAACGCAGAAACTGGTACGCACATTCTCGCTTCCGAGTCTTGGTGACGCATCAGCCTTTTCGCAAGCTCGAATGTTGCTCGCAGTAGTGGCCTCTTGGCGGCAAAGTGAGGCGGTGGAATAGGGGGAATCATGTGTTGCATTCCCCGCAATAATGTACCATGCTGCAATTACAACAGAAATGGAGAAAACAATGGCTACATACAAGCAATTGTTGGCAGAAAAGGAAAGACTCGAAGCTCAATTGGCGGAAGTGCGAGCTACCGAAGTTGCAGGAGTCATTGAGCAGATTCAGACGCTGATGGCCCAGTATGGCCTCAGTGTTGACGATATCGCTGCGAAGCGCCGTCGCGGTCGTCCTGCCGGCTCTGGTGCTGGCGCTGGCGCGAAGCGTGAACCCTTGCCGCCGAAATACCAGAACCCGAAGACCGGCGAAACTTGGTCGGGTCGCGGCCGCGCACCGGCCTGGCTTGGCAAAAATCGCGATCGATTCTTGATTGCGGAAGCTTGACGTCCTCTCTGCTCTAAAGGACGGAGATTCCTTCTGCAATAGAGGCACGTCCGCCCCCAGCCTCTAACGAGGCCTTGTTCACAGCGGCTTGACCGGCCGCTGTGGCAAGGCTTCTTCCATTCTCGGATAGCCCCATGCGCAGGTCTCGGTCTAGTACTTGGGCAGCGCTTCCTTGGCCATTGATAATTCGGCGCTGCCTGCTCAAGTTTTTTCGGCTCTTGAGTCCAACCTCTTGGCTACCAGGAGTCAGTCCTTTTGGGAACGCTTTAGCGCATAGGCGCCGTCACCCAGCAATGCTATGGCGAGCGCTGAGACCGACAGGAAAACCGGATATTCCCATCCACCATTGGGATTGGTGAAACTCCAGCCATTACCGAAATGTACGGTGGATGCGAAGAATAGTTGGATAGCGGCAACGGCGGCGACCCATCGAGCGTACACGCCGAGAAGGAGCATGATGCCACCAAGGATCTCGAAGGCAATGATGGGGTAGGCCAGGAATCCGGGGAACCCGACAGACTGGAAGAAGCCCGCCGTGCCAGCCGGCGTGAAGACCAGCAATTTCGTCAGGCCATGCGCGAGGAACATAGTCCCCAGCGCGATGCGGAGAATGAAGGCTGCAAAAGGTGTGGTGCGGTTGTCGATCATGATGGAGTAAGTTGGATGAGGGAAGGGGCTTAGTGAAGGTCCAGCGTTTTGCTCAGCCAGTGGGCGAAGTCAGTGATTTCTTCAGCGACGATTTCGTGGTCCATGTCGTAGAGTCGCGTTTCATGCGAAACGCCTAGTCGGGTCAGTAACGCATCGGCCCGGTCAGCCCAGTACTGCGGCAACTTGGTGTCATGCCGCCCATGAGCAACAAAGGCGGACAGCGTAGCCAACGCGTTTGCCGGCGCAATATCGCTCTCCAGTTCTGGCAGTATCCGGCCGCTGAGAAGTCCGAATCCCTTTACCTTTTGTGGGGCACTCAATCCCACACTGGCGCTGAGGATGCCACCTTGGCTGAAGCCAGCAATGATGGTGGGCAGTGGCGGCAGAGCATCGAGGAACGTCAGCAAGCGGCGACGGCTTGCATCGGCTTGCGCCGGGTCAATCCGTGGGCCTTCGCTCGTGAAACTGACCTGAAACCATGCGAAGCCCTGTGGCGCGATTTGCAGTGGCGCTTGCAATAGCAGCACCTCCAGATTCGACGGCAGATAGGATGCAAAGGATGCGAGGTTGGATTCGTTGCCGCCCACGCCATGGAGCAGCAGAAGACGTGCACGAGGTTCGTCGGATTCGCTGCTTTTCCGGAAGAGCAGCCCGGAATGGGGCTCGACCTGAAGGCTGGAGAATTTTCGATGTGTCACGATAGAGCCTGCTTTGCGTTGTCGATATCTGAAGGGCTGAAGACATAGCTGTCCATGGCAAGGACACCGTAAGCAACGCCGCCCCGCAGTTTGCGCAGCGCATACTTGCTCCCAGCGGCCCCCAGCGCGATGAACAGCGGAAGGAAATGCTCGTCGGTAGGATGGGCACGCGCAGCCTCAGGCGCTTGCATGCGGTAGTCGATCAGCGCCGCCAGATCTGCGCGGGCTAAAGCGTTCGCGGTCCAATCTGCAAACGCTTCCACATATGGTGCTGCGCTGCCATTCGAGCCGCGGAACTCGTAAAGGTTGTGGGTCAGACTGCCAGAAGCTACGATCATCACGCCCTCGTCGCGCAATGGACGCAGCGCGATCCCAAGTCGCAAGGCACCCACCGGATCGAGCGGCATTGGCATGGAGACCTGTACTACTGGTACGTTGGCATCGGGCAGCAGATGAAGCAGCGGAACCCATGCCCCGTGGTCAAGCCCGCGATGATCATCCACTGCGGCAGACCAACCGTCGGCGCTTAACATCTCCTGAATATGTTGAGCAAGTTGGGGGTCTCCCGGGGCTGGATAACGGAGGCGATAAAGTGCCGCCGGGAACCCGCCAAAGTCATGGATGGTTTCAGGCGACTTGCTACCTGTGATTCGCAGGCCATCACGCGTCATCCAGTGAGGTGAGACGATGACAATCGCGCGAGGCGACGGAAGTTCTCGCCCCAGGGCAGCCAACTCTGCGCCTGCTGGCCCGGGGTCCATGGCGAACGTTGGTGCACCGTGGGAAACAAAAAGCACCGGATACGGATGGTTCATCTGGTCTCGAATCAACGGATTACTTGCTGATCCAGGTAGGCGCGATTGACGTGCCAAGTCCCGCGCCATAACCCAGGTAGATGTTCAGGCCAGCCAGCGGCTCAAGATATCGGGCATTGGCGAGTCCGCCTGCATCGACTGTGGCGAACCCGAGGCTCTCCGCCAGTGCCATGGCGGTTTGCTTGGCACGATTGCTGTCGCTAGCCACAAATACCGAGCCGCGTTGACCGTTTGCAAAAACAGGGCCGTCGGCCAGTACCTGGGCAAAAAGGGTATTGAACGCCTTGACCAACTGCGCCTCGGGAAACGCTTTAGCGATCTCCTCCGCGGCGCTGGTGTTGTGGCCGATTGTCAGGCCCATGTAATCCGCGGTCAGGGGATTGGTGATGTCAATGACAACCTTGCCGGACAGGTCCCCAAGGCCGCGCAGCGCGCTGACGGCGTCGGGATAGGCGGTGGCAAGGATCACAACATCGTTGTCACCGACCGCTTGGTCGGCCGGGACCGCTTCAACATTGGAAAACTTGCTTGCCAAAGCCTGCGCCTTCTCCAGGTCACGGCCTGTGATGCGGGTCTTGTGTCCGGCCTTATCGAGCTGATGCGCGAATGCAGCGCCCATGTTGCCGGTGCCAATAACGGTAACGTTCATGTGAACCTCTGAAACGGTTGAGATATGAGGTCAGTCTATATATTGACGTCCTCTCCGCCCTAAAGGACGGAGATTCCTTCTGCAAGAGGGACACGCCCGCCCCCGGCTTCTGACGAAGCCTCATTCACAGCGGCTTTACCGGCCGCTGAGGCAAATGCCTGTTCCATGCTAAGGAGTCCCATACGCAGAATGTTCTTCGCTGCGTTGACGTCGCGCTGGTGTGACGCCTGACACACCGAACAGGTCCACTCTCGTACACCGAGAGCCGTCTGCCCCGTGGGACCTGTTCGAGCCTCGCAGCAGGAACAGGTTTGTGTGGAATAGCGTTCATCAACCTCCTCGAACCACACGCCCGCGCTATCGCATTTGTACTGGAGCATGGTTCGGAACGCGCTCCAGCCCGCATCCAACACAGACTTGGCCATGTTGGTCTGGGCGAGCGCGGAGGCGTTCACATTGCCGATGAAGATGGCACCGTACTGCCGTACGAGTGCCGTGGACTGTTTGTGCAGAAAGTCTTTTCTGCAATTTCTGACTTTTGCGTGAAGCGCCGCAACACGCTTCTTCTTGCCTGCCCGCTGGGCGTTGCCGAGCGCCGCTTCATATCGACGGTAGAACCGCTGGGCCGCCAGCACTTGTCCGTCGCTTGTCGCAGCGAAGTCCTTCAGCCCCAAGTCGATGCCAACCGATGCCCGGCCTTCCGAGCAGGCGGCGACTGGCACCTTGACGGTCACGTTCAGATACCAGCGCCCGCGCGCATCTTCACTGAAGTTGCCGGCCCGCAGGTCGTATCCCGACAAACCGTAACTGTCCCACAGGGACAACCAGCGGCCGTTGAAGCGCACCTGGCCGTGCCCATACTTCAGCGCTCCGGTTTTGAACGGAACCCAGCCCAGGCTGCGGCGGGCGCCGCCGCTAGCGCGCCAACGCAGCTTGACCTTCTTGAATTGCTTTCGCCGGCGACAATACTCCTGTCCGATCTCCTGCACGGTGTGGCTATGCAGGCCCAGCCCTGCCTTGGTCGCACCGTCGGTGTACTTCTGTAATTCGTAGGCGCCGATGAAGCGCCGCTCGCGCTCAAACACGCGCGCTGAAAGCTCATTTGCAAAATTCCACACAAAATTCACCTCCCGCGCCTGCGCGCGAAGCCAGGCAGCATGTTTGTCCTTGATGCGCAAGCGCAGGACGCGAGTGACGGTCGGAGTATGAAAGTTGGCTGACATACCAAGTCTAAGACCCGGTTTTAGCCTTCTCCCATATCAAACAAACTCTGCGCCGCTTACCCCCTGAAGAGACGGGGCGTGCGGCCATCTTATAGGTTCAATCTGTGAGATAAAGATGGTTTAATGCAACATATTGTGCCGATTAGTGAGACAAGTGATGGATCGAGCTCTTGAGATGGAGGTGTTCTGCACAGTTGTGGAGAAAGGCAGCTTTATTGCTGCCGTGGAGCCACTTGAAATGTCCAAGGCGGCGGTGTCGCGTTATGTCAATGCATTGGAATCAAGGCTCGGTGTCCGCTTGTTGCACCGAACCACAAGACGCCTTTCATTGACTGACGAGGGGCGCGACTTCTATCAGCAGGCGCGGGAAATTCTCATCCTGATGGAAGGCGCCGAGAACGCGGCGGCGTCTGGATCAGAAGAGCCTGTCGGGGTGTTGCGGCTCAATGCCCCATTGAGTTTCGGCATTCAGCATCTTGCGCCGTTGTGGGCGGAGTTCATGGCCGCCTACCCGCAGATTGAGCTTGATATCACCCTAAATGATCGCGTGGTTGATCTTGTCGAGGAAGGGTTCGATGTGGCTGTCCGCATCGCGCGCATGGAAAGCTCGTCGCTTGTCGGGAGACGATTGGCGAGCACCCGAATGAGGTTGTGTGCTTCGCCGGCGTACCTGTCTCAGCATCCTCCGCTGATAACTCCAGACGATTTGCTCGCCCACCAGGTGATTGCGTACACTCATTTTGCTACTCGCAACGAATGGAGTTTCACCGGACCTCATGGTGAACCGCATTCGGTTCAGACGCGCGCGATGGTCCGTTGCAACAATGGAGACACATGCCGGGCGATCGGAATAAGCGGTGGCGGCATCCTCCTGCAGCCTAGCTTTATGGTCTTCAAAGACTTGCGACGCGGGGATCTGGTGGAGGTCCTTCCCGATTACCGCTCCGTTGTGTTGGGCATCTACGCGGTATACCCATCGCGTAAGCATCTCTCGCCAAAGGTCCGCGCATTAGTCAATTTTCTTGCGGAACGCTTCGAACACATCAGTTGGGACGATTGAGAAGGGGACGGCGGCGGGAGCCGAAGTAATTTTTGGCACCCATCTTGGCCGAACCCCCAAGGCAGACGTCATACTGTGCTCAGTGCCCGACTGATGGTGTCGCAAAACCATTGCTGTGCAGTCGAATCTTCGGCATGCGGATACCAGTACAGATTGACGTCAAAAGAAGGAATTGGTAACGGCAGCGGCAGCACCCGCATGCGACCGTCCATGGCAAATGCATTGGCGATGCGGGTTGGTAGCGTCAGTAGCAGGTCGGTGGAAGCAATCACCGCAACAAGGCTTGTGAAGTGCGGAACCCGCAAGGCCACCTTGCGCGTCAGTCCCATTTCGTTCATGACGTCCTCGACCAGATGGTGACCGGTGAATGGCGCCACCACGACGTGTTCTGCCGCCACGAATTCAGCGAGGCTAAGCGTGTCGCCGATGGTTGGATGTGAGGCGCTCAGCAGGCAAGAGTAGCTCTCCGTGAAAATCGTCTTCTTGCGCGCCCGTCCGCCGGTAAGCTGGACGTTCCCCACTGCCGCGTCGACACTGCCCGTCTGCAGCCAATCGCCAATACGCTCACTGTCCATCTGTACGATCTCCAGGCCGACCTGCGGCGCAATGCGCTTTAGCTCGCGCACCAGCAGCGGCAGGAAATACAGTTCGCCCAGATCGGAAAGTGCCAGCCGGAACGAGCGCTTCGAGCGTTGCGGATCGAACTGTCGCGTCGCCGAAATAGCCACTTCGATGCTGTCCAGCGCACTCCTGAACGAATGGAAGAGCTGCGTGGCGTTGAAAGTGGGCACCATGCCGTCCCGTGTGCGCGTAAAAAGTGGGTCGTTCAGCACATCGCGTAAGCGGTTCAATGCGTAGCTGACGGAGGGCTGCGTGACGTTCAGCCGCTTCGCTGCGGCGCTCACGCTCCGTGTCTCGTAGATGGCGACGAAAGTCCGGATCAGGTTCAGGTCCGTGGTCATGGGTTCGCACGTTCGTATAGATGCCATCTATTTTAAGAACAAAAAAATGATGATTGGATTTATTTATTCCTGAACCCTAGCATGCCTGCGTTGACTAGGAGTTTTTGCGATGACGACCGTCCACCAGGCTTGCTACGAGATCCTTCGCGCGCAGGGATTGACCACGTTCTTTGGGAACCCAGGTTCCAACGAGCTTCCCTTCCTTAAGGATTTTCCCGAGGATTTCCGCTACATCCTCGGCTTGCACGAGGGGGCGGTCGTAGGCATGGCCGACGGGTTCGCCCAGGCGAACGGCAAACCGGCGCTGGTCAATCTCCACTCGGCAGCCGGTACGGGCAATGCCATGGGGGCGCTCGCCAACGCCTGGAACTCGCATACCCCCCTCGTGGTCACCGCGGGGCAGCAGGTCAGGCCGATGATCGGCGTCGAGGCCTTGCTGGCCAACGTGGACGCGGCCAGCCTGCCGCGCCCGCTGGTCAAGTGGAGTGCCGAGCCAAGCTGCGCGCAGGAGGTGCCGCTGGCTTTGAGCCGTGCGATCCACATGGCGGCAACGCCCGCTTCAGGTCCGGTGTATTTGTCGGTGCCGTACGACGACTGGAAACAGGAGGCGGGTCCTGGGATTGAGCATCTCGCCAGCCGACGCGTGGAAATGGCAGGCATGCCCGGGCAGGAGGCGCTGTCGAGGCTCGCCAGCGCGCTGGAGATGGCATCGAATCCGGTGATGATCGTCGGCCCGGATGTCGATGCGTGCGGCGCCAACGGGTCGGCGGTCACGCTGGCCGAAAGGCTGGCGATGCCGGTCTGGATGGCCCCCTCCGCACCGCGTTGTTCGTTTCCGACTACGCATGAATGCTTCCGCGGCCTGCTGCCAGCCGGTATCGCGAGCATCAGCCGGCTGCTGGAAGGGCACGATTTGGTACTGGTCGTTGGTGCGCCGGTGTTCAGATACCACCAGTACGAGCCCGGCGACTTCCTGCCCAAAGGCACGCGTCTTATCTCGATTACTTGTGACATCAACGAGGCTGCGCGGGCCCCGATGGGTGACGCCGTCATCGCCGACATAGCCGGCACGCTGCGCGCGCTGGCCGAGACGGCAAGCCAAGCCTCGCGCCCGATGCCGACCGCACGCGTGCGTCCAGCGCTGGCCGAGGAAGAAGAAGGCCCGCTGGCGCCCGAGCGCGTGTTCGACATCCTGGACGAGATGGCGCCGCGCAACGCCATCTACGTGAACGAGTCCACCTCCACGACCAACGCCATGTGGCAGCGCTTGCGCATGACCGAGCAGGGCAGCTACTACTTCGCCGCGGCCGGCGGCCTGGGCTTTGCACTGCCTGCTGCCGTGGGCATCCAACTTGCGAAGCCGGAACGCCGCGTCATCGGCGTGATCGGCGACGGCTCGGCCAACTATGGCATCCAGGCGCTGTGGACGGCTGCGCAATACAACATCCCGGCCATCTTCCTGATCATGAAGAACGGCACGTATGGCGCATTGCGGTGGTTCGCCGGCGTGCTCGAGGCAGACAACGTGCCCGGCCTGGATGTGCCCGGCCTGGACTTTTGCGCGCTGGCGCGCGGCTACGGCGTAGAGGCCCTGCACGCAGACAGCAGCCAAACGCTGATCACATCGCTTCGAGAGGCGCTTGTCGGCGACCGGCCAGTGCTCATCGAGGTGGAGACGCGTGCCTGAGCGGGCAGGGGACTGTGTCATGAGCAAGCCTGTCAACACGGCAGATTACCGCGCTCTCGCCAGGAAGCGCCTTCCGCGCATGGTGTTCGATTACCTCGAGGGCGGAGCGGAAGACGAGATCGGCCTGCGGCACAACCGGGACGCCTTCGAAAAGGTCAAGTTCCAGCCACGCCGCCTGGTCGACATCAGCAGCCGCAGCACCCGGACATCGCTCTTCGGCAAGCCATTGTCCGCGCCGATGGTGATCGCGCCGACCGGGCTGAACGGCATCTTCTGGCCGGATGGCGATCTCGCGCTGGCCCGGGCGGCAGGCAAGTTCGGGATACCTTTCGCGCTGTCGACGGCGTCGACGTCGTCGATCGAGGCCGTTGCGGACATTGCATCGGGCGAACTCTGGTTCCAGCTGTACATCGTGCACAGGAAGCTCGCCGAGCGGCTCGTGCAGCGCGCGCTGGCGGCCGGCTATACGACGCTGGTGCTGACCACGGACGTCGGGGTCAATGGGAAGCGCGAACGCGACCTGCGCAACGGATTCGCCATGCCGGTGCGATACACCCTGCGCACGCTGCTCGATGGCATCGTGCATCCGCGCTGGTCCTGGGATCTCGTCCGGCATGGCATGCCGCAGCTCGCCAACTTTGCTTCGGCCGACGTTAGGGACGCCGAAATCCAGGCGGCTTTGATGAGCCGTCAGATGGATGCGAGCTTTGCGTGGCAAGACCTCAAATGGCTGCGCGACATGTGGCCGCATACATTGCTGATCAAAGGTATCAGCCGCCCCGACGATGCCGAGCGTTGCATCGAACTCGGTGCGGACGGCGTCATCCTCTCAAACCATGGCGGACGGCAACTGGACGCCGCCATCGCCCCGCTCGAAGCTTTGTCTGTCACGGCGCAACGCATCGGTGCTCCGGTATTGATAGACAGCGGCATCCGCCGTGGGTCGGACGTGGTCAAGGCCGTTGCCTTGGGTGCAAAGGCTGTGCTCCTGGGCCGGGCAACGCTGTACGCGCTGGCAGCGCAGGGCGAGCGAGGTGTGGAAGCAGCCTTGTCGATGCTAAAGAGCGAGATCGATACCACGCTCGCACAAATCGGCTGTCCGGCGGTGACGCAACTGGACACCGACTACATCTGGGCCTGCGCTTCGCAAACAACGCGAAACCGGCAATCGAACGAGCCGCTTCTTTGCTGTACCCCATGAAAAACGAAATCAAGATTACCAGCCTGCGTGCGCGGTCCGTCAACGTACCGCTCGAGTACCCAGTCAAGACGGCGGTAGGAACGGTGGCGACGTCGCCGCTGGTTCTGATTGACCTGCTGACCGATGCCGGGATCACGGGCCGGGCCTATGTGTTCACCTATACGCCGCTCGCGCTGAAGCCCGTGCAGCGGATGGTGGAAGAGCTGGGGACCGTGGTCGTTGGCATGCCGCTCGCCCCATACGCCATCGACCAGGCGCTGCAGTCGCGCTTTCGCCTGATCGGCAATACCGGCCTGGTCAGGATGGCAACAGCGGGCATCGATATGGCGGCATGGGATGCGCTGGCCAGGGCCTGCGACCTGCCGCTCGTGGAACTTCTTGGCGGCAAGGCGCGGCCGCTGCGCGCGTATGACAGTCACAGCATGGATGGCGTAACGCTTGGCCGGGAACGCGCGAAGGCGGCCGCCGAGCAGGGCTTTACCGCCATCAAGACGAAGATCGGGTATCCGACGCTGGAAGAGGATATTGCCGTCGTACGTGCCATTCGCGCCGCCGTCGGCAGCGACGTGCAGATACTGGTCGACTACAACCAGGGCCTGAGTGTGCCGGAAGCCATGCGCCGGGGCCGGGCGCTGGAACGGGAAGGGATTGCCTGGATCGAAGAGCCGACCTTGCAGCACGACTACCAGGGCCATGCCGCCGTCCGCGCCGCCTTGAACGTGCCCGTGCAGATGGGCGAAAACTGGTTCGGTCCGGAGGACATGGTCAAGGCGCTCGGCGCGCAAGCGTGTGATCTCTGCATGCCCGACCTGATGAAGATCGGCGGCGTAAGCGGTTGGCTGCGCGCAAGCGCGCTGGCCGAGCAAGCGGCGCTGCCCATGTCGAGCCACATCTTTCAGGAGTTCAGCGCCCACCTGCTGGCGGTGACCCCGACCTGTCATTGGCTCGAGAGGATGGATCTCGCCGGTCCAGTACTCGAGCCCGCAATCGAATTCAAGGACGGCATGGCCCACTTCGGGCAATCTGCCGGCGCCGGCCTTGTCTGGCGCGAAGACCAAGTGGAACGCTTCGCCGTCTAACCCGCCCCCATGTCAATGAACACATATTTCAGAAGCAATACCTGAATGCTGGCATAGACCAGCAAATCCACTCAACTTGGAGACACCCATGAAACAGAACATCGCTGACGATGTACTGAAGGATACGCGCGTCAATTCGTTTCACCTCATGATCATGTTCTGGTGTTCGATGTTGATGCTGTTCGACGGATATGACCTGGTGATCTATGGGTCCGTGCTGCCGCACCTGATGAGTGACTGGAATCTATCCCCCGTCGCGGCGGGTTTCATCGGCAGCAGTGCCCTGTTCGGCATGATGGTCGGAGCGCTGACATTGGGCAGTTCATCGGACCGTTTCGGTCGCAGGAAGGTCATCCTTGCCTGCCTGGTCTTTTTCAGTGCGGCGGCGCTCGCCAATGGCTTTTGCGAGAACACGACGCAGTTCACGATCTGTCGCTTCCTGACCGGCGTGGGGCTGGGCGGGATGGTGCCGAACATCGTGGCGCTGATGACGGAAATGTCTCCGCCCGGCAAGCGCAATATCATGGTGACGATCATGCTCAGCTTCTATTCCGTTGGCGGCGTCATCGCAGCGGTCCTGGGGAAGACGATAACCCCGGAGTTTGGCTGGCGTGCGAACTTCCTGATCGCCGGGCTTCCGCTACTTACGTTTCCCTTGCTTTATCGCTGGCTGCCTGAGTCGATCAGCTTCCTGGCTGGGCGCGGCCGCTTCCCAGAAATCGAGCCCCTTTTCCGCCGTTACGCACCGCAGTACAAGGGCAGCGTGGCAAGCGTTGTGACAGCGTTGGGCGAATCCAAGGTCGAAGAGCCCCCGCGCCTGCGCATTGCGGAACTGTTCACGCACGGCAGAGCTGCAGATACCTTCCTGCTGTGGACCGCGTTCGGCATGTGCATGCTGATGGTCTATGGGCTCAACACTTGGTTGCCCAAGTTGATGGCCGCCAGCGGCTACTCCCTTGGTTCCAGCCTGTCGTTCCTGATTACGCTGAACGTTGGCGCTGTCGTAGGTGGACTGTGCAGTGGATGGTTGGCGGATCGCTATGGTGGCAAGCCGACGCTGATTTTCTTCTTCGTGGGGGCGGCTGTCTCAATCGAACTGCTCGGGTACAAGCAAACACCGGCAGTCCTCAATTTGCTGCTCGCATGTGCGGGGGCGACGACGATTGGTACCTTGTGCATCGTACATGCCTTCGCAGCCCAGCTATATCCGGCGCACGTACGGTCGACAGGAGTTGGTTGGGCAGCAGCAGCCGGGCGGTTCGGCGCCATGTCAGGGCCCGCACTGGGTGGCTACCTCCTGAGCCAGCAGTTTCCTAACACGTTCAACTTCATGGTGTTTGCCATCCCCGGCGTTGTGGCCGCTATCGCAGTCTTCCTAATCTCGAATCACGGTAAGAGGGAGTCGGGCGCCGTGCAGGTTCTGGCCGGCTCTGTCGATTGATGACGCTGGCGATATTCCTACAGCATTTGTGGAGAAATTGATGACTATTAGCAGTTCGAACGCATGGGAAGGGCGAATCTTCTCGAATGGTTGGGTGCCTGGAACGGGTGGTGCTGCCGATGTCGTCGATCCATCCACCGCAGAAACCCTAACGACGATCGGGACGGGACTAGCTGAGGATATAGACAGGGCCGCGAACGTCGCACATCTGGCGCAACCGGGATGGGCTACTACTACCTTCGACAAGCGAGCTGAAATTCTCCGCGAAGCCGCACGTTTGCTGAAGGCGCGGTCGGATGAAATCAACGAGTGGAACGTCCGCGAATGCGGCTCGACTGGCGCCAAGGCGGAGTGGGAGCTTCACGCTACCTACGAGCAGCTGCTCATGGCGGCGGCAATGCCTATGCAACCCGAAGGCGCGCTGTACGCTTCGGCCATGCCCGGCCGCATAAATATCTGCCGCCATGTACCAGTGGGTGTCGTGGGCGTAATCGCGCCATGGAACTTCCCCATCCTGCTCGCGATGCGGTCCGTTGCGCCGGCGCTGGCGGTGGGCAACGCGGTCATCCTGAAGCCGGACCAGCAGAGCGCCGTGTCAGGCGGACTGCTGCTGGCAAAGGTGTTCGAAGATGCGGGGCTGCCTCCGGGCGTTTTCCATGTCATTCCTGGTGGTCCGGTGACTGGCGATGCGCTGGTGCGGCACCCTAAGGTCGGGATGATCTCTTTTACCGGGTCGACTGCCGTCGGCCGTTCGATCGGCGAGATCTGCGGGCGCATGCTGAAGAGGGTTGCGCTGGAACTTGGCGGCAACAACGCGATCGTCGTTCTGGACGATGCGGACGTTGACGCTGCCACATCGAGCGGTGCCTGGGGATCGTTCCTGCACCAGGGCCAAATCTGCATGCAGACGGGGCGCCATCTGGTGCATCGTTCCATAGCCGACCAGTATGCATCGAGGCTGGCGGAACGCGCGCGGAACCTCAAGGTCGGCAACCCACGGTTGTCACCGGTACATCTTGGACCCTTGATCAACGAAAAGCAGCGCGACCGCATCGACAGCATTGTCAGGCGGAGCGTCGCAGCGGGGGCAAGGGTTCTCGCAGGAGGCAAGTATGAAAACCTGTTCTACGAGCCTACGGTGCTGGCGGACGTGACGACGGGAATGCCTGCCTTCACGGACGAGATCTTCGGCCCGGTCGCCCCGGTGACGGTCTTTGAAGACGAAGAGGAAGCCGTGGCGCTTGCCAATGCGTCCGAGTATGGCCTTGCCGCGGCGATCCATACGAAATCCCTGGCGCGCGGGCTGGCGTTATCGTCCCGCATTCACGCGGGCATGGTGCATGTGAACGACCAGACCGTGAACAACGAGTTCCATGTTCCCTTCGGCGGCATGGGCGCATCCGGCAATGGCGGCAGGTTTGGCGGGCCGGCCAATTTCCATGAGTTCACGCAGACCCAATGGGTCAGTGCACTAGACAAGCCGATCCACTATCCGTTCTGACACGACTATAGACATGCCGAAGCCAACGAGGCGCGCTGGGAAACGCGGCCAGCCAATTCTGCCGCGTTAGCACTTGGCTTCGCAGTTTGCTCCCGTTTGGGCTTAGGGCAAGAAATTCTGAGGCAGACAAAAAAAATATGACCGCACCAAAATTGATCAGCAGGCGCAGCTTTGTGTCGAGGATTGGCGCTGTTGCACAGTCGCCGACCATTGGAAGGCGAACATGCGTGAACTCGCGTTTGGCATTACGACGACCACGCACCGTTTGCTGGCGTCACAACCCCTACGATCCGACTCGCATGGTTGGCGGCTCTTCCGGGGGAACGGGCGTCGCGATAGCCGCGCGCATGGCGCCTGTCGGACTGGGTACTGACACCGGTGGCTCGGTACGGATTCCGGCTGCGCTGAACGGCATGGCCGGATTACGGCCGTCGGTCGGAAAAGGCGGAAAGGCGCGCCGCTACGAAGACCGAGGATGTCTAAGATACATACCTCACAGGTATTAACACGCTGTGCCTGAAGATCCAACTCATCCCCGAGATGTCATGTAGGTGGAGCCATATGACGGTCGAGTCCGTTGGCCTGTCATGTTTTTGCGATCCAGGTTGCCCACAGCATGGCTATACCAAGGTGGCCGCTGCTTTGAAGGGAAGCTTTGGCAGTTGCGTTGTGCGGTGCATGTGGCATACAGCGCCTGCGTGCCGTAGCATGGAGCTTCAGTACCGGGCAGATGCGACAGGGACCGCTTAGTTGAGTTTGGCGCCAGCGCCGATGGCTTAGTTGTGCTGTGCGTTCGGCAGTCGCTTCCGTGCTCGGTGCAATTGCAATCGCTCGAATGGCCGGCCTTGTACGAGTAAGCCGTCAGAGATTGTGGATAAAGCTTGGCCTACGGCGGTGAGGTGGCAGGGGAGCAACCCCTGCGCCGTAAATCACGACTTCATAGGAGGTGCGCGGGCAGCGTTGCCGGACACGGGCTGCTGATCCGCCGCCTGTCGCTTTTGGCAACCGCCCGCGGCAGAGAAACTGGCGCTCAGCCGATATCGCCGCCCGCTACGTATATCACTTGTCCGGTGATGTAGGACGCTTCCGGCGCGGCAAGAAAACAGATCGCTGCAGCAACTTCTTCGGCGTGTCCCAGGCGATCCTGCGGCGTGTCTTTAAGGCACGACGTGTACATCTCCTGCATCCAGATTTCGTCGCGCTCCGACGGCGGTTCGGTGTTTCGCTGAATGGCGCGCACGCCGTTGTCAAGCGCCCCGGGCGAGGCGCAATTTACTCGCACTCCGGACTTGGCCAACTCCAACGCCATGCAAACTGTCGCGGCATGCACGCCGCCCTTGGAAGCCGAGTAGGGTACTCGATAAATGCCACGCGTGGCGTTCGAACCGACATTGACGATCGCGCCGCTACGTTGTGCCCGCATAACCGGAATCACCTCCCGGCACGACCATAACGTTGGCCACAAAGAGCGGTTGACCTCGCGCTGCATCTGCTCGGGCGTGTATTCCCAGTATGGCTTGGCCCATATTGTGCCACCCACGTTATGTACCGCAACGTCGATCGAACCTGTCACCCCCAAGGCAGCCTCCACCATGCGGCGCGCCCCTTGGTGCGTCTCCAGATCGGCCTCGACGAATAGTGCGAGACCACCCGCGGCTCGGATCTCCTCCACGACGGTATTGCCTTGCGCCGTTGCGCGGTCCACTACGACCACATGCGCGCCTTCAGCGGCCAGACGTTTGGCAGTGGCGCGTCCCACGCCTTGGGCAGCGCCCGTCACGAGCGCCAATTGGTCCTTAAATCTCTGCATCTTTATCGGCGGCATTGAAAGTTCAGTGACTGGCCGACATCGCCGCATCAGTGGAGGCGTGGCTCAGCCGCAGGCTTAGCACGGCGATGGCGGCACCCGCGAGCGGCGCGGCCAAGGCAAGGAAGAACCCCGACGGTCCGCCCCAGGCGAGAAACGTGCCGCCAATCGCTGAGCCGGCGATGGCGCCCGCTCGGCCCATGCCAATGGCCCAACCCGTCGCGGTTGCACGCAAGGCCGTCGGGTACGCGCCTGCGATCAGGTAATTCAGCGCGATCTGCTGGCCGCCGACACCCAACCCCGCAATGCCAACCAGTATAAACACTAGCGTCCAGTTCTCACCTGCATAGCTCAAGCCTAGGGCAACGGCGATGCCCAGCACGAACATGCTGCCCAGCAAGCGGCGCGTATCCACGCGCGGCAGGATGAACGACAGCGGAATTGCGCACACGATGAACACGGCGTTCACAATGACGGTGCCCAGCGGTGCCTGCGTCGCGGGAAGGCCGGCCGCCTTCAGCACGGTGGGTAACCACGACAGGAGCATGAACCAGGCCACCCAGTTGAGCAGATACACGGCCCAGATCGCCACCGTCTTTCCACTGTTACCGCCGCCAAACAGGGCCTTGACGCTGGCCTTGACCACAGCTTCGTCCGGCACCGTATAGCGTGCATCGGCCGGGAGCGGGCGCGTTACAATCTTCGCCAGCACGTCGCCGATGTAGCGTTGGCTGAGCGCGTCGCCGCGCGTCGCCTTGTAGTACAACGATTCGGGCAGCAGCATAAAGGCCAGCACGAGCATCGCCAGCGGCGCTGCGCCGCCTACGACAAAGATGCCTTGCCACCCGATGACTGACTGCATGCGGGCCGCGAGCAGGCCGCCCAGCATCGCCCCGGCGGGCAAACCGAGCAGCACACCGGTCATGATGGTGCCGCGCAGGCGGGCAGGTCCGTACTCAGCGGCCAGGGCCAGCAGCACCGGCGTGCAGCCGCCCATGCCGAGCCCCGCAATGAAACGCAGCACGAGTATGTGATTCGGTTCGGTGGCCCACGCTGTAGCCAATGTGGACATGCCGAACAGCGCCAGGCCGACCATGATGGCGGGACGTCGCCCGATTCGATCAGCGACGAGTCCCAGCGTCATGGCGCCTACGGTCATGCCGACGATGCCAGCGGTCAAGATTGGCGCTAGTGCCCCTGTCTGCAAGTGGAACGACGCAAGAATGGCCGGGCCGGTAAAGGCGATAGCTTGGGTGTCAAAGCCGTCAAACAGCGCGATCACGAAACACAGGATCAGCACGCGCCATTGAAAAGCGCCGGGCTGCTCCTTGTCGATGAGCGCTGGAATCGACCAGCTGAGAGGGGTAGTCATGGTGCATGTCTCCATAACGCGCTCGGCATGCGAATCGCGTCGAATTTTGTTGTTCGGATGAAGCACGCGGCGCGGCAGGTCCGCGCCCAGCATTACACGGTAGCTGCGATGCGCTCCATTCGTGCTTCGGGGCGAGCTTCGTCTGCATCGATGGCTGGTTGCAACACGAAGTCGAAGTGCGCACGGGTAAACGGTGCGCTCACGCCCAGACTCTCATAGCCCTGCGCCGGCGTATTCGGCTCCAAAGCGACGATCAGGCCATCGCGGGTGGCGAAGGCGAAGTCGTCGTCGAGGAACGTGTCACCCGGGATGTTGATCTGCGTCGTGAGCGTGCGCATGCCCTCGGCGGTCACAAGGAAGTGGATATGTGCGGGGCGGTTGCCGTGTCGACCGAGCGCTTCGAACAGCTCCGACGTCGGGCTGTTCGGCGGAATTGCATAACCGGGCGGGATGAAGCTGCGGAAGCGATAACGGCCTTGCATGTCAGTCTCGATCTTGCGGCGCAGGTGATATGGTGTCTGCTGTGGGTCGAAGTGCGAGTAGCGGCCGTGCTCGTTGGCATGCCAGACGTCGACGAGTGCGCCTGCCACCGGCTTGCCGTTGGTGTCCCGCACCTGCCCTTCCATGATCAGGATCTCGCCCGGCACGGGATCCTCGTCAAGCCGCACTTCGGCTTGGGCAAGCGGCGCGCCGGGGATGTAGAGCGGGCCCTCGATGGCACGCGGCGTCCCCGCTGCGCGACAGGCGGCTGCGTCGGCTTCTACTTCGCGGATGTCGATCAGACGATCGAAGCCAAGACCGGCCGTGATCAGGCCGATCTGGCCATTGGCGCCCAGGCGGGACAGCCAGTCGATGCCGGCCCAGAATTCGTCGGGCTTGATATCAAGATCATCGATCGCGCGGAACAGATCGGTGACCATACGCTCGGTGATCTGTCGCACGCGGTCATTGCCGGGATTGACTTGGGACTGGTTCACCAGATCCAGCAGCTGTTGTTGGGTGTACTCCGCCATGATTTGTCTCCTTTTGTTCTGTGAGTAAGGGCGGCCGGTCAGATCAGGACCGATCCAAAAACGGACTCTCTAATTAGGTCGCACATTGGCGGCATCCTGCACACCCGCGGGGGCTAGGAAGGTTCCATGGGCCAGTTACACCGCCGTAGTGCCCTCAGACCTTTGTGGTCCATTAAGGTCTGCCTTTGAGTATGTGCCTCGACTTTTGCGATGTCCAAGACCCAAAATGTCTGAATAAATACTCTGGAGGTATGGGTTAGACCTAACATGGAGCTTCGCCATTTGCGCTATTTCCAGACCGTCGCCCAGGAACTGAATGTGACGCGGGTGGCTTCGCTGCTGCATATGGCTCAGCCCCCGCTGTCGCGTCAGATTCGCCAGTTCGAGGAAGAAATCGGCGTGGCACTGTTCGACCGAGTCGGTCGCGGCCTGCGCTTGACGGAGGCCGGGCACTTCCTGTTGGAGCAATCGCCGCAGTCGACCCAGCAGCTGGACGAAGCCATTGAAGGCACGCGCCGCATTGGCCCAATGAGAAGCGCTGGTTCGGTATCGGCTTCGTGCCCTCGATGCTGTACTGCTTCCTGCCCGAACTGATCCGCGAGCTGTGCGGTGCGGACAGTCAGGTGGAAGTGGGGCTCAGTGAAATGATTACCGTAGCCCTCGGGATTCTCACATAGGACTAGACCCTACGGGCTCGTCGATTCCCGAAGGCTCTGTCGCCGAAAATCGCCTCCAGCGCTTCTCAAACTCCGGCGCGGTTTGGTGATGATGCACCACTTCTGTGCACCTATCAATTTCCCCAAAAAAAGGCATACCTATATGCGTTAAATGTATTAACAATCATATTAAGGTTATTCGATATGTGACGTTGATTCTCCAGGAGAATGTTGTCCTCCCGCGATGTGGAGGTCACACGAAGACTGGAGAGCCAGAACATGCAATACGTGACAGAAGGAGCGTCTACCTCAGTTTCCGCTAGCGCAGTGGCGACAATCCAACTGCCAACCGAAGTGCGGGAGTTCCTCTCCTTCAAGCTCGGTGCGGAAGAATATGGCATCGACATCCTCCGAGTGCAGGAAATTCGTTCGTATGAAGAGCCGACGCGAATCGCCAGCGCACCCCAATTTCTGAAGGGCGTGATGAACCTGCGTGGCGTGATCGTTCCGATCATCGACATGCGGCTGAAGTTCAACCTAGAGGAGGTCGAATACAACAGCTTCACCGTTGTCATCTTGCTTGACATTGGTCGGCGCGTGATTGGCATGGTGGTGGATGCTGTGTCCGACGTGGTTTCCCTGACTACCGAACAACTGCGACCGGTGCCCGAGTTCAACTCCAGCATTACCGGTGACTACTTGCTTGCTCTCGGTGCACTCGACCAGCGCATGCTGATTCTGCTGGACATCGAAAAACTCATGACGAGCGCAGAAATGGGGCTTGTCGTGCAAACGCTGTCATAAGGCAGTCACATCCCTATACAAGAAGCCATCATCATGAACCTCAATGACATGAGAATATCTACCCGACTCGCGCTCGGGTTCGGCATCCTGGTGCTGCTGTTCGCCGTCATGGGCGGCATCTCGCTCGCGAATGTCGCCACGATCGATGAAGCGTTCAAAAAAGTGATAGATCAACGCGTGCCGCGGGTCGCGCTGCTCAACAAGATCAAGAACAACGTCGATCAGGTGCGAGTCTCGATGCGCAACGTGATCATCATGAATGACCCGACCGAGGGTAAGAAGGAGGTGGAGAGAATCCAGTCCGCGAACAGGTTCGTCAACGACGCGCTGGAGAAATTACAAGCGGACACTAAATCGGAAAGAGGGAAAGCTCTTCTGTCAAAGATTTTCGAGGTCCGCAGCAAGTTCCTGCCTCTCCAAGACAAGTTCATTGACTTGGTGATTGCCGGCCAAATGGAAGAAGCCAAAGTTCACTTGCTGACGGAACTGCGGCCGGTACAAGTGGCCTACAACGCGGCGGTAGACGCCATGATAAGTTTCCAGATCGAACGTTTGAAGGAGGCATCAACCGAGGCAACCACCACCTTGGCGAGTGTTAAGCCCGCAGTGTGGACCTCGTCTACCTTCGCCGCGATGCTAGGCGTGCTGATGGCGATCTGGATTATCCGCTCCATCACCCGCCCTCTCAACCAAGCGGTGGTTGTCGCACGCGCCGTGGCAGCCGGCGATTTGAACGTGCAGTTCGACGCTGGAGGCAAGAACGAGACCGCACAATTGCTTAAGGCGCTAAAGGATATGCAAGCGAGCCTGGTCAAAGTGGTTTCGAACGTCCGCCAGAACGCCGAAGGCGTGGCCACAGCCAGTGCGCAAATCGCGCAGGGCAATCAGGACCTCAGTCAGCGCACCGAAGAGCAGGCCAGCGCGCTGGAAGAAACCTCGGCGTCAATGGAGCAACTCGGGACGACTGTCAAGCAAAACGCTGACAATGCGAAGCAAGCGAACCAGTTGGCGCTCAGTGCCTCTGCGGTCGCAGTCAAGGGCGGCGAGGTGGTGGGGCAGGTTGTGGACACGATGAAGGGCATCAACGACAGCTCCAAGAGGATCGGCGACATCCTCGGCGTGATCGACAGCATCGCATTCCAGACTAATATTCTGGCGCTCAATGCGGCGGTGGAAGCGGCTCGCGCCGGCGAGCAGGGCCGTGGCTTCGCGGTGGTGGCCGGCGAGGTGCGGAACTTGGCACAACGCTGCGCCGAGGCTGCGAAGGAGATCAAGAACTTGATCACCGTTAGCGTTGAACGCGTCGACCAGGGCACGGCGCTGGTCGACCATGCCGGGGTGACGATGCAGGAGATCGTGACCGCGATCAAACGCGTAACCGACATCATGGGGGAGATCAGTGCGGCCAGTACCGAGCAGAGCGCGGGCGTCACGCAAGTCGGAGAAGCGGTGAGCCAGATGGACCAAACCACGCAGCAGAACGCCGCGCTGGTGGAAGAAAGTGCTGCTGCGGCAGAAGAACTGAAGGTGCAGGCCCATGAACTGGTGCGGGCGGTAGCAGTCTTCAAGCTAAGCAGCAACGAAATGCCCCAAGCAGCCCCGGTGCGGCCCGCTCTAGTGCCAATGAAGCGTCTTCCGCCGGTCGAGCGCCGTACTCCGAGCAGTTCCAGGAATGTGGCGCGACTGGACTCGAAGGCTAGTGCCAAGGACGACCTGTCGAGTGCGAATGGTTCTGTGACAGTCAGGAATACCGGCACTGACGGCTGGGATTCGTTCTGAGGGTTCCATCCGAACAAAGTGAGCGGGTAAAATCCGAATGGACAGAAATTGCTGAACCGCACCATTGCGAAGACGAAGTCGGTGCGAGTAATACTGGCGAGAGGCTCGGTTAAGCAAAGAGGAGGCGAGTGGCAGAGCGCATCCTCGTCATTTTTGCCGAATTATATGGCAGAAGTCTAAAGTGATTTTTGAAGCTATCCAAGGTAGGAGAGAAGCATGATCGACCGGGCCCCGATGTCGTTGCGCCGAATTACGTTCGGGGATCTCGTCGCCCTTTCCTCGGATAGTTTCGCTCATACGATGCCTCGTATCGTGGAAGAGCCATTGACCTCAGACCGGCTAAGGCAGGTTTCCGCCCATCTTGAGGCCGCTCGCGAAGAAGAACGCCGGCATATCGCGATGGAAATCCATGATGAGCTCGGCCAGCTGTTGACGTCGCTTAAGATGGACGTGTCGTTACTTGAAATGCGACCGTCGATCGACCCGCTTGGGATGCAAAAGCTGGGCGAAATGCGCGAGCTTGTGGAGCGGGCCATCGGCGCCGTGCGCAATGTCGTCAATCATCTGCGCCCTGTCGCACTAAATTACGGCATCGTTCCTGCGCTGCAATGGCTGACTGTGAGTTTCTCTCAGCGCAATAGCGCCATATGCCGACTTCAGGTGCACGGTCCAGAGCCCTCCTTAGATGATAGTCAGGCGACGCTGATCTTTCGCATAGCGCAGGAATCGCTAACCAATGTTTCCAGGCATGCTGCCGCCTCTAAAGTCACGGTGAAGCTTATCAGCAACACTGAGGCGATCGTGCTCGAGATTAGCGATAACGGCCGTGGTTTCGATATGGCGCATCTTTTGCCAGATTCATCGTTTGGGCTCCTGGGTATGAGGGAACGGGCGCACGCTTTGGGAACCGCATTACGGGTCCAGAGTGCCCCAGATTCCGGTACAACGATCTCAATCGCTATTTCTCAGCAATCAAAGCGCGATCGTCGGCAATAAAAGTCTTGCGCCACCTCCTGGTGAAGAGAAAATGTGTCCAGGAGGAGCGCGACAAGCACAGCTCCTTCTCGGCGTTACCCGATTGATAGTGTTCCTCACAAGGGTGGCTTCCCCCCGGTAAGAAGGTCGCACCACAACGCCATCCTGGAGGCACTAAGCAACCTTTAAGGGAAGTCTAACGGCCGGGAAACTGAAGCTCGCCTGTTGCCTTCAGGTTGGTTTGAATGGAAGCTCTGAAAACACATGATTCAGAAGGGTCGCTTCACGCGCCTCGAACTTTGGCTGAGCTTCGGCCATGCATTCCTCTAGCCATTTTGGGGTCTTGAAGCCAAAGAGGAGCCGATCATGGTCGGTGCGTTGTGCTGGCATCACGGCGGAGCGTCATCTCGTCGTAGACCGGCGCGGCCTTCCTTTGGCGCTGGCCGTGAGCGGGGCCAATAGGCACGATTCGATTGTCTTCGAAGACTTGGTCGATGCAATACCCGCGCTGCCAGGCCTGTCCGGCCGACCGCGAAGCCGCCCCGACAAGCTTCACGCTGACTTCGCGCGGTGTCGTAGGCATTTGCGCAAGCGGGGCATCAACCCACGAATCGCACGCCGTGGCATCGAGAAGAACGGTCGCCTCGGCAAGCATCGTTGGGTTGTCGAACGCACGCATGCCTGGCTTTCCGCCTTCGGCAAGCTGCGCATTCGCTTCGAACGGCGCCTCGATATCCATCTCGCGCTGCTCACGCTTGGTTGCGCTGTCATCTGCTCCCGATTTGTCGAGGAGTTTTGTTAGCGGCCCTTATGCAACAACGCCCATTTTTTGGGGAACTGATATAAGCACAAAATGGTGCCAAGCACCAAAGTAGCGCCCGGAGCTTGAGACGCTGGAAGGCGATTTGCGATCAAGTCAGCCCTGGAGAGTCGACGAGTCCAGTACTCCTATGTGAGGATCGCGGGCAGTTGAGCGTGCGGGCATAACGATCGCTTTCACGCTGATTCCGAGGCGGGATGTGCTCCGGAACAGCTCACCGTCGATTCGGCTGCAGGCGGGAACACATGCCAGGACCCGTCGTCGTGCCGGAAGAAGAAAATGGCAAGCGAACCTGTCGCGCGCTTAGCCTCGACACAAACATAGCGCCTCCGATTCGAGCGCGTGCGGCCGAATTCGGTGACTCGGCATGGGATTGACGCGGATGAACCGAACCATTTTTCGATCAACAGACGCAGGGGCCGTGCCCCATTTTTCGTCATCCTTTTCCTAGTTGCCATCTGAATGTCCGTATATTCTGGTCCGCGCTGGTGATGCTTATGCTGGTTGGGCCTTGCGGAATGCATCTGCTTACAGGGCAGGCATGCGCGCGTATGTGTAGATGAGCGCGCGAGCCCGTGGATAGACCCGGGTGTGCCACTCGGGGCCAGAAAAGATGCAAAAATGGCCGCAACCACACGAAGAAGTTCAGTGGCTCCAGGAACGGCGTGCCCGGATCGCCGGATCGAACCGCTGCTGCACGCGGTCGCGCGGCAGCAGCTTGCCACGCGACATGTGCTTGTCGCGCGCGGCATCCCACCGCCCTCGGCCAGCTTCGCGATTTTCGCCTCCAGATCAGTGAGCGCGGCGGCGCTGCGCTGGGGCTTTGCCCATCTGGGGCGCTTCAGCGCGGAGTACCGGCGCGCGTTCGGGGAATGCCCGGCGCAGACGTTGCGGCGGCGCGGGGCGGGCTATGTGATGCTTGCCACCAGCAAGGCTGTTGCGATTGCTCAGCTCGTCGCGCAACTGTAGCTGGCAGCAAGATTGGCATCTCCCGATCCCGAGTACTTGGGGAATTTCGGGTACACGCACAGCGGCATGGTGCGTACCACGTTCTGCCGCGCGTCCATCTTCGAGATCTGCAGCTGCTCAGGGGCAACCGATTTCTCAACCCAGTCGATCATGGCACCAAGATAGTCGACCTGGTCCGGGCCAACGCCGCCTTGCACATGCCCGACACCCGGCTCGAGGTAGAAGCGTGCATTGGCCGCACCAGCGCCCGCAAGCTGGGTCATTGTTATGAAATTGCGAACATGGTCCCTGCCGGAAAGCAGCGAATCGGCGCCGCCGTGCCAGGAGATCAGCTTCTTGCCCGACGACACGTATTGCGCGATGGCACGCATATCATGTTCGGCCCCGGCTTGCTGCAAGCCGACTGCGATCGGCGGCAAGTCCCGCGTCACGTCGAACGTTGCCTGCAGGCTGCCTGGCTGTGCGGCGGGCAGCATCCACGCTGCGTTACCCGTGGCGATGGCGGCGAAGCCCCCACCCAGGGCCGCGTAATAGGGTAGATACTCGTTAAAATCGGCCCAGTAGTAGCCCGAGTAAACCAGCGCGCCCGCCGAGTCGCTCAACGGCCCCACCTGTTCCTGGACGGTGCGCAGCTGTCCGGGGCTCAGGCAAGTGGCCGCATCGGCGCCGGGGGCATCGCACGCCAGCGTGGCCGGACTGAAGGTGCAGGCATTCGGGTTGGAGATGATGCCGTCCTTTATCCCGTCCAGCCCATCACACCCTGCCACTGCGGCAGCGTTCAGCGCTGACCACTGGGCCGCGGCGGGCATGTCGCCGGAGCCAGCATGCCGGGCCAGATTGAGCCACGCCGCTGTCTGCGTCGCCATGTTCATGGTTTCCGCGCCGGCGATGATCCCGTCATACTGGTCCGGCCAGCGCTGCGCCGCGATATAGGCATTGCGACCGCCATTGGACGCCCCGTTGAAGTAGGTATAGCTGGGCGCGCGGCCGTAGAACGCCTTGACTGCTGCCTTGGCGAAAGCGATCGTGGTGCCGACAGCGGCATAGGCATAGTCGGTCTTCTCGGTTTCGCTTTTCAGGAATTCGGAAGGATCGCCAGTACGGTTCCCGCCATTCGACGCGGCATAGGCAACGCCTCGCTGCAGCGGCTGGTACAGTGGAAAGCCTGCGCTGAAGCTCTCCACGGTCTTCACCTGCCCATCGAAGCCCCCGCCGCCTTGCTGCATTAGCCGGCCCGTCCAGTTGTCCGGCAGGTCCACTTCTATGTCGAGCATCGTGCCGCTGGTTGCCGAAACCTTGCAATAGCCGGGCAGCATGCCCGCCGCCTCGATACGCTTTGCCGCCGTGATGCTCGCCCCGCCGATGGCCTTGCCTTGCAATGAAGTGCAGGCTGCCGAGTAGTCGACCGCGGCCACGGTGCCAGCTGCTGGCGGCCCGTCGCCGCCACCGCACGCGCTGAGCGTGAGTCCGATGCCCAGTGCCAGGGCAACGCCGATGGCATTGCGCCAGCGCGACAGCATCTGCGCGGACGCACGGGTCCGGTAAGTCCCTTCAAACATGATTGTCTCCTCTGGTGGCGCCACGCTTATATTTGCGGCTTTGCCGGCACGACTGAAACAAGGTAAAGCCGCTGCGGGGGAAGCGTCGGAGCGCCTTGTCGCGCCCCCCCTTTTTCAAGGCTGCGAATGCATGAAGAGGGCCAGCACCGGGACGTTGAGCGGTGCGGGGATTACCGGCACCAAGCCGGATAGGAAGAAGGTGTGATGCTTCTCTGGCAGGACGCCGGGCAACATGGCGCGCACGCTGTTCGGCGTGGCGGCGTTCGCGACGTGGCTTTGATTTACATCAATCCAGCCAGTTGCAATGGATGTTAGTGATACAACATGATTCAATCAATCAGCACTTATGTATCACTTTTCAGCGCGTGACGCCGGCTGCTTTGCGACGCACTTTTTCGAACACTCGTCTGTGCTTGTCCTGTGCATCTTCCCAGGTTGTCGAGTGATAGGGGTGGTCTACCCCATTGCCTTTGAGAATGGTCCAGAACGTCGGTGGCCTGTCGTCATGCATGCTGGCGACAGCGCGTGTCAGCTGACCCTATCCCGGGCGCCTCGGATGGCGCCGAACGTGATCGGCAGGACATCGCTGCCTATGAAGTCGGCCGGGTTGTTGTCCTTGGGGTATCTGCACGAGCTGGATGCGAAGGTGGCTGAAATAGTGGCTAGGGCGTGTTCACACTATCTAAAGCCGGGGACTGAAAACTAGAGCTCCACTCTCATGAGCGCCATACTATGGGCATCTCGGTTGAAGAACTCCGGCGAGGCGAGTAGTTCGGGGAATACCTTCGTACAGTCAATCGCAGATCCCACAACACATCAAGTACGTGTTGCGTGGAACGTTCAACGTACCCCGCACGATGTGCAATGCCGAGCCGCCGCCACAACGCCGGGCGCAGCGGACGCATGACGATGCGCTTGTCCGGCAATGGCGTGGTGGCCTCGTGGGGCAACAACGCCGCGCCGTAACCCGCCGCGACCAGACTCTTGATCGCGTCGTTGTAGTTGAGCTGAATGCGTGGTGCGGGATGGTGTCCCGCGGCCGCGAACCACTCCGCAGTCTGACGCGAGAGGCGTGTGGTCGCGTCATTGAGAATCAGAGGCTGGGCGGCGAGCCATTCCGGCGTGACGCGGGCCGGGCACTGCCAATGCTCCGGCACGAAGGCCATCACGGGGTCGCGCCGCCAGGGCTTTATCACCAGTCCGGCCACCGGTGGCTGAGGCAGTGCAACCAGTCCGATATCCAGCGTGCCGTCCGCCAGTCGGGACAGTGTTTCCTGCGAAGTGAGGACCGCAATCTGAATGTCGATGGCGGGATGCTGCTGGCGCAGCACCTCGAGCGCCTGTGGCAGCAGGTGCGCGATCGCGCCAGTCGACGCACCGAGCCGGGCGCGCCCTTCGAGACCCTCCACCTGTCGTTGTATATCGTCCAGCGCCTGCTCCGCGTCGGCCAGCAGCCGACGCCCGCGCTCCACCAGCACCTCTCCGATCGCCGACGGCCTTACCTGTCCGCGTTTTCGCGACAGGAGCGGTGCCCCGATGCGGTGTTCCAGTTAAGCGATGTGGAGGCTGACCGTGGGCGGCGCAAGGTGCAATGCACGCGCTGCCTCGGCGAATGAGCCATGGTCGGCAATGGCGACCAGCGTGCGCAGGCGGTCCAGGCTGATTTCTCGCATGTGGGCTCCAAATTCAGGAAAACTGAATGCCGAGGTTGTGAAATTCAACTTTCCCTATTCTAGCGGTCCATGGAAGATTGGGGCTCCTTCGACGTGTTACCCCCTTCATTCACCGGAGTATTCCTCGCATGAGTTCTCCCCTGGTTTTCATCGACGGCGACCAAGGCACCACCGGGTTGCAAATCCACGAACGGCTGCGCGGCCGGACCGACCTCAGCCTGTTCACGCTTGGCGCGTCGGAACGCAAGGACCCACGGCGTCGTGCGGAAGCCATCAATGCCTGCGACATCGCCATCCTCTGTTTGCCCGACGCCGCCGCACGCGAGGCGGTGGACGCCATCGTCAATCCCGCCGTCAGGGTGATCGATGCAAGTTCCGCCCACCGCACGCATCCGGACTGGACATATGGCTTTCCGGAAATGGCACCGGGACAGGCCGCGCGCATCGAGAATGCGCGACGGGTCACTAATCCCGGCTGCTATCCGACCGGTGCGATTGGCCTGCTGCGTCCCCTGGTGCAGGCCGGGCTTGTCCCAGCCGGCTACCCGGTCAGCATTCATACGGTGTCCGGCTACTCCGGACGCGGGCGTGCCGGCGTGGAGGAGTATGAGGGGTCGGATGCCGTCAGCGCGCCGGCATTCCAGGTGTATGGCCTGGAACTCGCGCACAAGCATCCCCCGGAGATCCAGCAGCACGCCGGGCTCGCGCAGCGTCCCATCTTCGTTCCCGCGTATGGTGCGTTCCGCCAGGGCATCGTGCTGACGGTGCCCCTCGCGTTGAGGCTGCTGGCCCCCGACGTGGATGGCGCCACGCTCCACGCATGCCTCGCCCGCCTCTATGCCGGGGCGGCCAATGTACATGTCCTGCCGTTGCACGAGTCGTGCGTTTTAAAGCACCTGGATCCGCAAGTGCTGAACGGTACGAATGACATGCACTTAAGCGTATTTCCTAACATGGAACACGGGCACGTCCTGCTGTCCGCGGTTTTCGACAATCTTGGCAAAGGCGCAGCCGGCGCCGCGGTTCAGAACCTGAACCTGATGCTCACGCAGCAATAGCGGCCGATGGCGTGAGCTAAATGTCTGCCGCACCCATATGCCAACGATTGCCGCCAATCTGGTCGTGGCCGTCGGATGTCTCATGATGGCCGAACGCGGTCGTCGGGTCATCAGCCTTCCTCGGAAATCGGCGATGAACCAAAAAAAATGGCACCCGAAGGTGCCACCAATAGAGCTCCACCGTGAAGAATCAGAAGATGTGGCGCATTCCGAAAGCGGCGCCGAACTGGCTGTCCTTGCCGGCACCCAGGATATAGGTGTTCGCCCCGCCTGTGGCAGCGAGGCCGCCGAAGGCCAGGCCGGCGTGCTTAGACCATGCAGTAGTCAGGTACACGTTGGTCCGCTTCGTCAGGTTGTAAGCAGCCATGAAGCTGATCTGATACGGATTGGCCGGGTTGGTGCCCACGGCCGTAGCACCTGTGGCGGTCGGAGTTACCATCTTGGCGTCGTCGTAGTAGTATGCGAGCGTCAAGTCGAGGTTAGTGATTGGGGTGTAGTTAACTCCGATCCAGTAGAGATTGTCGCGCAGTGCCACGACGCCGTTCGAAAATGCATTTCGGCTCCAACGGTACCCGGCCTGCAGGCGCAGGTCCGGCGTAATGCTGTACCCTGCTGCGACAGTGGCCTTCCTGAAGCGGGCGATGCCAGTGTCACCGAATACTGAAGCGGTCGGATCGTACTCGTCGTAGGCAATGCCAACGCCCAGTTTGCCATCGTTGTAATCGACTGCGCCGCCGTAGCCCATGTTAGCGCGGAAACTGCCTGGGGTCTCGCCGGAGCCAGCGCAGGGACTCACGCCGCCGGTACAGAACACACCGGTACCAAATGACATGTGCGCACGGGCTGTCACCGCCCCAAACTTAATCATGTACTGCGCCATGTTGTCTTCGCGGAAGTTCAGGCCGGTCATGAAGGTGATCGGCTCGTATTGCGGTGCGTAGACGGTCGGCGAGTAGTTACCGAGCATCAAAAACATCGAGGTGTACTGGCGGCCGAACGTCAGCTGGCCGAATTTGCTGCTGCGCAAACCAACGTAGGTCTGGCGGTCAAAGGTGCGCGTGGCATTGAACGAGGCACCATTGTCTCCGTTATAGCCCGCTTCGACTACAAAGATGCCGGCGAGACCGCCACCGAGATCTTCCACGCCGCGCAGACCCCAGCGGTTCGAGGCGAAGCCGCCGCTGCCCATGCGGAGAACGCTCCCGTTACTGGGTTTCGGATTCGCCGGAGTCGGCAAGGCAGAGCGGATGCTGTTCACGTACTCGATGTTGGAATCGATGACGCCATACAGCGTGACGCTGCTCTGAGCATGTACGGCGCCCGCGACCATCCCTGACGCGGCAAGCGCCATCAGTACTTTTTTCATTCTCTTTTGTCTCCAATGAAATCGTTATAGCGGCAGAGGGACATCAAATTGAACGTGATTCACTCTTCCCTCTTCGGCGCTGACCTGGCGGTCCTGGCCTTAGAAATTGGCCATTCTCTGTCTTCTTACTAGTGAGGAGCGTCGATGTTTTCGTCCTCTCGCAACAGCACACCCTCGTTGTTACTTATCTGCCCTGCACGAAGTTAGCGGACTAGACACATTCGAAATGCGATTTCGATGAAAAAGGCTATTGGGTTGCGTGTGGATTGTCTGAAAAAGGCGTTTTAATGCCCATCGGCATAATGGAACGGTCATAATATTCAGTGCAGCATTTGACGAGCCCGTTCTCGTTAAGGTCGAGAACAATGACGGCGCGCGCTTTGAATGCGCGATGGGTCGGCTGCATCGGACTCTCGCTTGACCCGAGCGGCTCGCCTGTGAATGTCCCCGTCCCTTCATAGAGAAGGACTGCGGTCAGACCGTCTACAAGCATCCGCTCGAGATTGGCTTTGAAGTCGGGGACTGCAGCGTGCCACTTTCGGTGATGCAGACGAACAAACTCGCGGCCACGCCGCACAAGCCCAAAGGATGGGTCGACGTACAGGCCATCCTCCGTGAAGAGGTCGGCAAACGCAACGGAGTCAGGTTGCTGGAGTTGGTCAAGCCAGCTGGTGGCAATATCGGTAACATTCATAACATCCTCTCCTTAGAGGAAGGGCAAAGCTATCGACCCGAGCACGCCAGGGCATCGTGCCCGGGAACTGACAACCGCTTAGGGAGTGACGATGGCCTTCAGGACTTCACCCCGTTCGCTCGCTTGCACCGCCTCGTTTATCTCAGAAAGACGGTATTTACGCACCAGCTTGTCGAATGGGAAACGCCCCTGGCGCCAGAGTTCGATCAGTTGAGGAATAAAGATGTCAGGGATACTGTCGCCTTCGATAATGCCCCTTACCGAACGGCCAAATAGAATCGTATTGAGATCCAGTGCGATTTCGGTACCTAGTGGGGCGACCCCGATCAATCCGCAGGTACCTGTCAGCCTCAAACAGTCCACTGCCTGGCGTACCACACGCGGAACCCCTGTGCATTCCAGCGAGTACTGAACGCCTTCACCACCGCTGATTGCCGCGATCTCCGCGCTGGCATCAGACTCCGCGCCATTGATCACATGCGTGGCGCCCAGTTCCTGAGCCAGAGAAAGCCGCTCAGGAACGATGTCCACCGCGATAATGGTGGTACAGCCGACTACGCGTGCGGCCATGATTGCCGCCAGGCCGACCGATCCTGCGCCAAACACGGCAATGCTTGAGCCCGCGCCAGGTTTCAGCGCATTGATCACCGCACCTGCACCGGTCTGGATGCCGCAGCCAAGCGGCCCCATCAACTCGATCGGTACGTCCTCGCGCACCTTTACTACGTTGCGCTCCGTCGCCACCGCGTACTCGGCGAACGACGATTGGCCGAAGAAATATCCGCTTAGGCGTCCGCCATGCGCGGTGCAGCACGGCGAAGAACCATCCGGGCGCGCACCCGAGAAGTTCCGGGCATACAGGTCAGTGCAGTACCCATAAAGTCCCTTCTGACAGTTCGCGCACACGCCACAGCTCGCGTAGCTCAGCACGACATGGTCGCCGGGCGCGACCTTGGTGACAGCAGCGCCAACCTTCTCCACGATGCCTGCACCCTCATGGCCCAATACGGCGGGCAACGGTGTCGGGAAATACTGGTCGCGCACTACCATGTCGGTGTGGCAGACGCCGGTGCCAAGAATCCTGACCAGCACCTCGTTGTCGCGTGGTTCCTCCAGACCGATGTCCTCAAGCAGGAAGGGGCCCGACTTTTCCCGTACGACAGCGGCCTTGACGGTCCGCAGGTTTGTCTTCTCCATCAGTTCTTACTCCCAATTTCCAATGCTCGTCATGGTTTGCCTAATGAAGCTGCCCGTATCAGGTCGCCAATGGCTTGGTTCGAATCGTTTGAAGGTTGGCGTACTCGGCCAGACCATGCAGCGAGTTCTCGATGCCCACGCCCGATTGCTTGTGCCCGCCAAAGGCAACGTGCGGAGAGAAAACGTGGATCTGGTTGATCCATACCGTTCCGGTTTCCAGGCGGGCGGCGATGCGTTGTGCCATGTCGGTATCGCGGGACCATACCGAGCCTGCAAGGCCATAGTTGCTGCGATTTGCTCGTTCGATGACGTCGTCGATGTCGCGCCATTTCAGCAGTGGCAACACTGGGCCGAACGCCTCCTCGGTGACACACCGTGAATCCTCAGGTGGGTTGTCGATCAGCGTGACCGGAATGAAATAGCCAGGCTGGTCAGGGACCTCGCCACCAAGCAGGAACTTGTGTCCCTGTGCCCGCGAGTCGTCCAGCAGGTCCCGCACCTTGTCGTATTGCATGCGGTTCTGCAACGGACCTAGTTCGACGTAGGGACCGGTCCATTCACCCATGGTCACGCTCTTTGCATAAGCGACCAGCGCCTCGGCGACTTCGTCGTAGATCTCTTCGTGGATGTAGAGGCGCTTGCAGGCAACGCAGAACTGCGCGCTGTTGGCGAACGATGCCCAAAACAGGTCTTTGGCGATCTTGCGCGGATCAACATCCGGCAACACTATGGCTGCGTCGTTGCCGCCCAACTCCAGCGTCAGGCGTTTCAGGTTGCTTGCCGCGCTTTGCATCACCTTCTTGCCCGTTGCGGTGGAGCCGGTGAATGCGATCTTGCCGATTTTCGGATGTTCCGTCAGCCATTGCCCCAGTTCATTGCCGCCGGAGATGATATTGAGCACGCCAGGCGGCAGCACGTCTTGTGCGAGCTCGCCGAACCAAAGCGTGCACAGCGGTGTGTAAGGGGAGGGCTTGAGCACCATCGTATTCCCCGCGACCAGGGCCGGCGCGATCTTCCAGATTGCCAGCAGCAGCGGGAAGTTCCACGGCGTGATCCCTGCGACGACGCCGATCGGCGTGTAGCGCGTGATAACCGCGTCGTCGCTGCCCACGTCCACGGTTTCGTCATCCAAGCGCTGTTTCGCAATCTCGCGGCACCAGTGAACCGATCCGCCGATCTCCCATTCGGCTGCGGCACGGCTCTTGCCTTGCTCCGTGCACAGCAACTGGACGAACGCTTCGAAGTTGCGCTCGATAATGTCGCCAAGCGCCGTGACCACGCGCTGCCGCTCTTCGATCACCGTGGCAGCCCAATTGGGGAACGCCGCTCGGGCTGCTGCGACGGCAGCCTCGAGATCGTCCCTGGATGCCATGGGAAAGCGGCAGATTTCCTCCTCGGTTGCCGGATTTAGCGCGACCCCTGTTTGCGCCGATTCGACCCGCTTGCCGTTGATCGTCATCGCGTATGGTGCGCGTCCTGGTTCTGCTGTTAGGTGTTTCATCTGTCTCCTCGCTCTTTCGCGATATGTTGGGAAAGCAGCGCTACGCTGCCGTTGGGGGGTCCTGTTCGCGCCTCCGGTGCCGGGGTTGCTTTGCAGCGAGACGCTTGAAGGTCGGTTTCCACTTGGTCGAGGGCTTGTTTCAAGTGGACTTGATGAGCCTGCCAAGTGGCCCATCCGTAGTTCGCCAAGGTGGCACCGGCAGGGGCCATCAACGCCAGCGCAGCCACAAGCGCGGCACGAGAACGATGCCGGGATGCCATGGCCGGACAGCACTTCGCAGTCGACGTGCCTCCCAGCATCTGCCGCAGCCAGCCTATCAAGGCGATGCCCGGGCCGAGCGCCGCCATTGCCAACAGGCAACAAGCCATATTTGCCCTCTTGGATTTCTGAAGTGCGTTAGCGGCGTTTCAGGTGCCGGCGCAAGATCTTTCCCGACGCAGTCTTTGGCAGGTCATCGACGAACTGCACCATCCTCGGGACTTTGTAGTTGGCGAGGCGTGTTCGGCAGAAGTCCAGGAGTTCGTCCTGGGTAACGGACATGCCGCGGGCTATGACGACGAATGCTTTCGCCAGTTCGCCCTTGGTCGGATCGGGCACGCCCACCACCGCCGCCATGGCGACCGCCGGGTGTGCGCAAAGCACCCGTTCCAGCTCGGCCGGATAGATGTTGTAGCCGCCGGTGATGATCATGTCCTTGAGCCGGTCCACGATATAGATGAACCCGTCACCGTCGATATAGGCCAAGTCGCCGGTGTGCAGCCAGCCTTCTGCATCAATGGTTTCGGCGGTGGCGTCGGGGGCGTTCAGGTAGCCCTCCATCGTCAGCGGTCCCTTCAGGATGAGTTCGCCAACCTCATTTTTCGCCAAAGGCAAAGCGGAGCCACGCCCGACGACGCGCGCTTGCATGAACGGCAGTGGGATACCGATCGATCCGAGGCGACGCGGTCCATGCAGACAGTGGGTGGTACCCAGGCCACCAAGTTCCGTCATGCCCCACAGCTCAAGTAGGGGAACCCCGAGCCGTGCTTCGACTTGTTCCATTTTGGCCAGCGGCATGGTTTGCCCGCCGACCGTGCAGCGCGTCAGCGATGACAGGTCGTAGTCGGCGAGCTGCGGGAAGTCCAGCAAATACATATACATCGTCGGCACGCCTTCAAATAAGGTGGCGCGATGCTGCTGGATACTGCCCAGTATGTCCTCGGGCTTGAACGTGCTGTGGAGCACCAGCGTCATGCCATACGCGATGGCGCTGTTCATGACGATGTTGCCGTAGACGTGCGACAGTGGCAACGCACTGACTACCGTGTCCTGCGCGGTGCGGACATGGAAAGTGGCCGTCATCGCGGTATTTAGCAGGATCGAGCGGTGTGACAGTACTGCGCCCTTGGGATTGCCGGTGGTGCCGGAGGTGTAGGCAATGGTGCCGACTGCGTCGGGCGCGACCAGACATCGGTCGGTCATCGGCTCTGGCGGGGTAGCGATCCAGGCCTCGAAGCCTTCAATCCCGCCGGACGGACCCTGAAACGAGATCAGGCTTGGACCTGCGCTGTCGGACTGCTCGCGAAGCGCTGCAAGCTTGTCCAACTGGCCGAACACCGCGGCCGCTTGGCAGTCGCGGATGGCATACAGGGCCTCGGACGCGGTCAGCATCAGGTTGAGCGGGTTGGCGACGCAACCCGCTTTCAGGATCCCGTAATAGGCAATGATCCACTCGGCGCAGTTGGGCGAGTAGAGCGACACCCGTGTCCCTTGCTCAAGCCCGCGCCTGACCAAATGGGCAGCTAAATTTGACGACAGGGTGTCGATTTCCGTGAATGAGTAACGCCTTCCATCGACAATCAGCGCAGTCTTATCGGAATACTTGACTGCTGAATGCCTGATGAGGTCTCCAATGGATGTTTCCACGTCGGGGTCTCCGCATCGCGCTCTTGATTGGTTGGCGCGTTGATAGTGGGGGATGGTTTCCGCAAAACGCTTGAGCTTGCTTCAGGTAATCCTTACTGACGTGGGGAGCTTGCCGAATCCAGTAGCGCTGAAATCCGCTGCAGCACCTCCTGCTCCGGCAGACTCTCCGTGAAATGCGCGAGATAACCGCCGTTGCGGTCCATCAGGTAGGTGATCGCGGTATGCGGCACGGCATAGCCGTCGGGATCGTCGGGATCGCTCTTGCGCTCGGCGAAGACGCGGAAGGCTTGCTTGGCCTGATCGACCTGGTCCCGGCTTCCCGTCAGACCGGTGAAGCGCGGATAGTTCCTGGCAAGAAAGTCCTTCATGACCTCGGGCGAATCCCGCTCGGGATCCACGCTGACATAGAGGGGGCGGAATTCCTCGGCGTGCGGACCCAGCGCCTCGAGGATGTGGGACAGGCGCGCCAGGTTGCGCGGGCACACCACGCGGCAATGCGTGAAGCCAAAAAAGACCAGGCGGTAGTGGCCGCGATAGCTCTCCTGCGTCACGGCCTGCCCGTCATGGTCGATCAGCGAGAATTCTCCGCCCGGGCCGGCCTTCAGTTCCATGAGAGCACCATCGTGGTTGTGTCGACGATATCGAGCTCGACGATCATCTGGTCATGTGCCCGTTCCACCCGGACGTTGGGGCTGGTCCAGAGGACCTGGTCCGCCTTTCCGTAAGCCAGCAGTTCCTGGTCGCGCTCCAGTCGCCAGTCGCCGCGGTTCCATACGTTGCCCAGTTCAAGGCGCGCCTCAGGCTTGGCCCTGGTATCGCGTACCGGGCCCACCGTCAGTGCCAGGGCGTTGATATGCGGATCGAACCATGCCCGACGAACATCGAGCGAAGGCGTCATGGATGCCAAGGCTGGCTGCGCGAAATGCTCGTCCTTCCACGGCCCTTCATAGAGGGTCCGCAGGCCGCCGGGCACATTGAGCCGTGAATAGGGCAGCAAGGCATTGCTGGTATGCGGATCCATTGCGCGCAACAAGCCGTCTTCGTCGAGCCGTTGGTCACAACGCGGATAGTAGAGACCGCCGTGATGCCACGTCGGGTCCAGGCGTGCATCAGCATAAGCATGCAGGCGATTGAGCAAGGCTTCGTCGCCAACCTCGGAAGCGCAGACTGCAGCCCAGCCGAAGTCATACGCTGTTGGCCGATCCGCAGCGCCGGGGGCGAGCGTCGGTGCAGGCATGACCCAGGCGCTGCCATCCGGGCCATCGCTTACCCACCGCGCGACAAAGCGCGGGTAATGTTGCTGCACGAAGTCCGGGTTCCACGCGTGCATCAGCGAAGCCATCCAGAAATCAGTCCAGGGGAGGATGTTGGGCGTGATCACCTGGCGCTCGCGCTCCTGCACCATCATGTTGAAGTGGCCGGCGTCGTTCAGTACCCCGAACTCGGACCAGGCCTGCAGGTAACCGGTGGTCACTTCCTCAGCGATGGAGCCTCCGTAGACGAGGTCATGGAAGCGAAAGCCCAAGATCGAGGGCTGATTGCAGATTTGGAATACGCAATTGGGCTCGCACGCGATGCCAAGGTAGCCACGCTCGACCATGCTCCAGTAGAGGTGCTGGTTGAGCGATCGCTCGTCGTACGCAAAATGCTTCCCGCCTTCACCCCAGAACAGCGGGTTGACCGAGAAGGTCAGGGCACCCTCGGCAGCGTACTTGCCGTCGCGGAACAGGTAGTGATAGAGCAACGCCATGCTTTGGACATAGGCGCTGTACATGATGTTGTCTTTGACCACCGGATCCCACTGCGCGGGAAGCTCGCCCAGCGATTTGTTGAACGGGCCGTTCCCGGTGCCGACGTAGTGCCAGTAGGTCCAGACATCAGGCGAAAGAATCTTGCCGATCAGGCTGTCGAACGGCTGCTTAAAGACAGCAGGGGCGGCGGGAAGACGATGCACATGAGCGAGGCCCAATGCGTACGCCATGTATGCAAGCTGGAAGCGCAGCGAGCCGAAATCCTCCTGCAATGTGCTGCGCGCTTGCATGCCGGACCAATCATCAGGCAACAGGGCCGCGAGATTCAGGATATGCCGCAAGCTCCCTGTCTGGACATCATCCAAGAGCGGCGTCGACGCCAGCCATTGCGGAGAGATCCTTGATTCCCTTTGAGCAGGGGAGTGGTTCATGTGTGTCTCCATTCTTGCGCACATACCACTGGCAGTGCACTTTTCTAAGGTAGCGCTGCCTTGTGCCGACAGTGAATTCATCATGGTTCATTGGACTGAAATTGTCAATATGAACATTATCAGTCTATTTGGTATCATGCTAACCAGATAGGACAATGGCAAACATGAACAACGTTAGACGGGTGGAGATCGGGCAAGAGCGCAGGAACCGGATGCGGCAGAAACTGCTGGAGGCCGCTGCCCGGGTGGTCGCGGATCTGGGCGAGAAGAAGGCCACGATCGACGATTTCATTCAGGCTGCCGGCGTAGCGCGCGGCACCTTCTACAACTATTACGAGACCCGCGACGAGTTGCTGGCGGATCTTTGGAATGAGATTGGCCACGACCCGTTCGACGAGATCCAGCGACGCTGTCACACCATTGCCGATCCGGTCGAGCGCTTTGCGGCGCAGACGCGCCTCGTCTTGCAGCGCACGATCGAGAAGCCGGCTTGGGGCTGGCTCGTGTATGCGTTGTCGGTGGATGGCCAGTCCATCAACGAGGACCTGCTCAGCTATCCCCGCCCGGAGCTGATTGCCGGAAAACATGCGGGCCAGTTCGAGTTCGACGATCTTGCCAGTGCCAGCGACCTGGTCGTGGGCAGCGTGCGGATGGCAATGCGGGCGCTGCTGAGCGAATCGCGCCCGTCGGGCTATGTGCGCTCCCTGTGCGTCTCCCTGCTGCGGGCGCTCGGTGTGGACGCCGCACGTGCGCAGACAATAGTCGATCAGCCGCTGCCCGCTGACGCAGGCTGAAGGCAGGCCGGCTTTCGAGCCGGTCTGCGCTCCAGGCTATAGTCCCCCGAGGCAAACGTACTTGAGCACTAGGTACTCGTCGAGGCCGTACTTCGAGCCCTCGCGGCCTAGGCCCGATTGCTTGACGCCACCGAACGGGGCGACCGCCGTCGAGATCAGCCCGCTGTTGATGCCCACCATTCCGGTTTCCAGCGCATCGATCGCACGCCAGATCCGGTTGATGTCGCGGCTGTAGACATAGGCGCCCAGGCCGTATTCCACGGCATTCGCCGCCACAATGGCTTCGTCATCGGCATCAAACGGAAACAGTGGTGCGACTGGGCCGAAGGTCTCTTCGGTGGCCAACCGCATCGCGGTCGAGGCATCGGCGAGCACGGTAGGTTCGAACCAGGTGCGCCCGCGCCCGTGGCGCCGGCCGCCGCACAGCACCCGGGCGCCATGGCGCAAGGCGTCCTGCACGTGGGCTTCGACTTTGGCGATGGCGGCATCGTCGATCAGCGGTCCTATTTCCACGCCCGGTTCTGCACCATTGCCAACCCTGAGTTCGGAGACGGCGTGCGCGAGCCGGGCGGCGAAGTCCTCGTAGACGCCGCGCTGCACATAGACGCGATTGGCTGCAATGCATGCCTGCCCAGCGTTGCGGAACTTGGCGATCATCAATCCGGCTACCGCGGCGTCCAGGTCGGCATCGTCGTAGACGATGAAGGGCGCGTTGCCTCCCAGTTCCAGCGATAGTTTCTTCAAGGTATCGGCCGACTGGCGCATCAGCAAGCGGCCCACTTGGGTAGAGCCGGTAAAGCTGATCTTGCGCACCACCGGACTGTCGGTCAACGCCCTGCCGATGGCGACGGGATCACCGGTGACGATATTGAACACGCCGTCCGGAATCCCGGCCTGCTGGGCCAGCACGCCAAGCGCCAGCGCGCACAGCGGCGTCTGCTCGGCGGGTTTGAGCACGATGGTGCAGCCGGCGGCCAGCGCGGGCGCGACCTTGCGAGTCACCATCGCGTAGGGGAAATTCCACGGCGTAATCGCGCCGCAAACGCCAACCGGCTCCTTCAGCGTCAGGATGCGGCGATCACCGGACGGCGCCGGAATTACGTCGCCATAGACACGACGAGCTTCTTCGGCAAACCAGTCGACGAAGGACGCGGCGTAGGCGACTTCCGCGCGGGCGTCGTCCAGCGGCTTGCCTTGCTCAGCGGTGAGCAGTTGCGCGAGGTCTTCCTGATTCGCCAGGATCAGGTCATGCCAGCGGCGCAGCAGTGCGGCGCGATTTTGTGCCGGCCGCTTGCGCCATGCGGCGAGAGCGGATTCGGCAGCGTCGATGGCACGGCAGGCTTCGGTGCGCCCGGCCGCCGGCACGTTGGCCAGGCAGGCGCCGCTGGCGGGATTTAGGACGTCAAAGGTCTCGCCGTTGTCCGCGCCTTGCCACGCGCCGCCAATCAGGCAAAGTGGCTTCAGAAGGGCGGTGTGTTGGAGTGCGATCATAGTTATTCCAGTTCGATCTTGAAGGTCTTGATCAGGCCGTCCCACTTGGCGTAGTCAGCGCGCAGCAGCCTGGTGAAATCGTCGGGGGAGGTGCCCGTGGGGTCGATCGCCTGATCACGCAGGCGTGCCACAATGGCGGGGCTCTGCAGTACCGCCCTGGTATCGGCAGCGATTTTCTCCACCACCGGCTTTGGTGTGCCGGCGGGCGCGAACAGGCCGTACCAGCCCACGGCTTCGAAGCCTTTGTAGCCAAGCTCGGCCAGCGTCGGCACGTCTGCCATCGTGCCAATGCGACGTGGCCCGGTCACCGCGAGGATGCGCAGCGACTTGTCGCGATGCGTGGCCGCGGTGGACACCGAGACAAAGCCCAGCTGGATGCGCCCGCCGATGAGGTCGGGCAGCATCGATGCCTCGCCTTTGTAGGGCACATGCGGGATCTCGAGCTTGGCGGTGCTGCGCAGCAGTTCGCCGTAGATGTGGCCGGTGGAGCCGGTGCCGAACGACCCATAAGAGAACTTGCCAGGGGCAGCGCGCGCGGCATCCAGCAATGCGCCGACAGTGCGGTACGGACTAGCTGGGGTCACGGCGAGGCCCATCGGCTGCGTGCCGAGCTGTGTGATGGCCTGCAGGTCCTTGAACGGGTCATACGGCAATTTCTTATACAGGCTCAGGTTCTGCACGATCCCGGTGAGGTTCAGCAATAGCGTGTAGCCGTCCGGGGTGGCCTTGCTGACAAGTTGCGTGGCGATGATGCCGTTGGCACCCGGCCGGTTGTCGACCACGACCGGCTGCTTCCACTGGGTGCTGAGTGCTTCGGCGATGGGACGGATCATGGTATCCGCCCCGCCGCCGGCGGGGTAGGCGACGACGATCGTGACCGGCTTGATTGGATAGCTGGACTCCGGCGGTGCGGCGCCGGCCGGCTGCAAGGCCAGCATGGGGATGAATGCCAGCAGGCATAGAAGGGTGCGGGGGGGCATGGGTTGTCTCCTTGTATTGTCGTTATGCGTGGCGCTGGGGCTACTGACGCTCGTCTTCAGCCAGCTGTCTGAGCATGCGGCGCGCGGCCAGCGGCGCCCGGTCAACAGCTAGGTCAATCATCCGGACGCCGTCACCATCGGCTTGCCAGTTGCGCTGCTGATCCTCCATCAGAACCTTGTCCTCGAGGATGGTCTTGTGGAACTGCTCGGCGATGGTTGCGGTGATGTCGTCATCGTCCAGGGCAAAATCGCGATACATTGCCGAGAACTTGAAATGAGTCGTATCGGTCTCGGGCGTGCACGGGCCGACCACGCGCAGGTGGCGCACCTGTGACGGATCGGTGTTGCCGACTGGCTCGATCGTGATGTTCAGGCGCACGTTGCCGCCGGGCCAGAACCGGATGGATTGGGTATGCCTAACCTCATGCCAGTCAAACAGCCGTCGATACAGTGGTGATGCGCTCGAGCGATCCAATGTGCGGCGGACCTCTACATAGGTATCGGTGATTTCGTTCTCAGGACGCGTCTCTGCTACTTCGGGCGTGCCCACAGTCTTCTCATGCGCGTAGCTGACATGGGACAGGTCCAGCACGTTCTCGATATTGAACAGGCATGGCGCCTGCACCGGTAGGGTGCTGGCGCGCCGGCCGGCAAAGCGCGGCGATGAGCACACCTCGGAGAAATCGGGAACCAGGCTCAGGTCGGCGAGGTCGCGTTGACCCGGCCAGATCCACACGAAGCCGTCGCGCTCGGCGATCGGATAAGCCCGGATGCAGGCCTGAGGCGGGATCCGGTCCTGGGCCGGAATGCGCACGCAGGTGCCGTCGCCGTCGAAGCGCAGGCCGTGGTAGCCGCATTGCACGTGGTCGCCTACCAGCGTGCCGAGCGATAGCGAAACGCGGCGATGGCTGCAGCGGTTCTCGATAGCAGCCACGCTGCCGTCTTCGCGGCGGTACAGTAGTACCGGCTCCTTGAGGATGGTGCGATCGAGCAGGCTGCGCCCGACCTCATGGCTCATTGCGGCTACATACCAGCAGTTCCTGGGGTAATGCATCGTCATTTCGTCTCCTGTGGGGCTTGCTGTGTGTCGGATGTTGTTAAAGATCCAGCACCAATTTGGGACTGCGGCTGCGCGAGCAGCAGATCATCATGGTGTCGCCCTGCGCGCGTTCCGCTGCATCGAGGACTGTGTCGCGATGGTCCGGCTGGCCTTCGATGACCGCCGTGCGGCAACTGCCGCAGAATCCCTCTCCGCAGGAGAAGGGCGCGTCGATGCCGGCATCGAGCAGTACGTCGAGGATCGATCGCTGCGGCGGTACTTCTACGGTAACGCCCGAACGGCGCAGCGCGACCTCAAAAGATTCGCCGGCAGGCGGGTAAGCGACGCCCGCCGCGGGCATTGTCTTCGGGCCGAAATGCTCCACATGCACGTGTTCTGAAGGCAGGCCGGCACAGGCCTGCTCGAATGCCACAAGCATTGGCGTAGGGCCGCAGCAGTAGAAGTGGGTACCTTCGTCCCCGCTTGCGGCAGCTACGACCGCCCGCACGTCGAGCGGACGGCCGGCGTGCCGTTCATCGAAATGCAGATGCACGCGCCCCGGATGCTGGCGCTCGATTAGCTCCAGCTCCTCCAGCAACGGCGCGCTTGCGGCACTGCGCGCCGCATAGTGCAGCTTCCAGTCGCGGCCTAGTTGCTCGAGCCGCGCAATCATCGAATACAGCGGCGTGATGCCGATCCCACCAGCGATCAGCACGCTCAGAGGCGGCGCCTCGGCGAGTCGGAAGTTGTTGCGCGGCGCGCTGATCGCCAGCCGGTCGCTGACCCGAAGCCGCTCGTGCATATAGCGTGAGCCGCCGCGACTGTCTGGCTGCAAGCGCACCGCAATCTTGTAGCGGTGGCGCTCGCCTGGCGCATTCATGAGCGAATAGTGACGGGTCAGGTTCCCGGACAGGCGCACCTCGATATGAGCGCCGGCCTCGACGGCAGGCAGCATGCCGCCGTGCGGATCGCGCAGCTCGAAGGCAAGCACGTCGGCGGCGGCGATCGAGATCGCGTGGACCTGGACTTCGATTGAGTCTGGTGTGGAAGGCATGGGCATGTGTCCGTGAGGTTCAGCGCGGACATCGGGGGCTGTCGATGTTGCAGATAATTAAACACGTAAAATTATGTGGAGACAAGCTGAATTCGCGGTGCCGCGGGGGAGGGTAAACACCAGCCATGGAGGCTAGCGTGTTAGGATCGGCGCGTTACCTTTACTGCTCATCGAGCACATGACTTCCAGCGTTTCCATGCGAAAACAGAACCCGGTGACCGACAAAGCGGCGCCGGATAGCGACGCGCAGGTCGTGCGTAGGACAGCCGGCAAGAGGGCGCGTTCTCCCGAAGAAAAGGCGGCGGTACGACAGGCCCTGATCGCTGCCGGGCGGCGGGCTTTTGCTGAACAGGAGTACGCCAAGGTATCGCTGCGTGGCATCGCCGCAGCGGCGGGTTACACGCCGGCCGTTGTGTATCACTATTTCGAGGATCGGCAGGCGCTATTCATGGCAGTCCGCGAAGAAGACCTTGCGCAGGCGATCGAGCAGATCGCTGCAGCGACCCGCGGTGCAGCCGATCCCGCGATGCGATTGCGCAAGCTACTGCTGGCCATGCTGAAGCACTGGCGTGCCCATTTCGACCAGTATGAGATCCTGTTTTCGGGTGTGCAGCGTCAGTCGACACCGAGTACCAGCGAGGGGACGCCATTTGGGCGAACAGAAGTCGCGATACGCGCCTATCAGCAATATGAGATTGCAGTGCGCGATTTTTTCGATACTCTGCCTCGCTATCCGATGCCACTGAAACTGGCTACGGACAGCATTGTGGTGGCCATCCACGGGGCGGTAGCCGTGCCTATCCACCTCGAAACGATGAAGTGGTCCGCCGGTGAAAAATTAGCGAAAGTCATTGCTGACAGCTTCATTGTGGCGTGGAGCGCAGCAGCCCGAGACAATGAATCGTGAGAACCGGAATTGGCGGAGATGAATCTGATCAAGATGCCATGATCGAGATGTCTGAGTGGGGAGTCGACCAGGGATTGAAGCCGGTTACGCACTAGCGGGGGTATGTAGCTATCTTTGGATAGATTGCACAAACCTGATCATGCGCGTTTAAAAAGCATGCCTATACCCGGTTATGAACAAACCGGGAAATCAACTTCTATCAGGCGGCTTGGCTGTCGAGGCTCCGTGCGGTGGAGGCGCGCCTCGCGGCGAAGGTGCCCGGCATCTGCTTTGGCACCGGCAAGCTGTTCCGGCAGCAGTTCCACCTGCAGTTGACGTCGCATGCTGGCCGCGAGGCCTGGCGCGAAGCGTGGCGCGTCGCCCGCTCGCACCAGGTGTTCTCCCTGGGCTCCAAGGGCGAGACATCGGGCAACCAGCTCTGTCAGCTACTTCCGGCCGAGAACGGCCGGTTCCGCCTTAAGATCCGCCTGCCTGACCGCTTGCTCGCCGATGGCGAGGCAAAATACCTGGTCAGTGAAGAGGTGGACTTCGCTTACGACCGGACCGCCATCGAGCGCGCGCTCGCCGAAAACGTTGCCTTGAGCTGGCGGCTGCACCGGGACGAGCGCGGCTGGCGGGCGTTCGTCGCCTTCCATCACCTACCAGCGGAGCGCTCCACGCTGGCCGTCCAGCACGGCGCCATTGGCGTCGACTTCAACGCCGACCACCTGGCGGTGACCGAGACTGACCTGTACGGCAACATGCTACGCACCCTGCGGCTGCCGCTGCTGCGCGAGGATGCCACCTCAGGACAGCGCGAGGCTGCGCTGTCTGACGCCTTGAGCCAGGTCGTCCGGCTGGCCCGGGACGCCAGAAAGCCGCTGGTGGCCGAGGACCTGGACTTCAGCGCCAAGAAGAAGGCACTGGGCCAGCTTAGTCCCACGGGCGCCCGGATGCTCTCGGGCCTGCTCTATGCCAAATACCGACAACAGCTCGCGGCCAAGTGCCACCGTGCCGGAGTCGAACTGATTCTGATGGGCCGTGAAGTACGCCGCGCGACGGGGCTGGAGCGTGCATGCTGCCGCAGCGGGCGGAATCGCCCGCCGCGGACAGAAGTTGTCTGAACGATTGCCGCGCGCAGGCACGGATGTCCGTGTTCCGGTGCGAGGGCGCCATGAAGTCCTGCGGTTACCTGTAAGGAAAGACCGCAGATCGCGACAAGGTTCCTGGGGCGAGGTTCATACAGCGTACAGGAGTCTGGTGCGCGAGCAGTGGCTTGCAGCCGGTCGCGCGTCCGCGCGGCCAGGCGTCAGCACCGTTGGTCGAAGCCCTCCAGCAAGGACCACCGTTCGCCTTGCGCCATTCTGAATGTTCAGATTTGCACATCTTTAGAGTAACGGTGAGCGTCCACCTCGGTGTCCGCGACGGACTTGAGATTGTCCTGATCGAAAGCGTGCGACCGCTCTCCGCTGCGATCGTGATTCGAATTGGCATCGGAGGCCGGCTGGGGCTTTTGAGTTCTGCGATTGGGCGATCCTACATGGCGGCGCTAGATGAGTCGACCCGAAACTCGCTGATCGCGGGCTTACAGCTCACGGGGTCAAGCCTTGTGTCTGAAGAGCTGGGAACCCTGGATTCGGCAATTGCTCACTTTTGGGCTAATGGCTACACGATATCGTTGGGGTAATGAAATCCAGACGTCAATGCGATTGCAATACCGATCGTGATGCCTGACCCCATAGGATTGCCGCGCAAGCCCCGTCTCTTCAGGGCAGGGTAAGCGGCGCAGGGTCTGCTATAGGGAAGACTAAAACCGAGTCATAGACTCGGTATGTTAGCTTCCTCTCATACTCCGACCGTCATCCGCGTCCTGCGCCTGCGCATCAAGGACAAGCATGCTGCTTGGCTTTGCGCGCAAGCGCGGGAGGTGAACTTCGTGTGGAATTACGCCAATGAGCTTTCGGCGCGGGTGTTCGAGCGTGAGCGGCGCTTCATCGGCGCGTACGAGTTGCAGAAGTGCACCGACGGCGCGACCAAGGCAGGCTTGTCCCTGCATAGCCATACGGTGCAGGAGATCGGTCAGGAGTATTGTCGTCGCCGAAAACAGTTCAAGAAGGTAAAGCTGCGTTGGCGCGTCAGCGGCGGCGCCCGCCGCAGCCTGGGCTGGGTTCCGTTCAAAACCGGAGCGCTGAAGTATGGGCACGGCCAGGTGCGCTTCAACGGCCGCTGGTTGTCCCTGTGGGACAGTTACGGTTTGTCCGTATACGACCTGCGGGCGGGCAACTTCAGTGAAGATGCGCGGGGGCGCTGGTATCTGAACGTGACCGTCAAGGTGCCAGTCGCTGCACGCTCGGAAGGCCGCGTGTCAGTCGGCATCGACTTGGGACTGAAGGACTTCGCCGCAACAAGCGATGGGCAAGTAGTCGAGGCCCAGCGCTTCTACCGTCGGTATGAGGCGGCGATCGGCAAGGCCCAGCGGGCACGCAAGAAGAAGCGCGTCGCCGCACTGCATGCCAAAATCAAGAATTGCAGAAGTGACTTTCTGCACAAGCAATCCACGGCACTCGTACGGCAGTACGGTGCCATCTTCATCGGCAACGTGAACGCCTCCGCGCTCGCCCAGACCAACATGGCCAAGTCTGTGTTGGATGCGGGCTGGAGTGCGTTCCGCACCATGCTCCAGTACAAATGCGATAACGCGGGTGTGTGGTTCGAGGAGGTTGATGAACGCTATTCCACGCAAACCTGTTCGTGCTGCGAGTCACGAACGGGTCCCGCCGGGCAGGAGGCTCTCAGCATCAGAAAGTGGACCTGTCCGGTGTGTCAGACCTCACACGAGCGCGATGTCAATGCAGCAAAGAATATCCTGCGTACGGGACTTTCTAGCATGGAAGAAGCATTTGCCGCAGCGGCCGGTAAAGCCGCTGTGAATGAGGCTTCGTCAGAAGCCGGGGGTGGACGTGCCCCTCTTGCGGAAGGAATCTCCGTCCTTTAGGGCGGAGAGGACGTCAAGGAGAGATTTATGCCATGAACATATGCAGTCATATCGATCCGTCGATAGAGCGCAGCCGTGCCGTGATGCCGCTTGGCCATGCCGCTGATCTCGCTGCGTACCGGTAGGCTGAGCAAAATGCACACGTTGCGATCAACGCTTGCCGATGTCCGGCACGTCGCGGGGCGCTGCGCCGTTGAACAGCTGGCGCGGACGGCCGATCTTGTACTCCGGATCGGTGATCATCTCTTCCCACTGCGAGATCCAGCCCGGGGTACGAGCCAGCGCGAAGATGCAGGTGAACAGCGACGTCGGGATGCCCAGCGCGCGCTGGACGATGCCCGAGTAGAAGTCGACGTTCGGGTACAGCTTGCGGCTGACGAAGTACTCGTCTTCCAGCGCGATCCTTTCCAGTTCCATGGCCAGCTTGAACAGCGGGTCATTGTGCAGGCCCAGCTCTTCCAGCACTTCATGGCAGGTTTCGCGCATCAGCTTGGCGCGCGGGTCGTAGTTCTTGTACACACGGTGGCCAAAGCCCATCAGGCGCACGCCCGAGTTCTTGTCCTTCACCTGCTTGATGAACTCGCCGATGTTGTCGACGCTGCCGATCTCTTCCAGCATGCGCAGCGCAGCTTCGTTGGCGCCACCGTGGGCCGGGCCCCACAGGCAGGCCACGCCGGCGGCGATGGCGGCGAACGGGTTGGTGCCCGACGAGCCGGCCAGACGGACGGTCGAGGTCGAGGCATTCTGCTCGTGGTCGGCGTGCAGGATGAAGATGCGGTCCAGCGCGCGCTCGAGCACCGGGTTGACGGTGTACGGGGCGCACGGCGTGCCGAACAGCATGCGCAGGAAGTTTCCCGAGTAGGACAGGTCGTTCTGCGGGTAGATGTACGGCTGGCCGATGTTGTACTTGTACGCCATGGCGACCAGGGTCGGCATCTTGGCGATCAGGCGGATGGCCGAGATCTCCCGCTGGTGCGGATCATCGACGTCCATCGCGTCGTGGTAGAACGCGCTCATCGCACCAACCATGCCGGTCAGAACGGCCATCGGGTGCGCGTCACGGCGGAAACCGCGCATGAAGAACTGCATCTGCTCGTGGACCATCGTGTGGTTCATCACGTGGCCGACGAATTCTTTCTTCTGCTTGGCGTTGGGCAGCTCGCCCTTGAGTAGCAGGTAGCAGGTTTCGAGGTGGTCGCACTTCTGCGCCAGTTGCTCGATCGGGTAGCCGCGGTACAGCAGCTCGCCCTTGTCGCCGTCGATATAGGCGATCTTCGAATTGCACGAAGCCGTCGACATGAAGCCGGGGTCGTGGGTGAACTTACCTGTCTGTCCGTACAGCTTGCGAATGTCGATTACGTCCGGGCCCACTGTGCCCTTGTAGATCGGCAGCTCAACGCTGGGGGAGCCATCGGAAAACGATAGCTTGGCTTTCACATCGGACGGCGTCATTTGATCCTTTTGGGTTGTATAAGCTGAAGCAAAGGTAGCCAAGCGCCTGGGGCGCGGTGCGGCAGAAAGTCTTCTACCGATATGAACGACCGCCGTCAGCGATGAACGTGCTGCCGATGACGCAAGAGGCCTCGCTGCTGAGCAAGAAGACCACGACGTTTGCAATTTCGTCAGCGCGTGCCATGCGACCCAACGCATAACGAGAAATGAAGCCCGCTCGATCCGAATCAGGCATGGCTAGAAAGCCGTTCGTCATCGGTGTGTCGACTGCCCCGGGACAGACGCAGTTCACTCTAATGTCTGGCGCTAACTCGGCAGCAATCGTTCGGCTGTACTGAAGTAGCCCCGCCTTTGCGGCTGAGTAGCCAGCACTACTAACGCCTGGCATTAATGCTGCCAAGGCTGCGATGTTGACAATTGCCGCGCTCTTTCCGGCCGCGGCAGCGCTGCGCAAGTGGCGCAGTGCTGCACGGCTGGCTAAGAACGGGGCAGTCAGATTAACTTGGAGACTCTCATTCCAGCGCGCGAGATCGGTTTGCTCCAGCTTGCCGACATCTAGGGCGCCGACCGCATTCACCAGCCCGTCGAGCCCACCCATCCCTCGTGCGCACTCATCGATGGCGCGTGTGGTCGCGTCTTCGTCTCGAAGGTCGACGCTTACGGCAATGCCGCCTGTCAAGGCCTGAACCTGCGTCAATTGATCCATTCTGCGTCCGAGGACCGCGGTGATGGCTCCCTCCGAGGCACACAGTTCGGCAACTGCGCGGCCTATGCCGGTTCCGCCGCCGGTGATTGCGATACGGCGCCCTTCGAGTCGACCCCTATGTGCTGGACCCACTTGTTCCGGTACCTTCGCCGCTGCTGCGGCCATTATCAGATCGAGTGATGTCATCGGATTGCCAGCAGAACTTTTCCAAAGTGATTGTTGCTGCGCATCAGTTCCTGCGCCATGGCCGCATCGGCGAGCGGAAGGACGCGATCGATTCGCGGCTTGAGCCTGCCAGCGGCAACGTGCGGCAAGACTTCGGAGGCGAACGAGTGGGCGATGGCGCTTTTCTCCTGAGGACTGCGCGAGCGAAATGTGACGCCTATCAACCGCGCGCGCTTGAACGCTAGCATCCCGAGATCCAATGTGTCTGTGGACCCACCGAGCCGACCAACGGCGACAATGCGGCCGCGCAGCGCCAGGCTTTCTAGATTGCCACTCAGCGCGCCCCCGCCGACCATGTCGATAACCAAATCCACACCCTGTCCGTTGGTCGCTTCATGCGCCGTAGCCGGCCAGTCGGAATCCGCGAGCAGGCCACGGTCCACCGATTCACCCGTCATCAGATTTAGCTTGGCGCCTGAGCGTGCAACACCAATGACGCTTCGTGCGCCCCTCAGCTGTGCGAGCTGTGCCGCGGCTTGACCTACGCCGGAGGTGACGCCTTGGATTAGGACTGTTTCACCGGCACGGAACTCGCCTTGCGTGATCAACGCGTCGTGAGCGGTCATGTACCAGGCCGGTAGCGCAGCCGCAACCTGCCAGTCGATCCCGTCCGGAACATGCACGGCGAGCCGATGGTCCACACACGCAAACTCCGCATGGGAGCCCTTGGACAAGGCTAGGATGCGATCGCCGACAGCGAACCCGGGGCAGTCGCTGCCGACTTCCACGACTTCACCCGCCAACTCGCTGCCTCCCACCTCGTTGGCGGCGTAGTGGTCCTTCGGCAGAGCAAGGTCCGCTCGATTTAGTCCGGCCACCTCGACCCGCACGAGTAGTTCGCCTCTGCCCGCTCGCGGTGTCGGCACCTCGGAGAGAATCAGCCGTGGGTTTTTTGGGTCGTTGTTGTCGACAATAAGGCCTTTCATGGAGCAGATCCTTCCTGGTTGGTTTCCGCCTGCACCGGCTGTGCTGTCATTTCCAGCGCCAGCCAGCGATCGAGATCGACTGCACGCCCTAAGATCGCGCGTGCACGCTTTTCGTCGGCAAGGGGGGGCGGCATGGCGCCTTCGTTCATGGCTTGTTTGAGCGTCTGCAATGTGTCAGCAAATAAGGTGCACATCGGCAAAAGCAGGGAGAGGGGGTAGAGGATTTGCGAGTAACCCATGCTGTGCAGTTCCGCTACCGAGAGGGATGGCCAGCCTTCGCCCCCGTACATGACCACTGAGAGTGGCGTGCCACGGAAGGTGCGGCCAATGCATTCGAGCTCCTCGGGCTTTCGGACGCCGGCGATGAAGAGCCCGTCGACGCCGCAACGCAAATACAGATCGGCGCGACGCAGAGCAGCATTGATGCCATGTGCACCGTACGCGTCGGTGCGCCCGATGATCCAGAAGTCGTCGCTACTGCGCGTCTCAATGGCGACGCGCAGCTTTGCCGAGATTTCTTCATCGCTGACCACTTCCACCGCAGCGTTCTGGCCAGGGCGTTTCACCGAGCGCGTCTGGTCTTCAAGTACTAGGGCTCCGATGCCGAGGGCCTCGTTGACCTGGACAGTGCGTGCGACCGACTTAACGTCACCATAGCCATCATCTCCGTCGCCAATGCACGCAATTGACGTGGCGTCCAGGATGTCGCGGGTGATTGCCGACATGTCAGTCAGCCCTGCAATGCCCAGGTCAGGCAAGCCGTAACGGGCTGCCAGCGCGCCAGAGCCACTGATAGCCATGGCGGAAAAACCTGCCTGCTGAATCAGACGCGCCGAGAGCGCATCGTGGGCGCAGGGCACCACCAGGGGGGCGCCAATGGCCAGGAGTTCACGAAACGTTGGTCGCTTAGACATCACTCAGTTTCCGGGGGGATACATTCCGGTTCGGCGCCAAGTCCCGGAGCAGCGACCTCCGCTGAGCCGTCCTGGAGCCTAGTTAATGCTATCGATAGCAATAATAGCGGCATGATCGGCGGGGCCGCACCTAGGGTCTATACCTAAGCCACAAGAGCTCCGCGAATGAATTTCTATAGAACAGTAAGGGTTAGCCCTACACGGCTAGCAACGATTTCAACTTTACGAATCTCAACTTTCGCGCTAACGTTAGCACTGTAGTTGGTAAGAATGAATGCTGACACGTCGGCCGCACCGGTACCGCGGTTGCTGCCGCTTGCTTGAACCATTGAGGAGACGAACCCATGAGACGACCTATCGATCCGAGCCTGCCTGAAGTATTTGGCCTGGACCATGCTGCTTACAGATGTCGTGACGCGCAGGAAACTTGTGACTTCTACGAGGGCCTGCTGGGATTCCCGTTGGAGGTGGCGATGATCAATAAAATCCATCCCACCACTCGTGAACCGCTGCGCTATCTGCATCTGTTTTTTGACATCGGCAGCCCAGATTCGGAGTCGTCGTCATACCTGGCGTTCTTCGATGTCGCCGACGAGGTTCACGGGCAAGACTTTGACTTCAAACGCCAGTGGGGCATGGATCTGCACTTCGCCATGAAAGTACGCGACTGTGACGCCATCAATGCCTGGCGTGATCGGCTGCAGGAGTTGGGCGTCCAATTCGATGGCCCCGTTGATCATGGTGTCTGCACTTCGCTCTACTTCCACGATCCGAATGGCTACCGGCTCGAATTCATAGCCATGAACGCTGAGAATGCCAAATCGTGGGAAGAGCATAAGCGCGAGGCGCACGATTCGCTGAAGGCCTGGAATGAACTCAAGGCCCAACCCCCGGCCGCTTCATTGGTTTAAGTCCAGCAGGTTTCACGATGACTGAAAATTGGGATGTAACGTACGAGTGGGTGCACCTCACATACGAAGAGCGTGCACAATTCGCGGAGACCTATGGCTTTACGGGTAGCCAGGGCAAAGTGAACCTGGAGGGGATGTTGCTCCGCCCCAAGGATCTGCCCTCAAAGACACTGGTGATTCTGATGCATCCCAGCTCCACGCTGCATCTGCTGCCGGTGCCACGTGCATTCGCCCGCTCGGGAATGCACGTCCTGTGTGCTGGCAGCCGATATCCGAAGAACGACACGGCCCTCATCATGGAGAAGGTCGTTCTTGATCTCGGCGCGTATGTCCGGCACGCGAAGAAGGAATGGGGATACGAGAGAATCGTCCTGCTCGGCTGGAGTGGTGGCGGGGCCCTGTCATTGTTCTACCAGTCGCAGGCGGAGTCGCCGAGTATCGTCGATACTCCTGCGGGTGACCCCGTTAATCTGAAGGGTGCGGGACTGATTCCCGCCGACGCTGTCATCTTCCAGTCAGCCCATGCGGGCCGAGCCCTTTGCCTTGCCGAGGTCATCGATCCGTCCGTTCTTGACGAACTGAATCCCGATGACCGAGATGTCGAACTCGACATTTACGATCCCCGGAACCCAAACCAGCCTCCGTACACGCCGGAGTACATTGCCCGCTACCGTGCTGCGCAGATCGCCCGCGTTCGCCGGATAACGGCGTGGGTGAAGGAGACGCTCGCAGAACTGAAGCGCCGCAAGACTGCAGAGCTGGAGCGAGGCTTCGTCGTTCACCGTACCTGGGCGGACCTGCGGTTTCTCGATCCGAGCATGGACCCCAACGACCGCGCGCCGGGTGGCGCATTGATGGGGAATCCTGAGACGGTCAACTCAGGTCCGATTGGGCTTGCGAGATTCTGCACCTTGCGCGCATGGCTCTCGCAGTGGTCGCTGGACGACTCGCGCGCCGACGGCTTTGTTTGCGCCGCTGGTATCGCCGCTCCGTTTCTCGTCATCGAAGGCAGCGCGGACGACGGCGTTCCTCAGCCGGACTCCCGGAGGATCTTCGAGGCGGCTGGCTCGACGGACAAGTCGATGCACGTGATCAAGGGTGCCACACACTATTACACGAATCAGCCAGAGCAGATTGCCGAGGCGACGCGAGTCGTGCGCACCTGGCTTGCAGCACGCAATCTTCTATAGACGCATACCACTGCCCCCGCAGTGATTTGCGTTCACGCTAGAACGCAATCCATGCCGGCGTGCTTCACGCACTGTCGGCGAAGGCGTTCGTGCGAACCGCACTCCTCCTCTCAGGCCACCGGGCCCTTGGTCCGGTCCATCAGCATCGGGCGCAGCGACGAACCCCCAGTGAACAGCATAAGCCTGGCAAAAACTTGGAAGCCGACATGATCGAATTGAAGGAAAAGCCCCGGCAAAAGACTCTTGAAGACCGGTATGAACTGCGCGAGGGCATCGTATCGTTGTCGGGCACTCAAGCACTGGCGCGCCTTCCGCTGGAGCAGCGGTGGCGGGACCAGGACGCCGGACTCAACACTGGCGGATTCATTTCTGGTTATCGTGGCTCGCCGCTTGGCAGTTATGACCAGGAACTCTGGCGCATCGCTGCCAAGCTCAAGACCTGCAATATTCAGTTTCAGCCGGGCGTGAATGAGGACCTTGCAGCCACTGCAGTGTGGGGCACGCAGTACGTCAACCTTTACCCAGGGGCGAAGGTCGATGGTGTATTCGGAATCTGGTACGGCAAAAGCCCCGGCGTGGACCGAAGCGGCGATGCCTTCCAGCATGCCAACACGGCAGGAACGGCCCCACTCGGAGGCGTGATTGCGCTGGTCGGTGACGACCACGCGGCAAAGTCGTCGTCCAGGTCGGCCCAGTCCGATATGCAACTGAAGGCCAACGGCATTCCAACCCTCTATCCGTCGAATACACAGGAAATCCTTGACTACGGGCTCCATGGCATCGCCATGAGTCGGTACGCCGGCTGCTGGGTCGCCATCAAGCTTGTGACCGATGTCGTGGAGACGACCACAACGGTGGAGGTCGGCCCCTCGCGCGCCAGGCCTGTCCTGCCGCCATTGCCGACCCAAGCGCCGGGCGGTCTGCACATTCGTGCGCAGGAACCGCCACTCGAGATGGAGGCACGTCTTTACGAGCACAGGCTGCCTGCGGCGATCGCATATGCCCGGGCCAATGGGTTGAACCGCATCTTGCTATCGCCTTCCGCACCGCGACTCGGCATCGTTTCGGCGGGAAAGAGCTGGACGGACGTCCGTAGTGCGCTACTTGAACTGGGCTTGGATGACGGCGCAGCGGAGCGCGCAGGCATTCGCCTCTTGAAGGTTGGCATGAGCTGGCCCCTCGACGCGCAAATCGTCGAGGAGTTCGTGCAGGGCCTCGACGAGATCCTGGTAGTGGAAGAGAAGCGGCCCTTCCTGGAAGAGCAGATCAAGAGCATCTTGCATGGAAGCCGTGAAAGTGCGGGCGTCAAAGTCTGGGGCAAGGCCGATCCGTCCGGTGTCGGCTGCTCCGCACCGCGCGTCCCGCCGCTGCCATTGGCAGGTGAACTCACGCCGAAGATCATTGCTCGTACGATTGCGGCGCTGGCAGGCTTGGCCGAGCCGGATTCAACAGAGCAAGGGGCTGTAGTCCCTGCCAGTCCGGGGTTGCTGCGCACGCCGAACTTCTGCTCCGGCTGCCCCCATAATAGGTCCACCGTCGTGCCCGAGGGTAGCCGGACGATGGCTGGCATCGGTTGCCACGGCATGGCAATGTGGATCCGGCCCGAGAGTACCGGCACTGTCACGCACATGGGCGCGGAAGGCATGTTCTGGGTGGGACAGTCGCGTTTCACCGAAGAGAAGCATGTCTTCGTCAATCTCGGCGATGGCACTTTCTTCCATTCTGGGAGCCTCGCTATCAGGCAGGCCGTCGCAGCCAAGGTGCGCGTTACCTACAAGCTGCTGTTCAACGGCTACGTATCGATGACCGGAGGCCAGAAGGTCGACGGCGAGCTGTCGGTGCCGCGCGCCATCGATATGGTTCTCGCCGAGGGCGTCACCAGGGTTGTTGTCGTTGCAGACGATGTCGCTCGATATGACGGCGTCAGGCTTCCGACGGGCGTCGCGGTCAGGCCGCGGACGGAGCTGGATCAGGTCCAGCGTGAGCTGCGCACCTTCGACGGCGTATCGGTATTGATATACGACCAAGCGTGTGCAACGGAACTCCGGCGGCAACGCAAGCGCAATCCAGCCATCGATGTGGCGCGGCGTGCCTTGATTAATGCCGAAGTTTGCGAGGGATGCGGCGATTGCGGAGTCAAGTCAAATTGCATGTCGGTCGAGCCGCTTGAAACAGAACTAGGCCGAAAACGGAAGATTAACCAATCAAGTTGCAACAAGGACTTGTCTTGCGTAGAGGGGTTCTGTCCAAGCTTCGTGACGGTACGAGGAGGCCGTCTTAAGCGCCAGGCGGCGGTGGGCAAAGCATCTAAGACTGCGTGGGGAGAACTTCCCGTGCCGACACTGCCTGACACGACGGGTGGATATGGCATGCTCATTGCGGGAATCGGTGGAACCGGCATCGTTACGATCGGCGCGATTCTTTGCATGGCCGCCAGTCTTGAAGGACGGGAATCCAGCGTTCTCGACGTGACGGGCATTGCGCAAAAGTATGGCGCCGTAATGTCGCACCTTCGCTTCGCGCCTAAGGGCGAGACATTGCGTAGTGCCAGACTCGGGCTCGGAGAGGCCGACGTGGTGATCGGTTGCGACCTGATCGTGGCGTCCGGGGATGAAGCGCTCGGGAAGTTGAAGACAGGCCGAAGCCATGTGATTGTCAATACCACCATCAATCCGACGGCAGCGTTCCCGAAGATGCCGGACTGGCAAGCGGACGCAAACGCATTGCTTGATCGCTTGCGCAGCAAAGTTGCCAGCAATGTACGAGCCCTCGAGGCCAGCCCCATTGCGACTGCGCTCATGGGCGACGCAATCGCGGTGAACATGTTCATGCTCGGTTATGCCTGGCAGCTTGGACTCGTCCCCGTGGGTTTTGAAGCGATCTCGCGCGCTATCGAGCTGAATGCGGTACAGGTGGACTTCAACCGCCGCTGTTTCGAATGGGGGCGCCGCATGGCGGTCGATTCGGGCGCTGTCGAACGTGAGATTACTGGAGACTCGAATCGGGAAGGCGAGAACGTGATCCAGTTCGTTCCGCGTCGACTGGAACGCGTCGAAGAAATCGTCGCCGATCGCCTCAAGCGACTGGTTTCGTATCAGGGCAGGGCTCTGGCTGAAAGGTATGCGGCCGTGGTCGAACGCGCGAAGGCTACCGACGCGAAAGTGGGTGCGAAAGGCCGCTTGGCTACGGCAGTTGCGCGCTACTATTACAAGCTGCTGGCGAATAAGGACGAGTTCGAAGTGGCACGCATCTATTCGTCGCAGGCGTTCCGGAAGGAAGTTGAAGCCCAGTTCGAAGGCGACTATCAAATCAAGCTCAACTTGGGGGCCTGGCCATTCTCCAAACGTGACCCCGCTACAGGGGCGCTGCAAAAGCGCGAGGTTGGCAGCTGGATATTCCCGGCAATGAGGGTTCTCCAGTCGCTTCGGGGTGTGCGTGGCACCTGGCTCGACCCGTTTCGGAACAATCCGGAGCGGAGGCTGGCCCGTGAGCTGCTCGCGGCTTACGAGGATGACATGGAGCTCATCGAGGAGCAAGCGGGGCGCGGCATTAGCGCGTCAGATGCCATCGCGCTCGCGTCGTTGCCAGAAAGGATCAGGGGGTACGGTCACGTTCGAAGCGAGCATGCGAAGAAGGTGGCTGACGAGCGACAGGCGCTCCGAATCAAGTGTTCTGGTCGCGATGAGGGGGAATCTGAGGCTGCCGTTGCAAATAATCGGTAAGCGTCCGGGTGCGCGCTTACGATAATCGTTTCTAGACAGGGTATGTAGCTGTATGCGGATAGGCTGCAAAAACCTGATCAGGCGCATTTAAAGCGCGTGCCTATACCCGGTTATGAACAAACCGGGAACGCACCTTCTATCCATCGGCGAAGCGGCAGCCGCGCTTGGCGTGGCTGTCGCGACCTTGCGGCGCTGGCATCGCCAGGGTCGGCTGCTGCCTGCTCTACGCACACTAGGCGGCCACCGGCGCTATGCCTCGGAGGCGGTCCGAGTCGCATCGGACGAGCAGGCACCCGCGGCCGGCAAGACCATCTGCTACGCCCGCTCAGGATCAGCGCGAGCAGCTACTGACGCGAGCCGCCCGTCTTGAACGACATTGCCGCGAGGCAGGATTTGCCCACGTCGAGGTCGCGACGGACCTGGGCCGCGGCCTGAACTATCGGAAGAGCGGCCTGCAGCGCATTCTGGTTGACATCCGGCGCGTTCGCGTAAGCCGCCTCGTCGTCGTGACGAGAGACCTGCTTTTGCGCTTTGGCAGTGAGTTGCTGTTCCAGATTTGCCGGTTTTTCGGCGTCGAGGTCGTAGTGTCGATGCTACTGCAGGGATTTCCCGTGAGTAGCAGCTCACCGAGGCGAGATTCTCACCGTCTTTTATTCGCGCCTCTACGGCTTGCCCAGCCGGGGGCGAGGTTCATGCAGCGTACAGGAGTCTGGTGCGCGAGCAATGGCTCGCAGCCGGTCGCGCGTCCGCGCCGCCAGGCGTCAGCACCGTTGGTCGAAGCCCTCCGGCTTCGCCCTCCAGCAAGGACCACCGTTCGCCTTGCGCCATTCTGAATGTTCAGATTTGCACATCTCTAACGTAACGGCAGGGCATAGACGAGTCTATGACGCAGAGTGCTAATCAGTTTTGATTGGAGGCGACATCATAGATGCGCAGCGCGTTGATGCGGCTCAGCATATCACCGGCGTAGCTTAGAAACTGTTGCCGCGACCGCTCTGTCAGCGGAACCGAATCCATTAGTGTGGTGATTAAAGGATTCTGTGGCATATCGTTGAAGCGAACTTCATAATGCAGATGAGGCCCGGTTGCCCTGCCGGTTTTCCCAACGTATCCGATCAACTGCCCTTGTTTGACCTGTTCACCGTGGTGGATATCACCGAATCCGGAGAGGTGTGCATAGAACGTTGAAAAGCCATTGTGGTGCTTGAGGATAACGATATTGCCGTAGCCATTCTGCCGGCCGATAAAATTGACGATCCCTTCGGCTGTGGCCGAGACCTTGGTTCCGATGGGCGCAGCAAGGTCCACACCTTTGTGCTGAGTCCAATGATGATGCAAGGGATGATCGCGTCCGCCAAATCCGGAGGAAATACGGGAAAACTCCACCGGCGAATGCAGGAAGGGGCGCTTCATGCTGCGGCCGTCGAAGGTGTAATAGGCGCCTTCCTTGTTTCCGTCCGCTGAATACCACAAAGCTTGGTAGAGTTGATCGCGAAGAATGAGTTCCACCGCCACCACGCGCCCGTTGCTGACGATGGCGCCTTCCCGGAATCCAGCCTCATAGACAATGCGGAAGCGATCGCCAATCACGATATCGCGATGGAAATCAATCAAGCCAGCGAAGATGGAAGGTAGCTGCTGGGCGACGTCGTCCGGCACACTCGCTGCATCCATGGTATAGAAGAACCCGCCCTGACCGATGGAGCCAGAACGCATCTCATAGTGAAGCTCATTCTCCACGGTTTGGAGGTGCGCCACATAGACCGGTCTGGCAAGGTCGCCGATGCGCTCGATTGATAGTTCGCGCGAGGCGGAAACAACGCCGCCAAGATTGGCCTGCAGCGAAACCAGCATATTGCTCTGGTCGACTTCTACCCGCACCCGTTGCCCAGGTTGGAGATTAAAGATGTTGCGTGCGGCGAGGTCCCTGCGGATGAACTCATGGACGTCGGATGAGCTCAAGCCAATCCGCTTGAGCACGGATGCGATTGTTTCCCCGCGTTGCATGCGTTCCTCTCGGATGTATTTGGCATTGGCGTCGGTCAGCTTTTCAAGCTGATCGCGTAGAACGGGAAGTTGTATGCGTTCCTGCAGGCGTGGAGCCTGAGGGCCGAGGTAGGCGGCGCGCGGAGCCACACCTTTGGCCGCTGCCATGCAAAGCATGAGTGCTGCCGCCATGGCTGCTGTCAGCATTCTGCGGCGATATGCACACGTCGCGCTGGGATCGAGCAGTACCAGCGGTTCATACTTTTGTACTGTGTGAACAGGAACTCGGCGAACCCCTTGTCCGCGGATGCTCATCACACGCCTGAGTTCGCCCCCGGTCAGGGCGACAGCCAGTACGTGGCAGCCGAAGTAGATCACCAACACGAAGATGTTCAGGTTGATCACGGTGTGGTTCACTATTTCCATTGATTTCTCCTCGACTGCCTGCTAGCAGAGGAAATTGGACACGTCGCGCGCAACGGGGCTACGCCTCAAACATGCCGGCGAGGTGGTGGCTGGTCAGGATGAGGGGGATCGAATACTTTTTCGCAAGAAGTCAACGGGAAGTTTCCGCACTGGGCGGCGGACAGGTCGGACGCTGACGGGGTAGTCGGGATGGTGACGATGCCGAGCTGTTCTTGCCAAACTCGAGGTGACCGAAATTCAATCTGCCTGACCGAGCGTTGCGCTGGACACTGACCAGACTTGCTGTCGTTCCTCGCAAGCAGTGTTGGGGGAGTGGAATCGTTCATCGTCTTCCTTCCTTAACTCCCCCCAAACTGCCTGTCGAGCTTGCTTCGTGGCGGCCTAGAACGTTGCCTTAAGCGTGAGCGATACCCAGCCACGATCCCAAAGGGCGCCAATGCCGTTGGTCACCACATTGCCTTGTGCGTTGAGCGTGCTTGCATGCTTGGCAAGATACCCGTTGTACGCGAGAGTCGCCGTGTACTGATTCTTAACTTCCGCTGACAAGCCAATGCTGTAGCTGCCATAGCCTTGGTACCCTCCGAACAGCACAGGCGAATTACCCTTTAATCCGACCATGAGGACTGAAGGCATCGACATATCGACACCCGGAAAAACTTGGTACCACGTCGGTTTGAACAGGAGGGAGAGGCCCCATGCATCCTTGGTGGCGCAACCGGCGTTCGTGGAACCGGGGACGCCCTGGCAGACAACGCCTGGGATACCATAGTCCACTGAGTTGAAGTTCTGGCTGTTGGCGCGAACTTTCATCAGACGGCTGTAAGTCAGTTCCCCGATGAGTGTTGCGGAATCGAACACTGGCGTCTTGCCAAAGGACGCCAACGCATTGACCAGGCCGTGCAGGGTATCCCCGCGCGGCTCCTGTCCCCGCAGTGTGCTGCTGCTCATCAACAAGGGGCCGTCGTAGCGGTAACTCAGCTCAGAGCCCACACTGACACCGCCGATCGACTTGGAAAGACTTATACCAAGTAGTCGCGTGCGCTTGTCCGAATAGCTAAAGCCTAACGAAGACGGTACAGGAAGCCCAGGCTGCAAGCCGCCGAGGACAATGGATGGCAGCTTGTCGGTGTACTCACGCAAGTAGAGCCCCGCTGTGCCATCTAGCCATTTGGGACTCCACTTGGTCATCAAGCCCCAGTCGCCAATCGTCTTGGGCTTGTTGTAAGAACCGACCCATGGCACGGGATTTACCGTAGTGCCAAACTGCGCGGATGCGCCGGCGGCAGCTACCGGGTTGATTACATAGGTCCCGCCACCGGCAGTAATGAAGTCGGAAATACCGAAATAGGTGCCGCCGTCAGGAATCGCGCTGGCCTTCCAGTCAAGGAAGTACTGCCCTGCAACCGTAAGTTCGTCAGTCAGTTGTGCGGAAGCGGATAGTTGCGTCAGCGGCTTGAACAGTTCTTTGGCCTCGGTACCCGGGTTCGCGTAAGCCTTGCGGATATCCACCGGGCCTTGCGAGTAGGAAACCCCGTGGATGAAGGAGAACAGCGATTCCCCCCAATAGATGTTATGCTGGCCAAACTTGATATTCACCGGCACCTCGCCCACATCGAACTTCGTGAAAACGAAGGCATCAAGCAGTTCACCCGACGGACCGCGATTCCAGCGCTTGACGTAGTCAGTGTATTGGTTGTTAGCATATGGTGAACTGGCGTCGAAGGGGCCTGAAACGAATGCCGGATTACTCTTGACGCTGGTATCTCGGTATGCGTCGTCGTACCAGAGGGCCCCACTCAGACGCAAACCTGCTTTTTTCTGGTATGAGAGATCGAATTCCGACAGCACGTCGACCCGGTTCGTAACAATATCTCCCTGCTTGAATTTGCTATCGGAGTTGTCCTGGTTGATGTCTTTCAGGATGACCCCGGATGGACTCTGGGCTCGTACGCCCAGGTTATAACGGATCGAATTGTCCCATCGCGCCTCTACGTCGGGGTTCCCGGTATCGAACTGGAAGCCCCTCGCGCTGCCGCTGAGCGCCAGTAAGCCAATCGCCGTTGGCCACACCAACGCTCGGCGCTTGTACACAACGCCAATACTGCTTCGATTCAACATTTTTTTGTCTCCAGAATATTCTAATTGGCGCGTTACCATGCCCCGTCGACGGTGGCATGGTCGTGCTCGCGCTTTCCTCTCTTAACTACATCGCCTCCCCCATCTGCGCCGGCCCGCAGGTTTAGTCCACGGCCTTGGTCATATCCTCCACAACCTTCTTGGCGTCACCGAACACCATCATGGTTTTGTCCATGTAGAAGAGTTCGTTGTCCAGGCCGGCATAGCCTGCGGCCATGGAGCGCTTGTTCACGATCACGGTCTTGGCCTTGTAGGCTTCGAGGATGGGCATGCCAAAGATGGGTGAGCCCTTCTGCAACGCGGCCGGATTCACCACATCGTTGGCGCCCAGGATGATGGCGACGTCGGCCTGCCCGAATTCGCCGTTGATGTCCTCCATCTCGAAGACATGGTCGTAGGGCACTTCGGCCTCGGCCAACAGCACATTCATGTGTCCCGGCATGCGCCCGGCCACCGGGTGAATGGCGTACTTCACCGTCACGCCCTTGTGGACCAGCTTTTCGGCCAGCTCTTTGACCGCATGCTGGGCACGGGCCACCGCCAAGCCATACCCAGGCACGATGACCACCGTCTCGGCGTTGCCGAGGATGAAGGCAGCGTCGTCCGGGCTGCCGCTCTTGGCCGTGCGCTGCACGCCGCCACCGGCACTTGCCGCTGCCGCGTCGCCACCGAAGCCGCCCAGGATGACATTGAGGAATGAGCGGTTCATGGCCTTGCACATGATGTAGCTCAGGATGGCGCCCGAGGAACCCACCAGCGAGCCGGCAATGATTAGCATGGCGTTATTCAGGCTGAAGCCGATGCCCGCGGCCGCCCAGCCCGAGTAGCTGTTAAGCATGGACACCACCACCGGCATATCAGCCCCGCCGATCGGGATGATGATGAGCACACCGATAGTCAATCCCAGAGCGATCACCAACGCGATGTCGAGCCAGCTCTGCGAGTGCCAGAAGCCGAAGCAGAAGAACACCGTTGCCACGCCAAGCAGCAGGTTGAGCTTGTGCTGGCCGGCAAACACCACGGGCGCACCTTGGAACAGTCGGAACTTGTACTTGCCGCTGAGCTTGCCGAAGGCAATGACGGAGCCGCTGAAGGTAGCCGCGCCGATGAAGGCGCCCAGCGCCAACTCGATGCGGTTGCCGCCCGGGATGGCTGCGCCTTTTTGGACGATGCCAAAGGCCCAGGGTTCGGCCACCACCGCGACGGCAATGCATACCGCCGCCAGGCCGATCATGCTGTGCATGAAGGCCACCAGCTCAGGCATCTTGGTCATCTCGACCCGCTTGGCCATCACGGCACCGGCACCACCGCCAACGATCAGTGCGGCGAGTACATAGGCCATGCCCTGTGCCTCGCGACCAGCGAGTTCGACAATGATCGCGGCCGTGGTCAACATGGCGATTGCCATGCCGGCCATGCCGAAGACGCTGCCTCGGATTGACGTAGTGGGATGGCTCAGCCCCTTGAGGGACTGGATGAAACACACGCTGGCGATTAGGTAGAGCAGCGTGACGAGGTTCATATTCATGCTCATGCGGACTCCTTGATGCCGGCCGGCTTCTTGTCTTTCTTCTTGAACATCTCGAGCATCCGGCGCGTCACGAGGAAGCCGCCGAAGACGTTGACCGCTGCCAGCGCTACGGCCATCACGCCTGTGCTCTTGCCCAGCGGCGTTTCAGTGAGCCCGGCGGCCAGCATGGCGCCCACGATCACGATGGCCGAGATTGCATTGGTGACAGCCATCAGCGGAGTATGAAGCGCCGGCGTCACCGTCCACACGACGTGGTAGCCCACGTAGATGGCCAGCACGAAGATGATTAGGTTAAGGATGGTTGGGGATACGGATTGCATTTACTTCCTCGTCATTTCGCCGTTATGCGTGACCAGGCACGCGGCCACGATGTCGTCTTCCAGGTCGATCTTCAGTCCGCCTTCCGCGGGCAAGATCAGCTTGAGGAAGTCCAGCACGTTGCGGGCATATAGGGCCGACGCGTCAGCCGCCACCAGGGCGGGCAAATTGGTTTCCCCCACCAGGGTCACGCCGTGCTTGATCACGGTCTTGCCCGCTTCAGTTAGCGGGCAGTTGCCGCCCTGGGGCGCGGCCAGGTCCACGATGACCGAGCCAGCCTTCATGCTCTTGACCATTTCCTCGGTTACCAGCACCGGAGCGGGGCGACCGGGAATTAGCGCGGTGGTGATGACAACATCGGCCTGGGCCACGCGCTTGGCCACCTCAGCCTTCTGACGCTCCAGCCACGATGCCGGCATCGGGCGTGCGTAGCCACCCGAACCCTCGGCCGCTTCTTTCTCTTCTGCGGTTTCATAAGGCACGTCGATGAACTTGGCGCCTAGCGATTGCACCTGCTCCTTCACGCTGGGGCGGACGTCAGACGCTTCGATGACTGCGCCCAGGCGCTTCGCGGTCGCAATGGCTTGCAAGCCCGCCACGCCAACGCCCAGGATGACTACGCGTGCGGCCTTCACGGTCCCCGCAGCGGTCATCAGCATGGGGAGAAAGCGCTGGTACTTGTCGGCGGCGAGCATCACAGCCTTGTAGCCGGCAATGTTGGCCTGGCTGGACAACACATCCATGCTTTGGGCACGTGAGGTGCGTGGCGCGGACTCCAGTGCAAAGCCGGTGATGCCGGCACTTGCCAGGCGCTGCAGGCCGCTCGCGTCGAATGGATTGAGCATCCCGACCACCGTGGCGCCAGGCTTCAGTGTCACCACCTCGTCCGGCTGCGGTGCACGCACCTTGAGCACCAGGTCGCAACCGAGCGCAATGACCTGATTTGTTATTTCTGCGCCTGCAGCGGCATAAGCTTCGTCGGTTGCATTGGCAAACCTTCCGGCGCCAGATGCGACCCAGACTGTGTGCCCCTGCGCCTTTAGCTTCTTGGCCGTCTCGGGCGTCACGGCTATACGGGTTTCACCCGCCGTGGTTTCGGCGGGTACGCCTATTTTCATGAATCCTCCTAGTTCATTGATCGTTGACGATGTGTTCAAGCTCGGTGACCTGCATTTCTGGCGGGTCAAGGCCCGCAAGACGCACGGAGCGAACCGATCGCGCCGGACTTGTTGCGCTGCGACAAGACAGGTGGCAATGGTCAATGCACCGCCGGCGAAGAGCGGACATGTGCCGCAAACGCCTGTTTCAGGGGTTACCGCATTGATGTTGTTGGGTTCTCCGTGCACGCATCAGTACAAGGGGTTCCTTATTCGCTGCAAAGGTCGCGTGCACCTTTGCTCTGTTTTGCGCAAACGATAGCATCAATTTAGACCATTGAAGAGTGCCGCGGACCTAGGGTCTCTACGGATTTTCTTAGAGTTATGTGTCGTTCACGCCCTGTTATTAGGGTTTTTCGCTAGAAGCTCTTCCGGCTTTTACAGTTTACGTTTGCGCTTTTTCGCGCTAACGTTAGCACAAACAGAGTTCGTGCCGTTCTTCAGTCGTCGAAGCAAGCGGCCGTCGGTGGATTAGTGGCTGGTCAGGGTTGGCCCTGAGGAGTGGCAGCGATGCAGTTAGGCGCTCGTAGGCCGCTGCTAGCAATTCCGCCGGACGATGAAAACTCGCTCACCTTTGGAGACACGCCAATGAAGACGTCAGCAAGGCCGCCCCGGGCATCCGCTATGGGCGGTCACATCGTTCCGCCGCCGCTCACCGAACCCACTCCGTGGATTTCGGGTGCTCTGGCACCACGGCTCCCAGCGAGCCGTTGAAACAACTTCATATTTCCCAGTATCAAGCGCTCATTCTGAAAGCGCAGGCTCTGAAACGGAGACACTTCATGACCTACTATCGTCAATCCATTGCCGCCGCAGCGGTTGGTTTTTTGCTCGCAGCAATGGCGTCCGCGGCTTCGGCCGAAGTCACAAGCGAGCAGGCGGCGGCGCTGAAGACGACGCTGACCCCGTTGGGCGCCGAGAAGGCGGGGAACAAGGAGGGAACGATCCCTTCCTGGGAAGGCGGCTTTACACAGGTATCGCCGGGCTACAAGAGCGGAGCCCCGCGGCCAGACTACTTCGCCAAGGACAAGCCTCTGCTCTCAATTACCGGAAAGAATGTCGACCAGTATGCGGACAAGCTGAGCGAGGTCACAAAGGCATTGCTCAAGAAGTATCCGGATTATCGCCTCGACGTATACCCCACACGCCGGACGGCGGCAGCACCGCAATGGGTTTACGACAATACCTTCAAGAATGCGACCAGCGCGAAAACCACCAAAGGGGGTGAGGGCTTGGAGGGTGCTTACGGTGGCATACCCTTTCCGATTCCGAAAGATGGCCATGAGGTGCTCTGGAACCACAGGACCGCGTGGCTGGGCGAGAACACGTTCGCGCACTCTTCTGCCTATATCGTGACCTCGCAGGGAAAGCCGGTACTTGCCTCAAAGTTTGAGCAATGGGCTACCTACCCGTACTACTACCGGGACAAGGACGGCAAGAGCTTCGAGGGGCAAATCAGCAAAGCGAGGTACTCGATCAACGGTCCCGCGTCTAAGGCTGGTGAAGCATTTGTGAAATGGGAGGCGTCAGAAAGCGACAAGGCCGCCGTCTGGATGTATCAGGTCGGCCAGCGCAGGGTGCGTCGTGCGCCTTCCATCTTCTATGACGCCCCCAACTTCGTGACATCCGGTATTGGCCTGTCAGATGAAGTGTACGGACTCGTCGGCCCCACCGACCGTCATGAGATGAAATTGGTTGGGAAGAAGGAGCTTTACGTTCCCTATAACGACAATAAGGCTGCGCTTGCGACGCATGAGCAACTCTTGAAGCCGAACTTCCCGAACCCCGACTTGGTTCGCTGGGAGCTCCACCGGGTGTGGGTTGTCGAAGCGACGCTGAAAGAAGGCAAACGTCACGTCGTTCCGAAGCGCCGCTACTACGTGGATGAAGATACGTGGAACATCCTTCTTTCCGACGGTTGGGATGCTAAGGGGGACCTCTGGCGCGGTTACTACGTCCTGCCACTGGTCGCGCCCGATATTCCCGCACTGGTTGCGCAAACGGTGAACTGGGGTGGCTTCGATCTTCAGGCGGGCGGGTACTACTTCTCGTCGTCTACGTTGGAAATGCCGGTGCAGTATCAGAGCGATCAGCGACGGCCCGCAACATTCTTCTCATCGGACAGCCTTGCCGAGGGCGGCCGTTAGAACGTGCTCATTCCAGCCAGACTCAACACCCGGCGACCGGTGGTCGCCGCATGAAACCACCGGTTAACTGTGCCATGCGCCGCCCTTTCCTAAAGTTTCTCGCTGCCAGTGCCCTTGGCGCCGTATTGCCGACTGCCCGTGCTGCCGTCCCCACTACTGGTGTCGCGGATCCTGGCCGATTTGACGCCCTGACACTTCCGGCCATTCTCTCTTCAAAGGCGAGCGGCCTGGCGATGCTAGCACTCGTTCGAGCCGGGAAACGGATGGTTGCGGCAGGGGAGCGCGGCACTGTGCTGCTCTCCGACGATGACGGCAAGACTTGGCGTCAAGCTTTGGTACCACTCAGTGTGACGCTGACCGCGATGCACTTCATTGATGCGCGGCAGGGCTGGGCGGTGGGCCATCTCGGCGTGGTACTTCGCACCGTTGACGGTGGGGAGCACTGGGCCGTGCAACTGGATGGCCGGCAAGCGGCCCGTATTGCGCTTGAGTCCGCAAAGCGGTTTGGAGACGGTGCAACCTTAAATGCCGCCCAGGCCCTCGTCGAAGACGGCCCTGACAAACCTTTCCTTGACGTCTATTTCGAGAATGAGCGCACCGGCTATGTCGTCGGGGCATTCAATCTTGCATTTCGAACGGACGATGGAGGCAAGACCTGGAACAGTTTGATGTATCGCCTCGAGAATCAGAAGGGCGCGCATCTCTACGCGATCCGGCGGGTCGGCCAAAATTTGTTTATCGCGGGCGAGCAGGGTCTGCTGCTGCGTTCGTCGGACGGCCAACGGTTCGTAGCTATAGCACCGCCTTCGAAGGGGACGTACTTCGGCCTGGTGACCGGCCAGCGCGGCGAGTTGTTGGTATACGGGTTGCGTGGGAGGGCCTTTCTCTCGACCGACGCCGGGAACACCTGGGCAGAGGTCGAGACCGGAACCCGGGCTTCATTGAGTGCCGGCCTGCTGCTCGATGACGGGCGATTCCTGTTGGCGAGCCAAAGCGGGGAGCTCCTGGTCAGCCGCGACGGCGGTAAGGCCTTCAGGGTCATCAATAGTGCTGCATTACCCGTAACCGCGCTGCTGCAGGCCGCCAATGGCCGTCTTGCCTTGGCGACCCTGCGCGGCATTCGTAATGTTGGGCTGGCTTCGGCGAGCTAGTTCAGCCTCCGGATTTCTGCTTGCGGGCTGAAAACACCGATTCCTTTCTATGAGCTATGGCCTACGTTCCTTCTGACACGAATTCCTCAGCGCCTGTGGAGCTTGCCGACTTCGACCAGCGTTCGGGTTCGCTGCTCGAGCGTCTGCTCTTCAATAACCGGCCCTGGGTAATGCTCATCTGCCTGCTGCTTGCCGCGGTGCTCGGCCCGCAAGCGCTAAAGTTGCAGCTGAATGCGAGTTTCGACAAGACATTACCCGCGTCCCACCCTTATATCGTCAACTTCCTCGCCCAGAAGAACGACCTGACAGGACTTGAGAACACCCTCCGCATTGCAGTTGTGCAGCGCCAGGGCACGATTCTTGACAAAAAGTACCTGCAGACCCTGGCTAAGATCAATGACGAGGTTTACCTGCTCCCTGGCGTCGATCGACCTTTCATGAAGTCGCTGTGGACGCCGAATACACGCTGGGCGGCGGTGACTGAGGAGGGTATCGATGGAGGCACCGTCATCCCCGAGGACTACGACGGGTCCGGCGCAAGCCTTCGGCAGGTGAGGCAGAACATCGAGCGTTCCGGTGAGCTCGGCCAGTTGGTAGCCGCCGATTTTCGGTCTTCGATCATCTCCGTACCGCTGCTCGATATCGATCCGCAATCCGGCAAGAAGCTGGACTACGGGGTATTGTCGAAGCGGATTGATTCCATTCGAGCAAAGTACGAAAGTCAGGGCGTGGAACTGCACGTTACCGGCTTCGCCAAGATTGTCGGGGACTTGATAGGTGGTTTGCGCGAGATGCTGGCGTTCTTCGGCATCGCGATCGCTATTGCAGGCCTCATGATTTTCTTCTTCAACCGGGATTGGCGCAGCACAATGCTGGTGATCGTGAGTTCGCTCACCGCGGTACTGTGGCAACTTGGAATGCTCAGTGCAATCGGATATGAGCTGAATCCGTACTCGGTGCTCGTTCCTTTCCTGGTCTTCGCCATCGGCGTCAGCCATGGCGCACAGAAGATGAACGGCATCATGCAGGACATCGGCCGGGGTATCCATAAGGTTGTCGCTGCGCGTTTCACATTCCGCCGGCTTTTCCTGCCGGGGCTTACGGCGCTGCTCGCCGATGCGGTCGGATTTGCCGTGCTGCTGCTCATTGATATTCCGGTGATCAGGGAACTGGCGGTTGCCGCCAGCATTGGCGTGGCGCTGCTCATCGTGACCAACCTGATCCTGTTGCCCATTCTGTTGTCGTACACCGGCGTCAGTGCAGCCGCGGCGAATCGGAGCTTGCGTGCCGAGCGTGCCGATCAGGACCACGCTCGGAAGCACCGCATGTGGGGACTCCTCGTTGGCTTTACGCAGCCTCGCTGGGCGTGGCTTGCGTTGGGCGGCGCCGTCGTCATGGCTGCAGGCGGCTTGTTGATCGCTGGGCATCTGAAAGTGGGTGACCTTGATGCCGGGGCGCCAGAGCTCCGCCCGGAATCGCGATACAACCGTGACAACGCATTCATGGTGGCCAACTACGCAGCCAGCTCGGACATTCTCGTGGTGATGGTAAAGACACCACCGGACCGGTGCATGGCGTACGCGACCCTCGCCCTCGTTGACCGCCTGGCATGGAAGCTGGAGCAAGTCCCGGGTGTTGAAGCCACCAACTCCATGGCGGCACTGTCAAAGAATGCGTCCATGGGCGACAACGAGGGTAGCTTCAAGTGGTATGAACTGGTACCGAACCAGCGGGCACTCGGCGCGCTGCAAACGCGCGCGCCACGGGAGTTGCGCAACCAGGCCTGCTCGCTGCTGTCCCTCTACGTCTACCTCAAGGACCACAAGGCAAAGACCTTGGAGCGGGTGGTTGCCGAAGTGGAAACATTCGCGCAAGCCAACAAGCATGCCGAAGCAGCTTTCCAGCTGGCTGGCGGTAGTGCAGGGGTTGAGGCAGCCACCAATATCGTCGTGAAGCGCGCCTGGACCCAGATGCTGCTGCTGGTCTATGCGGCGGTGGCGGCGCTGTGTTTCATCACCTTCCGGTCGTGGCGCGCGGTTATGGTGGCTTTGCTGCCGCTGATACTGACCTCAGTGCTTGCCGAGGCGCTCATGGTGACGCTAGGGATGGGCGTTAAGGTTGCAACGCTGCCGGTGATCGCGCTCGGTGTCGGCATCGGTGTGGACTATGCACTGTACATTTTGAGCGTGGTACTCGCGCGAATGAAGTCGGGCGACCCTCTTTCTGTCGCCTATTACAAGGCGTTGCTGTTCACCGGCCGAGTTGTGCTGCTGACGGGCTTGACCCTGGCCGTTGGCGTGGTGACGTGGGCATTTTCGGAGATCAAGTTCCAGGCTGACATGGGCATTCTGCTGGCGTTCATGTTCCTGTTGAACATGCTCGGGGCGCTCGTCTTGATTCCCGCCTTGTCGTACTTCCTGCTTCGTCCCGTGCCGCAATGTTCCGCGTCTGATCCGGTCCCTGTTTTGTGACGTGAGTGACGCTATCGAAGTCCAAGTCGCGAACCAATTTTATTTACCACAACGCAGTGAAATCCATGACCAACAGTTTCTCGCAATCACTCCTCCCGCTGGATTTCACCGGCCGCCATGTTCTGGTCTTTGGTGGTACCACGGGTATTAACTTCGGCATTGCTCGGGCTTATGCTCGTTGCGGAGCCCGGGTGACTGTAGCGAGCCGCAGCAGCGCCAATGTGGATGCGGCACGTTCCGCTCTGGCACAACTTGGCGCAGAAGTTCTGGGACTCTGTGCCGACGTGCGAGACTTTACCGCTGTCGAGAGCGTCTTCCGGGAGGCTGCGGCTCAGTTTGGCCCGATTGATGTCTTGGTGTCGGGTGCGGCTGGCAACTTTCTATGCGAAGCCAAGGATCTGAGTTCCAACGGCTTCAAGGTCGTGGTGGATATTGACCTTGTTGGGACCTTTCATGTGATGCGTGCCGCGCTTTCTCATTTGCGCAAACCTGGAGCGTCGGTGATCAACATTACCGCGCCACAAGCCAGTGTCCCAATGCGATACCAGGTGCATTGCGGCGCGGCAAAGGCGGGAATCGATCAACTCACCCGGATTCTTGCCCTAGAGTGGGGAGGTGAGGGGGTACGCGTGAATGGTATCTCTCCAGGCCCGATTGAAGCTACCGAGGGTACCAAGCGACTGATGAGCGCGGGGGAGGATGAGCAGGAGCAAGCGCGGCGTCGCGTCCCGCTTCAGCGCTGGGGGACGACGGAAGACATTGCCAATCTCGCCTTGTTCCTAGGTTCGCCGTATGCAAGCTTTATCTCCGGAGCCGTCCTTCCCTGTGATGGGGGTGGAGCGCTGGAAAGCGTCAAGCCGACCATAGAAGCGGTCGGATCGATTATGGCTGCCGGACGATAGGCTGCTGTCTGAGCACGACTGGGGAGAGATCTCCATCTGTAACACATAGACCAATATCTAATAGAGACAAATATGGAAACTACTTCGATTGAAGCCGACGTCGTTGTCGTTGGCGCCGGCCCTGTTGGAGCCAGCCTCGCAGCGGAGCTGGGGCGGCGAGGCGTTCGCTGCATCGTGGTCGAGATGACGGATGGCGTTTTCAGAGATCCTCGTCTGCATGCGGTAAGCATTCGGACTATGGAACTCGCGCGTAAATGGGGTTTGACGGAAGAGTTGCGCAATTGTGGCTGGCCGGCAGACCACCCTCAGGACGGCGCGTTTTTGACCTCGATTACAGGCTATGAACTGGCGCGGATCGAATGGCTGCCGATCTCGAAGATGGTGCCTCCGCCGGAAAGTCCGACGTTCGCCCAGCGCTGTCCGCAAAGTTGGTTCAATCCCATTCTTCATCGCTACGCAGGTAGCTTTGAGTCGGTCCGGTTCCTCTGGCAACACAAGTTCCTGACCCTGCGCCAGGACGAACAAGGGGTTTCGATTGACGTGCAGTCGGTCGAAAGCGGCAATGTCAGCACCCTTCGATGCAAGTATGTTGTGGGCTGTGATGGTGCCCGCAGTGACGTGCGGGAACTTCTCGGCATCGAGCGAGACAGCACCGGAATCTATGGTTATTCCGCCGAGGCGATCATCGAGAGCCGGGAGCTTGCTGACCTTGCTCGGCCCAGGATGGCTGGCCGCTATACGGCTGTCACCGAGAGCGGCATTTCCGCGACACTACTGCCTTACGACGGGCATGACCGCTTCCGTGTGGCGCTGGTAGCGGAGCCTGCCAAATGCGATCGCGCGCGAATGGACGAGGCCGTCCTGCAACTCGTCGGTCGCAAGGTGGAGTACACCTATTTGACGGATGTCTTGCCGTGGGTCAACCGGGAAACCTGCGCCAAGAAATTCCGGTCCGGACGCGTCTTCCTGGCGGGGGACGCTGCGCATACGATGCCGCCCGCGGGTGGTCACGGCATGAACACCGGCGTGCTGGATGGATTCGACCTCGGCTGGAAGCTTGCTGCGGTGCTCCAAGGCTGGGGAACTGATGCGCTTCTCGACAGCTATGAGTTTGATCGCAGAAAGGGAGCGGCACGCACGGCTGCGATGGCCGCGGAAATCTATAAGGATTGGGGTAAGGTTAAACCCGACATCGAGAAGCATGCCGCACGTCTAAACGATGATACGGCCGAGGGCGAGGCAGCCCGCCGGTTTATTGGTGATCTCCTGATCAAGACTTTCAAAAGGGAATTCAATTCCGTTGGCGCGTCGATCGGGTATCGGTACAGCGGCTCGCCCGTCATTGTGGATGACGGGACCCCTGAACCGGAAGACGATATTGTTCGCCTGGTGCAGACCGCGCGACCGGGGCATCGCATTCCTCACGCATGGCTTGAGGATGGAAGGTCGACGCTCGACTTGGTCGCCGATGTCTATACCCTCATTGAGTTCGGCGGCGACGACTACTCCCGTGCCTTTAAGGCGGCGGCCGATGAAAAAGGGATTCCGTTAGTCATCCACCGGGTCGACCAACCAGGGCTCCAGGAGCTTTTCGAGGCTTCTGCCGTCTTGGTAAGGCCAGATCAGCATGTTGCGTGGCGCGCCAAAGGCGAAGTCCTGAATCCCGGGACGGTATTGGATGTGCTGACCGGACGCGCTTACCCCTCCGCGCATGGTTGTGGGTCGGCAAAGGCGCCAATTCCAGAGACGCAAGTCTTCATCTGACGCATTTCCAGGGCGGGGGCTATCCCTCCGCCCATCAGTGGAATGTGAGGTTGCCAAGTGCCCGTACTCAAACAGCTCCCATATGCAAAAGGTGGCATAAGAGGGGCCTCAGCACGACATCGAATCGTCCGCTTGACCCAATATTTTTAGGGTGTGGAGGACCGTCAATACGAGGAGACCTAGTTCATGCAGATCCGTCGCATCGTCACAGCCATCGATCCAGACGGAAAGGCTGTCATTCAGTCCGATGACTTGCTTCAGCAGGTCTTCCAAAGCCGACCGGGCTTTTCCTTGACAAGCCTTTGGTCGACTGACGAGGTGCCAAAAATCGGGGTCGGCGAGGTAGCAGACCCCATACCTGCTCTCAAGAGTTTGCATCCGCCGACCGGCGGCACGCGGCTGCTGGTATTTACCCTGCCGCCAGACGCATCAATGCTGACGCCTGGCTTTGACCCCGTAGCCTTTGGCGCGGAATTCGCGCAGAAAGCTCCAGGTTTCATTGAGGCATTTGAGCCCGATGCCCCGGGAATGCACACGACCGACACGGTCGACTATGGCGTGCTGCTGGATGGCGAGATCTGGCTCGAGCTCGACGACCAGCGCGAGGTGAAACTCGGTCCGTGCGACGTCGTCATCCAGAACGGTACCCGCCACGCCTGGCGCAATAAGAGCTCGCGCGAAGCCACGTTGCTCTTCGTTTTGGTGGGTGCCATGCGCGATGCGTAGTTAAAACATGTTCAGGCGCTGATTCGAGCGCCGACAAGGGCGGTGAAAGCGCTATGCGACAGGCGCTTCACTGCTCCATGGGTACTGCTGATTGCCAGCTCCACGTCGATTCCGTTCAGGACTGGTAGCTGAGAGGCTTCGTGCTTCCCCTGATAACCAATTTGCCTGGCGACGTCGAGCTGTAACGCGAGTCAGAGCCAGTATCTTTTTGTTTCATCTGGTGTATCAGCCAAAGGCCACATGACGTCGTGATTTCGGCATTGGGGACAGAAATCGTCGTGAGCCCGGGGCCCCACCAACGAAAGCCGGGTTCATCGCTGAAACCCACTACTGACAGTTGATCCGGAATTCTCAGGCCGGTATCGACAACCTCGTCAAGGATGCCTCGGGTGACTTGCAGTGAGCCTAGTACGAGCCCGGTTGGTGGGCGTCGAAGAGCAAGCAACTGGCGAAGTGCCTTGCGCCCGAATTCAGTCGATGTACCCGGGCCGCAAACGACAAGTTCCTTGTCGACTACAGCGTTATTCTGGGCGAGCTGAAAGCCTTGCAGACGTTCTTGGCCGGTGTTCAGAGTGGGCGTCGGCCCAATGTACGCGATTCGCTTGTGACCAAGTTCGACCAGATGCTGGGTCGCGTCCTGCAGTGCCCGAGTGTTATCGAAGCAGAACCACTGCTCTCCAAGCGACGCGTGCCTGCGGATGAGTTGCACATGCGGCGTTGTCTTCAGCAGGCGCGCTGACTCCGGAAGCGGCTTTGGGCTTGGAATGATGACGATTCCGGCGACACCCGCGCTGCAAAGCTCACGTAGATGCCGCAGTTCAGTCATGGGATCGTCGCCGGATTCCGACAACACAAGCTGGAATCCCTCGGCTTCTAGACACTTCGCCAGCGCGTGCGCCCCAATGCTGTATTGACTGTTGCCGAGATCGGGAAGAATCAGGCCGACAAGCCGGCTGGAGGCGCCTCGCATCATCTGAGCCGCGCGACTCGCGACATATCCGGATCGCAACGCCGCTTCCATCACGCGCTGCCTCGTCGCAGCGCTGATGCGCGGATCATTGGCCAGCGCTCGACCGACCGTCGATACAGAGATTTCCAACTCTTTGGCTAGGTCTTTGGCGGTGGACATAGTCGGGGTGGGTTAGTTTTTCGAACGATAGCATAAGGCTAGTCTGCTGCCAGTGCCGGACCAAGGTGAGCGAAGGAATGACCGTGCCGGCTGCTTGGCTGGCGCCATGCACGTTGCTCTGAAGGAGGATCGGTTCGCTTGCCTGAATGTGGGGCGTCAGCATGGCCTCTAACAATGCCAGTTTATGCGAACGTTAGCTCAATTATGTGACGAAGCGCAATGTAATAAAGCACTTCCGAAGGCCGGTGATTCTGTTGAAGCTGTCGGTACCATATATCTGGCTTAGATTTTTGGCCTAGGTGTAGACCCTAGATGCAAATAGCTCCCTGCGGGTTAAGATTGCTAACGTTAGCATAAGCAGACGCATACCGAGCGTTTGCTATGGCAACGGATTGATTAAAAGTGTCTAAATAAGCACAAAATGTCTGATGTCGAGGTAAAGCTACGGCTAACTGGTCTGACGTGGAGCAGCTCGACAGCAGAGTATCAAGGTGCCCGAGGAGCAACCAAATGAAGATGATGACCGCTGCGCGCGTACACGAGTACGGCAAACCTCTCGTGATCGAAGAGATAGAACGGCCCGTTCCCAGGCCTACAGACGTTGTCGTGCAGGTGAAGGCGTGCAACCTCGTACCCAACCTTGACAATGTCCTGAACCGTTTCGCAGAGTGGTTCCCTTGGGTGCCGCTGCCACCGCTGCCAGCGGTATTTGGCCTGGACGTTGCCGGAGTCGTTGACCAAGTTGGCGAACTCGTTACCGACATCAAGGCAGGCGACCGGGTCTATGTGAGTCCCCTGCGCTCTTGTGGCTGCTGCCATAACTGCAGGATCGGCGAGCCACAGCATTGCATGAACGGTGCCTTCCAGGGTTACTTCGGCTTCGTACCGGGCGCAGCCAAGCTCTTCAAGGCCTATCCAAACGGGGGTATGGCGGAGTACCTCGCAGCCCCGGCAAGCAGCCTAATCAAGCTCGCGGATAGTACGACTTTCGAGCAAGCTTCGCGCTTCGGCTATATCGGAACTGCCTATGGTGCCCTCAAGAAGGCGCATACAGGGACCGGAAAGACGGTGATCGTGACCGGCGCAACCGGAACGCTGGGCGTGCCGGCAGTAATGCTGGCCCTGGCGATGGGTGCTTCGCGCGTTTTTGCCGTTGCCCGTAACCGTTCGTTGCTCGAGCGCGTACGCGCGCTGGATCCTGCACGCGTTCAAACCTTGTCATATGGCGATGAGCCAGTGGCCGACTGGGTTATGCGTCACAACGATGGACGCGGTGCCGATATTTACATCGACGCGCTGTCGACAGGTGCCTCGGCGCAGGTTGCCATGGACACATTGAAAGCATTGCGCCGAGGTGGTGTGGCTGTCGGGATCGGTGGCCTAGCCGAACCGCTACCTATTGACCCGGCCTGGTTCATGACTTCCGGTCTCTCATGGATTGGTTCGCTCTGGTTCAGTACCGGCGAGGGTGAGGAGCTTGCGGCGATGGCAGGCGTCGGAACCCTTGATTTGCGTCAGCTCGACGAGGTGCGTTTCCCGCTTTCCCAGGCAAACGAGGCGCTTGCCTCGGTCGCCGCGCGTTCATCGGGCGGCTTCACCAATGTGGTAATCGTTCCCTGATGTCTGGCCGCGTTACGCGACATATCTGAAGAGAGCAAATCGCAACGAGTTGTCCATAAGGAACGGATTGATGGAAAAGGTGTACCCCGGCGCAAAAGACGCGCTGAATGGGCTGGTTCGCGATGGCCAGCTGATCGCGGTCGGCGGCTTCGGCCTGTGCGGCATCCCGGAGGCGCTGATCGAGGCGCTACTCATATTGGGAGTGAAGGATCTCACCGTGATCTCCAATAATGCCGGGGTGGACGACTTCGGACTCGGCAAGCTGCTTCGCACCCGTCAGATTCGGAAAATGATTGCAAGCTACGTCGGTGAGAATAAGGAGTTCGAGCGGCAGTTCCTCGCCGGCGAACTGGAGCTTGAATTCACCCCACAGGGCACCCTGGCGGAGAAGCTCCGGGCTGGCGGAGCGGGCATCCCGGCATTCTTCACGCGGACAGGTGTCGGGACCATGGTCGCCGAAGGCAAGGAGCTTCGCGAGTTCGGCGGCAGGACATACCTTATGGAGGAGTCGCTGGTGCCAGAAATCTCGCTTGTCAAGGCATGGAAGGCGGATCGCGCCGGCAATCTCGTGTTTCGACGGACGGCGCGCAACTTCAATCCGGCCGTAGCCATGGCAGGGAAACGAACGGTAGTCGAGGTTGAGGAGATTGTGGAGACGGGCACCCTGGACCCTGATGAGATCCACCTCCCAGGCATCTACGTGCACCGCATCGTTGTCAACACCTCGCCGCAGAAACGGATTGAACGCCGAACCGTGCGGACGAAAGCAGGAGTTTGAGGATGGCATGGGCCCACGAGCAGATGGCACAACGCGCCGCCCGAGAGTTACAGGACGGCTTTTATGTCAACCTTGGAATAGGCCTGCCGACACTGGTGGCGAACTTCGTCGATCCCGCCATGGAGGTCTGGCTGCAGAGCGAGAACGGCATGCTGGGTATCGGGCCATACCCGACCGAGGAAGAGGTTGACCCGGACGTCATCAATGCCGGCAAGGAGACGGTAACTACCCTACCTGGCACGAGCATTGTGGGCTCGCACGAGAGCTTTGCAATGATCCGTGGTGGAAAGATGGACCTTTCGATCCTCGGCGCCCTTCAGGTGAGTGCAAGTGGTGACCTCGCGAACTGGATGATTCCCGGAAAGATGGTCAAGGGAATGGGCGGTGCCATGGACCTGGTGGCCGGCGTCGATCGGGTGATCGTCCTCATGGAGCATGTCGCTCGCCGCAAGGACGGTGGGTGGGACCTGAAGATTCTGCCTGGCTGCACCCTGCCTTTGACTGGCGTTGGTGTAGTCAGCCGCATCATCACTGACCTGTGCGTCCTGGATGTCACGCCTGAAGGATTGAAGGTGGTGGAGCTTGCCGAGGGCGTCACGCAAAGTGACCTCCAAGCGAAGACCGGAGTGCCTCTGGTCTGAAAAAATCGGAAGGTGGCGCTCTTGCTCCGAACCAAGGAAAACATACCGATACTCTCAATGAATTTCGATCTCTCACCCGAACTGCGCGTTTTGCAGGAACGCACGCGCGATTTCATCGCAACCCAGGTTATCCCGCTCGAAAAGGAGCTGGAAGCGCATGCACACGGCCCAAGCGAGGCGCTGCGCTCAGAGCTGGTAGCACGGGCGCGCAACGCAGGCCTGCTGACACCACACGCTTCCATCGAAATGGGCGGACTCGGTTTGTCGCACATCGCAAAAGCCGTGGTGTTCGAAGAGTCCGGCTACTCATGCCTTGGCCCGGTCGCAATGAATATCCACGCGCCTGATGAAGGCAACATTCACCTCATGGACGAGGTCGCCACCCCGGCGCAGAAGGAGCGCTGGCTCAGGCCTCAAGTTGAAGGTCGAACCCGGTCCTGTTTTGCGATGACAGAGCCAGATCCGGGCGCTGGCTCCGACCCTGGCATGCTACAGACTACCGCTGTACGCGACGGCGACGACTATGTCATCAACGGCACCAAGTGGATGATCACCGGCGCTGAGGGGGCGTCCTACGCAATCATCATGGCTCGAATGGAGGACGGCTCGGCGACCATGTTCCTGAGCGACATGGATCGTCCGGGCATTCGTCTGGAACGCAACCTGGAGGCGATGGACCGTTGCTTCACCGGTGGTCATGCAGTGCTGAAATTCGAGAATCTCCGCGTGCCGGCCACGGACGTTCTGGGCGAGATAGGGAAGGGTTTTCGCTATGCACAGGTTCGGCTGGCGCCGGCGCGGCTGACGCACTGCATGCGCTGGCTTGGCCAGGCCAGGCGGGCTCACGACGAAGCTGTTGCCTATGCGCGCAAACGCCACGCGTTCGGCAAGCCGCTCGCGGAGCACGAGGGCGTTGGTTTCATGCTTGCCGACAATGACATTGACCTGCAAACCGCACGCCTGCACATCTGGCACACCGCCTGGCTGCTCGATCAGGGCCAGAAGTGCAACTTTGAATCGAGTCGCGCCAAAGTGGCCTGCTCAGAGGCCGAATGGCGGGTCGTGGACCGCTGCGTGCAGGTGCTTGGCGCGCGCGGCGTCACAGGCGAGTCCGCGGTCATGCGAATCTTCACGGACATGCGCGCTTTCCGCATCTACGATGGCCCGAGCGAGGTACACCGTTGGAGTATGGCACGTAAGATTGTAGACAACGCGGAGCGCAAGGCATGAGCAAACCTCTTAACCGATTCCGCCTCGACGGACGCATCGCGCTGGTCACCGGCGCCTCCAGCGGGCTGGGAGCCCATTTCGCGCGGCTGCTGGCGAGCGTTGGCGCACGCGTGGTGCTGGGTGCACGCCGTGCCGAAAAGCTGCTGCCATTGCAGGAGCAAATTGCTGCCGAGGGTGGCGAGGCGCGGGCGATTGGCCTCGACGTCACCGACTCCGCCAGCGTGAGCCAATGCTTCGACGAACTGGCCAACTGGGGAGCGCCGGACCTCGTCGTCAACAACGCTGGCATCTCCGTTACCAAGCCGCTGCTGCAGCAGACTGAGGCCGACTATGACACAGTGGTGGACACAAACCTGAAGGGCTGCTGGCTGGTGGCCACCGAAGCAAGCCGCCGCATGGTGGCCGCGGACCGTGGCGGCTGTATTGTCAATGTTTCCTCCATCCTCGGCGAGCGTGTGGCCGGCGGGGTTGCGCCTTATGCGATCTCGAAGGCCGGCGTCGTGCAGGCGACCAAAGCGATGGCGCTGGAGCTTGCGCGCTACCGCATCCGGGTCAATGCGTTGCTACCCGGCTACGTGATCACGGATCTGAATCGTGATTTTCTGCTGAGCGAGGCCGGCCAGAAACTGCAGTCGCGCATCCCGAGCCGTCGCTTCAGTGAATTGACCGATCTTGACGGGCCAATGCTGCTGCTCGCCTCTGAGGCCGGTGCAGCGATGTCCGGCTCAGTGCTTGCGGTCGACGGCGGCCATCTCGTGAGCACACTATGAACCAGCTCTCCACCAAGGCGCTCGCCGACTGGATGCGCGCGCAGTCGCTGTCTGATTCAGGGGACGTGGCGCTGCAATCGCTGAGCGGCGGCCAGTCTAATCCTACTTTTATCGTTGTCGACGGGGCCCGCCGCTTCGTCTTGCGCAAGAAGCCGCCCGGGCCGCTCGTTGCATCTGCCCACGCCATCGATCGGGAATACCGCGTAATGAGAGCGTTGCAGGATAGTGGCGTGCCGGTGCCCCGCATGTTGGGCTACTGCGAGGATGACACCATTCTCGGCACGCCATTCTTCCTGATGGAGTTCCTGGATGGTCGGGTCTACATGGACCAATCGCTGCCGAGCGTTTCGTCGGCAGACCGAAGGGCGATGTACCGGGATATGAACCGGGTGATGGCAGCGCTGCACGCGGTGGGCTATCGAGGGCTGGGTCTTGAGGGCTACGGTAAGCCGGGCAACTACTTCGCCCGGCAGATCGGCCGCTGGTCGCGCCAGGTCGAAGCATCCACGGTACCAGTGCCGAGGGCGATGCGCCAACTGATGGAGTGGTTGCCCCAACATATTCCGGCGGACGACGAGACGACATTGGTGCACGGCGACTACCGGCTCGATAATGTGGTGTTCCATCCGACCGAGCCCCGCATCATCGGCGTGCTCGACTGGGAACTCTCTACGCTCGGGCATCCGCTTGCGGATTTCTCCGGCCACTGCATGAGCTGGTATATCCCTCCCCAGTTGTGGCGCGGCATCGCCGGGCTGGACTTGCCAGCCCTCGGCATTCCGTCGGAGGCCGAGTACATGCGCCAGTACGCGCAGGTCACTGGACGGGACCTCTCGCCAAACTGGGACTTCTGTCTCGCCTACAACCTGTTCCGCATGGCCGCTATCCTCCACGGAATCGCGCAGCGCGCCGCAAGCGGGACGGCTGCCGCCGCCGATGCAGTGGAGACTGGACGAAAGGCAGGACCACTCGCGGAAATTGGCTGGAAATGCGCCCTGCGGCATCGGGCTTGATCGCGACGCACGAAGGCCACCCGGTCCGCACGAAGCAGCGGCAACCGCGCGGTGCGGACCATGTTCCCGTACAGGTCCGTTTCGGTTACCGCCAGGTGGTCGGCGTTGAAGTCGACGCCGATCGCGCGGCGAGAGCGCGCTCAATGGCGGCCCGGACGTAGGCGAAGCGCACCTCTTCAATGAGCAGGTATTTGGCCTCGTCATCGTTGGGCAAGCGGTCGGGCAGGCCGATCTTGAGGCGGAACTAGCCGCTCTCGGCCGGCAGTAGCTGGCGGAGCTGGCCGCCAGCCGTCTCGCCCCTCGGCTTCCCTCCAGAAAAAGTACGCGCAGGAAATTTACGCACGTGGCTCATAGGTCCGGCTGGCAGGCATGCCGCTCCGACGGCGGACCTGCAAACTGGAAAGTCCTCGATAGACCGGGTTGACGTTCCAATTTGGCTCGGCATCTACGAGTTCGAGCCCCGGCCAGCGGGCCAGCAGCGCCCGGAAGACAATCTCGGCCTCCATCAGCGTCAGCGCGGCACCGATGCAGACATGCGGGCCATGTCCGAAAGAGAGGTGGGAGCCTTCGCGCCGGGTGATATCCAGCTCGTCCGGGCTGCTGTAGCGCGCCGGATCGCGATTGGCGGAGCCGATCAACGGCACCACCAAGTCCCCGCGCCGTAGCCGCCGCCCATGTATGACCACGTCCGTGGTGACCCGCCGGCCTGTGTATTGGACCGGGCTTTCATAGCGGAGCAGCTCACGCACCGCGTTTTGCAGCAGCTCGGGCGACTGGCGCAGGCGTTGCCACTGGTCCGGGTGGCTCAGCAAGGCGTGCAAGCCGTTGCCGAGCAGATTGCGCGTCGTCTCGTGCCCGGCGAACAGCAACATGGCGCATTGCGCTAGCATTTCGGCGCCAGCCTCGATCTCGCCTTCAGCCTCGGCGTGCAACAGATGCCCGATCAGGTCCCTGTTTTGCGTCTGCGGATGCCGTTCATCCTGTGTCCGACGGCGTGCGAGCATGGCCTCGAAGCTGGCGCTCATGTTGAGGAGGCTCGCCTGCGCGCGGCGTTTCAGCCCGTAGTCGGGGTCCGGCGCGCCGATGAAGGCGGCCAGATCTTCGGACCACGTCAGGAAATCCGATTGATCGCCGCCATCCATGCCAAGCAGGTTGGCGATCACCCTTGCCGGCAAGGGCTTGGCAATCCGCTCGATGAAATCGAACTGCTGTGTGCCCTCCAGCTCGTCCAAGAATCCGGACGACATCTCCTCAATGGTGCCGGCGAATGTGCGCAACGCTGCGGGGCGGAAGCCGGCGTTGAGCACCCGCCGCAGCCGCGTGTGGTCCGGCTCGTCCAGAAACAGCATTGCTCGGCTGAATAGGCGTTGGAAGGGGCAGAGTGCTTGGCGCTCATCTTCACAGCCGCGCATTACCCAGCCACCCGTCCGCCGCGCGGAATAGAGCGGGTCGCGCAGCACGGCTTCCACGTCCTCATGCCTGGTCAGCAGCCAAGCGCCGCCGAAGAATTCCTCGCTCCAATGGATGGGGCCGGCTGCACGCAGTTTGTGGTAGGTCGGGTAGGGATCGCGCAAGAAGGCGGCGTCGACGATTGGCTGGCAAGGAACCCGCACTTCAATCGCCTTGTTTGGACCCGCATCGGCGCGCGGGGGGAGCGTTTTCGTGTTCATTTCACGTGGCGTTCGGTGAGGACGTTGGAAGTGGCTTCCAAGGGAGTCCTCCTGTGTTGGCCCCTACTGCTCTGCCGCTCCCGGGGTGGAAGCTGCATTGGCAGAAGGATTGGGCAAATGCATGGTAGAAGGGTTATCGCGCGCATTGAAATTTTAGTCAATCATGCGCTCTGGGCGAAATTGAGTGGAAAAGCGTGGAAAAGCTGGGGAAATGCTGGGTGTTGCTGCAATGGGGATGGAACCGGACATGGCTTGCCATTATCGTGTGACCCAGTAGAACCGCCGCGCAAGCCCCGTCTCTTCAGGGCGGGGTAAGCGGCTTAGGACCTATGATTGGGAAGGCTAAAACCGAGTCTTAGACTCGGTATGTCAGCCACCTCTCATACTCCGACCGTCACCCGTGTCCTGCGCTTACGCATCAAGGACAAACACGCCGCCTGGCTTCGTGCGCAGGCGCGGGAGGTGAACTTTGTGTGGAATTTCGCAAATGAGCTTTCGGCCCGCGTGTTCGAGCGTGAGCGGCGCTTTATCGGGGCCTACGAGTTGCAGAAGTACACCGACGGCGCGACCAAGGAGGGTCTCGGCCTGCATAGCCACACGGTGCAGGAGATCGGGCAGGAGTATTGTCGCCGCCGAAAACAGTTCAAGAAGATCAAGCTGCGTTGGCGCGTCAGCGGCAGCGCGCGCCGCAGCCTGGGGTGGGTTCCGTTCAAAACCGGAGCGCTGAAATATGGGCACGGCCAGGTGCGCTTCAACGGCCGCTGGCTTTCCCTGTGGGACAGTTACGGTTTGTCGCGATACGACTTGCGGGCCGGCAACTTCAGTGAGGATGCCCGTGGGCGTTGGTACCTGAACGTGACCGTCAAGGTGCCAGTCGCTGCCCGCTCGGAAGGCCGCGCGTCAGTCGGCATCGACTTGGGACTGAAGGACTTCGCCGCGACAAGCGACGGAAAAGTGCTGGAGGCTCAGCGGTTCTATCGTCGATATGAAGCGGCGCTCGGCCGGGCTCAGCGGGCACGCAAGACGAAGCGCGTTGCGGCGCTTCACGCAAAAGTCAGAAATTGCAGGAAAGACTTCCTGCACAAGCAATCCACGGCAATCGTGCGAAAGTACGGTGCCATCTTCATCGGCAACGTGAACGCCTCCGCGCTCGCCCAGACCAACATGGCCAAGTCTGTGTTGGATGCGGGCTGGAGCACGTTCCGCACCATGCTCCAGTACAAATGCGATAGCGCGGGGGTGTGGTTCGAGGAGGTCGATGAACGCTATTCCACGCAAACCTGTTCGTGCTGCGAGTCACGAACAGGCTCCGCAGGGCAGGAGGCTCTCAGCATCAGAGAGTGGACCTGTCCGGTGTGTCAAACCTCACACGAGCGCGATGTCAACGCAGCAAAGAACATTCTGCGTACGGGACTCCTTAGCATGGAACAGGCATTTGCCTCGGCGGCCGGTAAAGCCGCTGTGAATGAGGCTTCGTCAGAAGCCGGGGGCGGGCGTGCCCCTCTTGCAGAAGGAATCTCCGTCCTTTAGGCGGAGAGGACGTCAAGCAAGCCGCGACGCGCTTCGGCCTGCCGGAAGTGAAGATCTGCCTGGTCTCCGGCTCGCTCGAAACGAAGCGCTTACCTCAACTAGTGGGCGCCGAACTTGCACCGGACACGAGCGGCAGCGGCCGCATGAGCGGCGCTATTCAGGTGTGCTGGGCGGACAACGTTGTGCCCCGTACGCAAGATCGGCATCGTCGGCGCGGGCACCATTGGCGGGGGCATCGCGATTACTCCTGCTTGGCAGCTCTCCCTTGAGCAGAAGGTAGCAGGTCCCGAAGTGGTAGCACGCGCTGCATAAAAAAATGGCCGGCATCGCTGCCGGCCAAACGCCTTGAGCCCATTGAGAAGTCAAGGTCGATATGAGCTATTGTTGGCACGCGCCAAGGACGTGCCGGCGGGGCGATTAGAAGCGGTGACGCACGCCAACCATTGCACCAGTCTGGTTCTGGCCCGGCAACGTATTGGCCGTGCCAGTCATACCAAAGGTCGCATTGCCCTTGTTGTTCACGTAACCGAGCACCAGGTAAGCGTCGGTGCGCTTGGAGAAGGCGTAGTCCGCGTTCACCGCGAACGTCCACGAATCCTTGTTGTCAGTGCGGGCGTCAGTATAGTAAGCCGCGCCGGTCAGCGTGAAGGCCGGGGTGAACTTGTAGTTCGCGCCAAGCCAGTACAGGTTGTCGTGACGGGCCGTACCGGTAGTGACCTCGTCGCGCATCCAGCGGTAGCCAGCGAATAGTTTGGCATCGCCGATGGCATACGAACCGCCAATCGCGGCGCGCTTGGCGGTCAGGTCGGCCGAAGCCAAGGTGCTGCCCTGGAATTGGTCATAGGCGACGCCCACCGAGAACGGGCCGTTCGCGTAAGCCAGGCCACCGCCAAAGTTGGTGCCGACCTTGAAATGACCCGGGACTTCGCCGCCGAGGCCGGAGGTCACGTCGCGGCCGAAGCTGTAAAAACCGGTTGCAGTCAGACCGCCAAAAGTACCGGTGTACTTGATAGCATTGTCGGCGCGGCCGGTAAACTGGTTGTCAACCGAATTCAGCGAGAACGTCGGGCCTACCGCCGTCGGATCGTAGGCAGCAAACAGGTCATACAGTGCGTTCTGTTGGCGACCGAGCGTGACAGCACCAAAATCGCCCTGCAGGCCAACATAGGCCTGGCGACCGAACAGTCGGCCGCCCTGTGCGGATTTACCGGTGTCGATATCGAAACCGCTTTCCAGCACGAAGATCCCCTTCAGGTTGTTGCCAAGGTCCTCGACCCCGCGCAGGCCCCAGCGCGAACCGGACAGGCCACCCGATGTCACACCGGTGACCGAGCCACTTCCATTGGCGCCACCATTAACATGGCTTTGAAAACTGATGCCGGCATCAGCGATGCCGTAGAGCGTCACGTTGGACGACGATTGGGCAAAGGCGGCGCCCGACATAGCACAAGCTGCAGCTGCCACTGCGAGGAGAGAATTTTTCACTGTCAATTCCAGTTTATTTTTGAGCAAATGGTCTTGGCGGTAGCGTCACGGGGCTGGCAAGTGAGTTGATAGCGCCTAACGACGTGGCCGCACAATATAACGACAGGATGGCTACGGCATTAAATGAAAGATTGTTCAGAATTAAGAAAAAATAATTCAAGCTCAAGAACAATGGTGCTCTTTATGTCGCAGTGGTGGAGGTGCGAACCGACGTGACCATTACGTTGATGGAGTGCAAATCTGAACATTCAGAATGATGCAAGGCGGATAGTGGTCCTTGCCGGAGGGCCAAACCGGACGGCTTCGGCCAACGGTGCTGGCGCCTGGTCGCGAGCTGTTGTCGGTATTTGGTATAGAGGTCCGGACAGACTAGGAACCACCGAGGAGCTTCAATTCTTGCAAACCTAGATGTAGCGATCGCTCAGACTGCACGGTTTCGCCAGATTTTTCGTTGCGACATATCCCATATGGGAGATGCTCATACCATTTTGTCTCGTTACTCTTGCACAGAGAGAGACATCCCCGGACATTGCGCACGGGGTGTTGCCATTGGCAATGTCACGCCGCACGGCCAAATTGGCGTAGTCAGGCACCACAACGCAGCGCCCCCGATCTGGATTTCACTAAAATTGGAGTGATGCGCAGTACGCAGACGTAGGCTAGCGGAGAAATCCTCTCAGGGCAGGCTCATCTCATCTATCTTGTCGGCCGCTACGCGAATTTGCCTTGTTCCGCACCAGCTGATTCTGTCCGTGTAGGTTAGTTGCGATGGCGTGACGAAGACCTGCTTTGGAAGCGAGCATTGTAAGCAGCTCCGTTTCTACCGAGTTTGTCGAAAGCAGATATGGCGGTAACGGGAATCCTTCAACAATGTCTTTCGACCTCGAACTGGCAGTAGGCTATCCATGTGTATTGATTCCCACTTTCCCACTTCCCGCCCGTATAGGCTGCGCATGCCAGCCACGGCAATCGCCCTAGTCCATCGCGTCATTGAATTGGCACCGGGCGAATTCGCCGCGCTGGATCGTCGTACTTCCACTTGATTGGCTTG
>NZ_JBWKQZ010000011.1:0-206052 GCF_059419025.1 Cupriavidus sp. GW821-FHT07C08
CCCCCCCCCCCCCCCCCCCCCCCCCCCCCCCCCCCCCCCCCCCCCCCCCCCCCCCCCCCCCCCCCCCCCCCCCCCACGACAGGTCGCTACGCGACTGCTCCAACCTTTCCTGCCAACCGCCACACGGTTTCGTTGGTATCCCACAGCGCGTTTGCGATGAAGCGGAAGTTGACCAGTGCCGCGTGATACCCATCCCCTTCGGGTAGCTTCGGCCCTGCTACGGCGTCGCGCACGACAGCAACTTCGAAACCTTGCTCCAGCAGATCACGCAGATGGGATTCGACGCACAGATTGGCGGCCATGCCCGCAAGGATCACCTGGTCGACGCGCTGCTTGCGCAACTGCAGGACAAGGTCGTTGGCCTGCGGGCCGTACAGCTTGTGCGTGGAGCAGATGATGGTCTTGCCATCCTCGATATACGGCTTGAGTTCCGGCATGAAGTCCGCGCCCGAGTCACGGAATCCGTCCAGGTTCAGCGCGCCCGGACGGTCGAACATGCCGATGGCATGCTGGAACATTTCGGCGGGGCCCTGCACTTTCCATGTGTGATCATGGGGAAAGTAATAGTGGGGAGAGATGGCGACCGTGATGCCCGCCTGTTTTGCTGCCTCGAACAGACGGACCAGGTTGGCCACGAGGTCCTGCTCCGTCACGCTTTCTCCGACCACGCCCCAGCTGCGGCCTTCGGGGCTCATGAAGTCGATCTGCGGGTCAATCACGACGAGCGCGGTGCGTGGCAGGTCCAGCGTAATGCCGGACTTCGGCAGAGCCGGATCAACGGGGTCTGCATAGGGTCCATGGTGGTTGCACATGGGAAGTACCTCTTATGGTGAGCCGGTCTGCCGGCGCCTTCGTGGGGCCCGGCAGATGCGGCGTCGTTTCAACTACGGATGAATGCCAACAGGTCGGCGTTGAACCGGTCCTTGTGGGTGTCGGTGAGCCCATGCGGCGCACCGGGGTAGACGATCAGCTTCGCGTTCCTGACGAGCTTTGCCGATGCGCGTCCAGCGGCGTCGATCGGCACGATCTGATCGTCGTCGCCGTGGATGATCAGGGTCGGCACATCGATCTTCCTGAGATCCTCGGTGAAATCGGTCTCAGAGAATGCCTTGATCGAGTCGTACGTACTCTTGTGTCCACCCTGCATGCCCTGCGCCCACCATGCGTCGATCAACCCCTGCGACGGCTTTGCACCGGGTCGGTTGAAGCCATAGAACGGCCCCGCCGGCACGTCCTTGTAGAACTGGGACCGATTGGCAAGTTGAGCGGCACGCAGGCCGTCGAATACTTCGATTGGCAGTCCGCGCGGATTGGCGGCGGTCTTCACCATCAAAGGCGGTACGGCTGAAACCAGCACCACCTTTGAAACGCGTCGCGTACCGTGCCGGCCGATGTATCGGGCCACCTCGCCACCACCCGTGGAGAAGCCCACCAGGATAGCGTCCCGCAGGTCGAGCGTCTCGAACACCGTGGCCAGATCGTCGGCATAGGTGTTCATCTCATTGCCATTCCATGGCTGGCTTGAACGGCCGTGGCCACGACGGTCATGTGCAACGGCACGGTACCCTTGCGAAGCAACGAGGATCATCTGGGATTCCCAACTGTCCGAGCTCAGTGGCCAGCCATGACTGAATACAACGGGGCGACCGGCGCCCCAGTCCTTGAAATAGAGCTGGGTGCCGTCCTTTGCCGTGATGTAGCTGCCTGAAGCCTTGCCGCTTGCCTTCGCGGTATTCACCTTTTCTGCCGACGGTGCCGCCGCCGCAGGTCCGGGCAAGCCGGAAGCCACCAGCGCGCTGGCTGCGGCCGCGCCGCCCAACAGCAGGTTACGTCGCGATAGGCCTTGATCGAGGCTGCGATCTGAAGACATGGTGAGACTCCTTTATTAACGCGTGCGCGCGTTGCCTTGAATATGTCTGGGCATCAGGTTCCTGGTCATGGTGCCGATGCGTGCTGGCTTGTGCAGGCTTCAATGTAAATGGACGACGACTCAGTCAACAGGCACATGTTTATTGTTTTCGACTGGGCCATCGACATGGGGCGGTATGACCGATGGTTGGTAGCGCGTCGGCAGGCGTCGCCATTGCGCTCGACCTTGCTGCGCTGAACCGCCCCTTCCCAGGCTTCGATAATGATGGACGCGAGCCGCGCGGAATCAACGGTCAAGCGTCCCGTGACGAACGTCTATGCTTTGAGCGCGCGCATCAGCTCAGTAACCAGGCGATCGGCTTCAGCCTGACTGCGCAGATTGGTAAAGCCCATCATCAAGCCACGCCGCCCTGGCGCGCCCCGCCGCCAGGCGGTCAGCGAATGGACGGCGAATCCTGCCTTGCGCGCACGACGGGCCATCGCCAGATCGTCAAGATCGTCCCTGACGTCGACCAGAAGGTGCATGCCGCCATCCTGCAGGCAAACAGTGAAGCCGTCCGTTTTGTATGGAGCCAGCGCCTCGGCCAGCATTGCGCGTCGTCGCGCGTAAAGCGTGCGCATGCGTTTGATGTGCCGGGCGAAGTGCCCATGCGCAATAAACTCCGCCGCCACGGCTTGCAAGAGTTCGGGGCAGCCGCCATGCACCGTGCGCCTGCAGGCCAGATCCATGGTCGGTACCAGACTTTGTGGCACGACCACGTAAGCGAGCCGTAGCCCCGGGTACAGCACCTTGCTAAGCGTGCCGCAATAAATCACCCGGTCGCATGTGTCCAGGCTCTTCAAGGCCGGCAACGGGTGGCCGCGGTAACGAAACTCGCCGTCGTAGTCGTCCTCGATGATCCATGCGCCCCGCTCACCGGCCCAGTCGAGCAGTTCGACGCGACGTTGCAGTGTCAGTGCCACGCCAGTCGGGCTCTGGTGCGATGGCGTCACTACGGCCAGGCGCGCCCCTGGAAAATGCTGGCGCCCAAATTCGACGTCGAGGCCGTGATCATCCACTGGCACATTCCGGACCTGCAGGTTCAGGCGCCTCAGTGACTGGGCTGTCGGAGGATAGCTGGGATCCTCAACCCAGGCGCTTTCGCCCGCCAGCCTGAGCGCATCCACAATCAGCGCAAGGCTGGCCGTATATGCCGGCACGATGAACACCTGGTGCGGCTGGGCGTCGATGCCCCGTGAGCGCTGCAGGTAAGCGGCCAACGCTTCTCGCAGCGGGCCGAATCCGGCTGACGCCGGCCTGGTCAGCGAGCCGGCGCTGCGTATTTGCCGCGCCATCAACCTCGTCCATAGTTTTCGCGGGAACTCATCCAGCGCGGGAAGCCCCAGTTGCAACGGCACGGGGATTCCACCCTCCGTTTCGAGCGAAAACTCGGTAAGTTCCTGGTTCGGTGGCGTGCGGCTGGACCCAGCCGCTGCGGCCACGCGGTGGGGGCGCGATGGCGCAATTTGCTCGGAAACGAACGTCCCCGCAGGGCCTCTGGCGATCAGGTAACCTTCGCCCAGGAGCCGCTCATAGGCGACCTGAACGGTCCCGCGCGCCACGCCGAGCTCGCCCGCAAAGGCACGCAAGGATGGCACCCGCTGCCCGGGTTTCAGTTGCCCTTGCTGGATCGAGGCACGAATCCGTGCGTAGATCTGCTCATGCAGCGGCGCAGCATTGGATGGGTCCTGAGCCGGTGACTTCGTCATAGCCTGGCAGACGTATCCGGGCAGTGCCGCAACGCCGATGCATGGGAACGCGAATCATTGCCGGCGGTGGCAACGGATCGGATGTGGGTGTGATCTTGACCTCGGATCATACCCCAGGGCGCGCATCTGCCGGATCCGGCCCGTGAGAGCCTGAGAAAGCAAATGGGGAGATTCAGAGTCTCCGCCCATTCCCCTTCTGCCACAGGCACCGGCATTGGCCGGTGCCATCGGGCTGGAGGACTACACCGGCACCGCCTCCCCGCAGCCGGCAATGACATGCATATAGCGCGAAGGCGGCATGGAATCGACGGTAGCCCGGACCGCTTCTTTGCACAGGGATGGACGCTTGGCCAGCGCATCCACATATCGCTCGACGTTGGGCAGGTTTTCCCACATCGACGCAAGCCCCAGATAGGCCATCCGGACCAGGTTGACACCCCACAGCACATCGCCAAGCGAGAATGATTCCCCCCTGAGGTACGGTGACGACGGACCAAGCGCATGGTCGAGGTCCGTCAAGAGGCCCGCGACGTGCTGACGTGCGGCGCGCTGAAATGCCGCATCGCGGCAGACCGACTTGCCGCCCCGCTCCTTCGCGATCTTCGCGCGATAGGCCGCAACCAGCTCCGCATCGTCGGCATTGGCGTCAATCATGGCTTCGAGTGCCTGGATCTTGTAGTCGTAGACCGTTTCCATGGCCGTCTTGAGCGCTTCAGGCCGCAGGTCGGCATCGGGATGAAAGCCATAGAGCAAGGTGCCGTTCGGGAGCTGATCAACGATGCTCACCTGTTGCATCACCCGGGCACGCGCATCGGCATCTTCCGGCACGAGATGAATGGGATCGCGCGACACCGCATCGAGATAGCAGCAGATCCGCCTGGAATCGGCAATGACACGGCCAGCCTTGTAGTCCACAAGCAACGGGACCGCGCAGGGATCAAAGCCTTCGGTCTCCACCGAAGTGCGCCCGCTATAGCCGCTGACAAATTCCCGCCCCACTTCCCGGCCTGCCAGCAACCGCAGTCGGACATAGGGCGGATGGTAGTGCTCGGCCGGAACAAGGCCATCCGGCCCCATTGAACCGAGGATCATCATATCGTTCGAACGGTACGGCAACTGCTTCTCGAACAATACCGTGCGCATCGGGGATCAGGTCGGGCAGCGATACGCAGCCCGACCTGATCCCCGATGCCTGCGGTGACAACCTGGCCAGGTCCACGCCCATGCGCTCGACCGCGGCACGGTCAAAGCACGGCTGCACGTTGCGGCTGTCTTCGCCCACCTGGCGCATCGTCACTTCGGCACGGCCCAACCAGACTTCGTTGACGTACAGTTCTGCGCGATAGTTGCCCGGCAAGGCCACGTTGCCCTTGTTGAAGCGGCTCACATCGATGCGGCTGCCGCCGGGCTGCTGCAGGAAGGTGTCGTTGAATTCCACTTCCGCCACCAGCTTCGGCGCGCCGGTACCACCGGGCGCGGCCCACGCACCAACGCCGGCGAACAAGGACAATACCACCGCACTGGCCGGACGCAGCCGGGACGGGAAGGAAGAGGTCTTCTGGGTTTTCATGGGTTTATGCCGGATATCTGGCCATGCGCGGGCAAGACTTGCCCCCTGCCGCTTGTTGCGGCATCGTCAATCGGAGAAATCAGCCTGGAAATACGCCGGGCGCGGCCCGGCGTGTGGTCAGCGCGAAGCGGCCTGGGCGGCGCTGCTGCCCAGTGCGGCTTCGCCGCTTACGGCGCCGCCGTAGTCATTGATGGCGTGGTAGCGAACCTTGGCCTCGGTGCCTTGCGCAACATCGCCGGTCAGCGGGAACGCCCTGGTTTCGCCCGGGCCGACCATGCCGCCTTCTTCAAACTTCGCGGTCTTGCCACCGCCAACCAGTTCAAGCCTGGCGAAAGAAACGTGATACTTGCTGGGGTTGCTCGCTTCAAGTGCCGGCTTGCCGCCTGCCTGGGTAACGCGCCAGCGGATGCTGCCGGGGGCGTCGTCGGCGTTGCCCTTCAGGCCCGCGGGGCGGAAGAACAGCTTGATGCGCGAGCGGAAAGCCAGCTGCAGCTTGTTGACATCGGCTTCTTCGGCGGTGGGCTTTGGCGGAATCTCCAGCACATTGAGCCAGAACACGGATTCGCGGTCCTGCGGCAGTGGCTCGCCGGTGTAGAGGATGCGCAGCGTCTGGCCCTTTTTCGGGTCGATGCGCGACACCGGCGGCGTCACGGTGAACGGTACTTCGATGGATGATGGGGCAGCCTTCGGGTCGCCCTTGTCGATCCACGCCTGCGTCAACGCCGGCGACTGGCCTTCGTTGGTCAGCTTGATCGTGGTCTCGGAGTCTTTTGCGTTGTAGATGACCCGCGTCCCCGCTATGACCACGGAAGCTTGCGCGTGCAGCGCGCTCATGAGCCCCAGCGCAATCACGCCGGCGGAAATCAGGGACTTGATGGACGTTTTCATGTTGGTTGCGGCGGACTTGACCGGGTGAAGCGGCACACACTTCAATGTTCGGAAAGCGCGGAGCGCGCCGGTAACACGCTCCGCGCCCGGGGGTACTACGGCTTACTCGTAGGAGATCGAGTACATCACGGTCGAGTTGGCGGCACCGGCCGTTGCTGCGCCAGTTGCGTAGTACTGTGCGTAGTACGGCAGCGTGGCCGAGCCGCTGTTGATGGGGTAGACGGTGGAGTTCTGCGCAGCGTCGGTAAAGCCGGCCTTGATGGGGTTGGCGGGACCGCTGCCGCCGTTCAGCAGGCGGATCTGCACGTTGCTGGCGCCGCCGGCGTCCACGATCAGGTTACCGGTGGTGCTGTCGGTGGTCGGGCCAGCCTCGAAGAAGGTATGCACGTTGCCTGAGTTCGGCGTGCAGTTGGTCAGGGCGATAAAGAACGCCGTCTGGCCAGCGGTGTCACCAGCCTGGGCCAGGGTGGAGGCCGAAACGGTCGGCAGCGTCACGGTAAAGTTCTTGCTGCCCGTGCCGTTGCCGTTGATCGTGCAGGTCTGGGCGGTGATCTGGCCGTTGAAGGTGATCTGGCCGTCGGCATTGGTGGCAGCGTGTGCAAACTGCGCGCCCATGGCGGTACCGGCGACGATCAGAGCAGCGAGGAGCTTGGTATGGGTCATGATGGGGTGATTCAAATAAGTGGATAGGTTGATGGCTTTCGGATCCCGACGGATCCCGCCCTGCCCCGTGCCGCCATTGAACCGCCAGATTTGTGTCGCAGCTGCCGGTTGCCGGTTGCCCCGGGGACAGCTGAACTATATGTATGGCACTTAATGCCACCAATCAGGCAAGCCTTAGATCTTGCTCGGAATTTTTTCCCTTGCTGCGAAGCGGCGTCGCCGTGGTTTTATGCGTCATGACGCGTAAGTCTGACTTGCCGGCGCAGGGCAGATGTGCCTGCGACGAGCTTGGACGGTGAGAAGACAGGCGCCGGATTGATCTGCATCATCACAGCCACCTTGAAGCACGGCATCTGGCCAACGGGTACGCGCCACTTCGGGCCTGCGCAGCAGCCGTAGGCGTCCCCGCGATGCCGTTTGCAGCAGGCGGCCTACGCCCTGCATGGGGATCGTTCAATAGTGGGTTATCGGAGGCACTGTTCCACACTCACATGGCGTAGCAGGGTCAAACGGGCAACCACGCCCAAACGGCAAGCACCACCGTGCGAACCACCAACGCCCGTGGAATTGATTGCCAGCCGCATAGGCGACGCGTTCTTTGGTTACTTTCTGTCGCTCGGACAGAAAGTGACTCGCCGGCTACGCCGGCGAAACAGCCCACGCTAGTCAAGAGCGACAACCGACCGCATTGGCAGCAATACCAAATCCCCCCGCCGATAAGCGAGCGGGACGTGCAGTGAGCCCACCTCAGCTCGCCACATCATCCGCCCGGCACGTTGCCGGCACCTCTCCATAGAGAGCCATCAACGCGCCCGCAATCGCATTGGTCCAACCAAAGCCATCCTGCAACGGATACTCGCCCCCACCCCCGCCCAAGGCCCGCCCGCCGATATTCCGGATGCGGTATTTCTCCACCAGCTTGCATTCATGGATGTAGAGACTGGCCACGGTCGCCAGCCAGCGCTGCGCGATCTCACGCGCCAGGTCGTCGTGACCATAGCGTGCCAGCCCGCGCACGGCCAGCCATTGCAGCGGCGCCCAGCCGTTGGGCTGGTCCCATTGCTGGCCAGAGGCGCATTCCGTGGTGGCCAGCCCGCCGTCGACCAGCAGCCGGTCCTTCACCGCCTGCGCCACGGCTTGCGCCTGCGGCGGCCGCGCAAGACCGAGATAGAGCGGCATCACCGTTGCCGCGGTCAGGCACAGCCGCGGCGCGCCGCGGCACCAGTCGTAGTCGACAAAGGCGCCCGCTGGGTCGTCCCACATGTATTGCAGGATGGCTGCCTCGCGCCGCTGCGCTGCCGCGCGGTAAGCCTCTGCCGCGGCATCGCCGGCCTGCTCGCACAGCGCGGCGAGGCGCGTTTCCAGGTGCCAGAGCAGTGCGTTGAGGTCGACCGGCAACATTGCCGTGGTCCGGATGGTGGCAAGGTCCGCGGTCTGGCCGGGCGGCGTGGATGGCGAATCGAGCCAGCGTGAACTGAAGTCCCACCCCGATTCCGCCGCGGCGCGCAGGTCGCGGAACACCAGGTGATGCGGCCGGCCGCTGCGCATCGCGGTCTCCATGTCCTCCAGGAAGGCTTCCTCGCGCGGCCACGGGCGGTCGTCCCAGTAGCGGTTCAGCACCGCGCCGTCGGGCAGGCAGACCACCCGCCGGTGCGCGTGGCCGGGCCGCACGCAGTCGGCACCGTCCATCCAGAAGGCGTATTCGCGGCGCAGCTGCGGCAGGAAGTCGATGGCGCTGGCTAACTGCTCGCGCTCGAGCAGGTCCACCATCAGCGCAAACACCGGCGGCTGCGAGCGGCTCAGGTAGTAGTTGCGCGTGCCGTTCGGCACCAGGCCATACGTGTCGATCAGGTAGGCAAAGTTCCGCGCCATCTCCACCATCAGCTCGCCGCACCCGCTGCCGGCCAGGCCCTCCATGGTGAAGTAGGAATCCCAGTAATACAGCTCGCCGAAGCGCCCACCCGGCACCACGTAGCGGTGCGGCAGCGGCAGCAGCGACGACAGCGGCGGATGGGCCACGGGCTCGCGCGTCAGCACCGGCCACAGGCCATCGATATGTTCGCGCAGGGTGCTGGCCGGTTCTGACACGTAGTGGCTCTCCGGCACGATGGCGCGCGTGAAATGCGCCTGCACGAAATCGGCCAGCGAGAAGCCCGGCGTGTCGCGCGTTTCGCGGTAGCGCGCCACGATCAGGTCCGGGTCGCAGTTGGGAATGCAGTCAGGGAAGGTCTTGCTGTCGGCAAACAGGCCGCTGTGCTGGACATCGACGAACAGTTCGCAGTAGCGCGCCGCGGGCGACAGCATGTCGGCGCAGGCGCAGCCGGGCAACGTGTGCGGCGGCGGGCAGTCCCGGTGCGTGACCAGCGCTGGCCGCGCCGCCGCATGGACCTTGCCGGGCGCCGCCACTGGCCCCGGCACCGCGCCGGCGCCGTCAGGGGTGGCCGGGGCCGTGCGCGGCACCGTGCTGCCGCCGGCAGCGGGGCCTGGCGACGGCGGGATGGCGGGTTCGGACCCGGGCTTGCCTGTCGGCTGCATGGATGCCTCCTTGCACCGGGCGCTGCCGGCTCATGTGGATAGGAGCCGCGAAGTGCCGGGTAAGTTCGCGACCGCCCCCTTCTAAGAATCGGTTGCGTTGGCAACCAAGGGGGCGGACGGGTATGTCCACTTCAACCATGGGAACAACAAGTGATCTTCGACTGTCGTGGCATCACTATCGTGCAATACGTCTCAAACTGGTTTCATCTGTGCTCCATCAGGAATCACGCCGTCTTTCAGGTAGCGCCATAGTGCAATCGCCAGTCGCCGTGCGACAGCGACGATGGCGATGCGCCGCGCGCGGCGGTTCGGCCCCGTGCCCTGCGTGCGCTGGTTGAACCACTGTGTCAGTGCACTGTCGGGTTGGTAGCGCAGCCAGGTCCACGCCATCTCGATCAGCAGCGCGCGCACTCGCCGGTTGCCCTGTTTGCTGATCCCCTGGTCGACCTGGCTCTCGCCGCTGTCATAGGGCTGCGGCACCAGCCCGACGCAGGCGGCCACCTGACGCCGATTGCTGAACTCCCGCCAGAACAGCTCGAGCGCGAGGCGCGACGCGCCAACTTCGCCAATGCCCTTCAGGCGCGCCAGGTCATCGCTTCGCTTGCGCGCAGGCGCTGGCACGCTCGCCTGTCGCGCCTTCTCAAGCGCGGTGAGTTGCTGCTGCGCCAGCGCGAGGCGTTCGCACTCGCGCAGCAGCCGCTCACGCAGCTCGAGCGGCAGCGGCGTGCCGTCATGACACCGCACCTCGTCGCGGGCGAGCCGGCCGGCGAAGGCGCGGTGGTCCACCTCATCCCAACAGCCGAGCGTGGCCAGCAGTTTGCGCATCCGGTCGCGGTGCTGCAGCACTTCCTTTTGCAGTTGACCGCGATCGCGCATCAGCTGGCGTGACGCCTCGTCCTGTGGTGAAGGTACGTGCACCATATGCATGCGGTCGCGCTCGCCGCGCAGCCACGCACGGAGATTGATCACCAGCTTGATGGCGTCGAGCCGGTCGGTCTTCGCGCGCCGCTTGTGGCGTTCGACCGGAATGCTGGCCGGATCGATGACGTAGCACTCGATGCCGCGCGCAATTAGCGCACGACAGATCCAGAACGCGTCTTGGCCAGCTTCGTAGCAGACGACGATGCGCACGCAGGCGGGTAGCGACCACTTCAGCTTCTGCTGTTCGATCACGTCAAGCACGGCCTGCAGGCGAGCGGCGGCCTGGGGCTGCGCGACCGTGTGCACGGCCGGCCGCTCCCGCTGGCCATCGTGCAGCGCCACCTTCCACTTCCCAATGGCCAGTTCGAGCGACACCGCCAGTATGACGTCTTCAGCATGCGGTTCGGTAACGTGAATTGCGTCCATGATGCCCCTCCATTGAGCAAGCCTTGGCTCACGTCAATCTTACGACTCAGACCTTGACGACTCTCACTCTCACGCTACATAGGATCTAAGAACCCATTTCATAATGAAGAAGGGGCGCGAAGGCTGCTGCCGGGCCGCAGGGCTAGGCGTGGCCGACGCCGCGTGGTTATTCCACGCAAGGGGGCCGCAACAACGCCATGCGGCCCGGCAGCAGCCTTCCCTTCGGGTTCAAGCCAGGCGCGGCGCATGCGTTGTTACGGGCCTTGACCTTGGAATGACCAAGGCCGGCGGGCGCGCCTAGCCTGCGCCGCGCCTGGCTTGAACGCGTCCCCTTCTTCATTATGAAATGGGTTCTAAAGCGGCCCATGTGTCACGCAGGCGTTCACACCTCCTTTTCGCCATGCTGCACCGGTATCACCGGCGCAGCCTCCCGCACGCCCAGCTGCATGAAGATCCAGGCCGACGCGCACGTGATCAGCCCCATGCAGACAAAGGTGGCATGAAACGCTGGCAGCACCGCCGCGGTATCGCCGCCAAAGCGGTGCTGGAAGGTCGCCAGCAAGGCGCCCGCCGAGGTCACCGCCAGGCTCATCGACAGCATCTGCACCATCGACAACATGCTGTTGCCGCTGCTGGCGCCGGCCCCGCTCAGGTCCTTCAGCGTGACCGTGTTCATTGCCGTGAACTGGATCGAATTGACCATGCCGAACAACGCCAGCAGCGGAACCAGCAGCCACAGCGGCAGCTGCGGCGTGATCAGCGCAAAGGCTGCCATCACCAGCCCCACCACGAAGGTATTGGCCACCAGCACGTGGCGGTAGCCGTAGCGCTGGATCAGGCGCGTGGCCAGGCGCTTGGAGGCCATGCCGGCCGCGGTGACGGGCAGCATCATCAGGCCCGCATTGAACGGCGAATATCCCAGGCTGACCTGCAGCGTCAGCGGAATCAGGAACGGCATCGAGCCGTTGCCGATCCGTGCGAACAGGTTGCCCAGCAGCCCTACGCTGAAGCTGTGGATGCGGAACAGCCGCAGCGGGAACAGCGGCTGCTTGCGCCGGTTGGCGTGCAGCCCGTAGGCAGTCAGCGCGGCCATGCTGGCGATCAGCAGCATCAGCACGGTGGCGTGCTGGAAGCCCAGCCCGGCCAGCCCGTCGAGCGAGAATGACAGCGCCAGCATGGCGATGGCCAGCAGCAGGTAGCCGGCGATGTCAAAGGACCCGATGCCGGTCAGCCGCGCGTTGGGCATATAGCGCACCGTGGCCAGTGCGCCCGGCAGGCCGACCGGCACGTTGATCAGGAAGATCCAGTGCCACGACAGCACCTGCGTCAGCCAGCCGCCCAGCGTCGGCCCGATCAGCGGGCCGATCATGCCGGGGATGGCGACGAAGCTCAGCGCCTGCAGGTACTGCTCGCGCGGGAAGGTGCGCAGCACCGAGAGCCGCCCCACCGGCAGCAGCATGGCCCCGCCCACGCCCTGCACCACGCGCGCGCCGATCAGGAAGTTCAGCGTCGGCGCATAGGCGCACAGCAGCGAGCCCGCCACAAACAGCCCGATGGCGGTCTGGAAGATGGTGCGGGTGCCGAAACGGTCAGCCAGCCAGCCTGAGGCCGGGATGATCACCGCCATGGTCAGCGAGTAGGCAATCACCACCGACTGCATCCGCAGCGGACTCTCGCCCAGGCTGTGCGCCATCGACGGCAGCGCGGTGTTGACGATGGTCGAGTCCAGCGTCTGCATGAAGAAGCCGACCGCTACCACCCACAGCATGATATTGGAATCTCGGTTATCAGTACGAAAACGGCTGGGAAACATGGGGTTTCAGTGTGGGTAGGTGGAAAACGAATGTGCCCCAAACCGACGCTTTGGGGCACTGCGGAGCTAGTATATCCGCCTCAAAAAGCACACATATGGGCGTGCACCAAAGTGGCTGATTTCGGGCAACGGGGGCACATGGTTCGTGCCCTGCTTCGCATGAAGGGACAGCGCATCAGCGCTACTTTCCACAGCGAGAAGGCCGCGCGATTGGGGCGCGGAAAACCGAGATGCGGATCAGCGAGGGTGAAACCCCTATCAGGGCAGCTTCCCGGCTTCTAACGCGAATCGGGAAACGCTCGCGCGCTTAATGATGATGCGCGCCTTCCAATACATGATCGCCCCCAAACTTTCGGGCGTCGAAGACCATCATCCCGCCCAAGGGCTGAACGGCGTTGGCTGCGTACTAGCGCGCAAACCCGGCGCGCGCTTTGCGACTACTCACCGTCAGCGCGAAGCATCAGCGCGTGACTTCGACACTGTTTCACTTGAAACTTGGCGGAAACAGAATATGCCAATGCATCATTCACTGATGTCGGGCATCCAGTAAAAAAAAGAGCCCCCGGGGACCGGGGGGTTCCCCGAGAGCCTTAAATGCGAGGCAAAACAGCAGCCCCGCGCATTCCATGCTGAATGATGGTCGTTGAATCGGCATCCGCCAGAGTATCTAAACCATCGCACCATTAAGTGTGTTTCAACGGCGAATAGGGCAATTACTTGCCTATTGAGACGTGATCAGCGGGTGCCTCTCTGCGGCGGCGCGGCGCCGGGACGCGTGATCTTCATCACGCAGCAGGCCACAAGGTCCGCGCCCTTCCGCTTCGACGAGTCTGGAGCGCACGCTGAAATCGCAGGACGCTTTGTCGTTACATCGCACAACTGCCACCGAACAAAAGAAATTTCCAGTTCGCCAGTTCGCGGTCTTGCTTTAACTATACTTTCGAGAAAGTCATAACAGACCAAAATGTAAATGTTGCAGCAATGCTGAAGCGCATATTCTTAATGCGAAGCGAGGAGGTAACCATCATAGCTTTAAGGATCTGCTGACTACTGCGGGGCGAAGAAGAAAGTAAACAGCAAGCCAATTTTTCTCATCTGGGGGCTCATTAGATCCTTGGAGAAAAATATGAGGAATCTAGCTTTAGTTACATTGGCTGCGGTGCTGGTCGCTCCCGCAGCCTGGGCGGAAACATTTCCCGCCAATGGGCCCAGCGGAGCACATTATGCAAACGGCTCTGCCGAGCCGCAATGCACCGTAGATTCCAGCCAGGATGTCAGCTGTACCGGGACCACCATCGGGGGGGGTCGGCAAGACTAATGCGACAGCGATTCTGTCAGCGACTTACTCAGGCACCGTGCAGTGCACAAACCATGGCGGCCAGATCGTCGAGGTGAAGACGAAGTCCACGGAAGCTACTTCCTCGGGGACCCTGAGACCTTCCAGGAACGGGCAGCTGGCAGTACCGCCGCTCAGTACGACGGCGCCGACCACCCAGGAGTTACTGAGCGCGGCCACCTGCCCCAACGGGAACTGGTCCAAGCAGCTGATCGCGGGCCCGACCCTTACGGGTTTCGTGTACACGGTCACCTTCGCGGGCTTCACCCAGCCTTATATCAGCATCGTGGGTCCTTGATTGACTTAGCACAGGCTTCGGCACATTCGACTGAAACGCGAGGGCGTCCTGAGCCATAGGGACAGGCGTGCCAGCATCCGCTGGCACGCCTGCAACCGGTGGCGGCTGGTACCAGCATTTCATGCGGTGCCACGCCCCCTTTTTCCTGAATCATCGGATGATTGACCATGCAACAACACGTTCACCTTAATTGCCACGGGTGGCATGCACCGCGCCATTGTTTGCATGCTCGGTGGATGCTGCTGTTCAGTCTGCTGCTTGCCGGATGCGGCGGAGGGGATCCCGGCCCCGCATCAATGACAGCCCCGCAGCAAGCTTCGTCGGGACCGGGCCCATTGGCCGCGCAAAGCACGTCGCCAGGAGGGGCAAAATCGGCACCGTCGGCCGTGACGGACGAAGCTGCCGTGCCTTCGGCCGGGTCCGCCAGCATGGTGCAACTCAGCGCGCTACCGCAGCTGTCATCGCTGTCCGACCGTGAGAAGGCGGGGTTGCTGATGCTGCTGCCATCCAAATCGTCTTCGCAACGGCTGGCATTGATTAACATGTATCCCAGTCTGGTCAAGCTGCCGGCCCAGCAAAAGGAGCTGTTGCTGGACCAACTGGAAAAAATCGTCCCGGTCACGGTAAGTCAGCGTCAATGACCGCTTTCCGACAGAAGCTTCGCTGTCATGCTAGTCGAGGCGCTGGCGCTGGTCCTGGCTGAAATAGGCAAGCCGGTACAGCCGCCACGGTGCCTGCGCACTGTCGCGGCAATAGCCATAGCGGAAGGTGTCTTCCAGCGCGGGCAGGTCATAACGCAGGTCGGTGAACCAGACGCAGGCGACCGTTTCGCCCGGCGGCTCGGATGGCGATGCCCGCATCGCCGTGATGGCGGACAAGGCCGGATAGACCGCGAATTGCCTGAAATCGGCAAAGTCCGGCCGCACCCAGAGCTGCCATGCCAGCGCCTGCTCAGCCGGCGCCTCCGGCAGCCGCGGCCGCTGGGTCCAGGCCATGCGCGCGGGCGGCTCGTAGGCCCTGGCCATGGCCGGCAGGCGCCCCAGCACCTGCCATTGCGGCACCCAGGCCGGATGCCCGGCCAGGTTGACGTGGGCGACGCGGTAGTCTGTCTCCGCGCGGGCGATCAGTTTCCAGTTGAACGGAGAAAACGGCTGGGGCAGCGCGTCCACGCCCTGCGCCTGGATGCCGGCAGCGCGCAAGGATTCGTTGCCCAGTTCCAGCGCCCGTTGTCTGAGCACGGCCTGGGCGCCGACATAGGCGCACAGCAGCGCGATCCCCGCCAGGGCGGCCCGACTGCGCCACTGCAGCGCCAGGAACAGTGCCAGGACCAGGCCGGACACGACGATGCCGCTCAGCAACGGATCGACCAGGAAGCTGGTGCCAAGGCTGAAGCGCCGCTCGGAGCCGGGATAGAAGATGCGGGTGCCATAGACGGTGATCAGGTCCAGCGCGATATGGCTGGCCACGCCGAGGCAACTGACCGCCAGCGCTTCTCTCCACGCCTCGCGCCGGCGGGCCACCAGGCAGAACAGGCCAGCAAGCAGCGCGCCCCATGCAGGCAGCAACAGCAGCGAATGGGTCGGCCCCTGGTGCCACTGCGCCAGGAAGCGCAGCGGATGGACCAGGAAGCCCAGGAAATCAATATCCGGAAAGGCACCGGCGGCAGCGCCCAGCAGCAGGCGCTCGCGCGTGCTGAGTCGCCGGCCGGGGGCCTCGGCCATGGGGATGGCAAGCGCGGCCTGCGCTCCCATCAAGGCATGCGTGATCGTGTCCATCCCGACCGGCCCCCCTTGTCGCCAGGGTGGCGCCAGGCCAGGCGCTCGGCGCAGCCCAGTTGCCGTTCGAGCCAGGCTTGCGTGCGCCCGGTATCCGGCGAACGGTCGCGCAGCCAGTAGCCGAAGGTGGAGAGGAAGATGCCGGTCAGCACGACCTCCCCCACTTCGCGGCGCCAGCCGGATTCGGGCAGGCGGGCCGATTCCCGCAGCCACTGCACGGTGCGGCTGATATGCAGCAGGCCCTGCACCTGCAGATGCACGTGCTCCGGCTGCAGCTTGTAGCGCAGCATCTGGGCGGTGAGTTGCCGGTGCGGGGCCAGCGCCTCGAGCCAGGCGAGGATGGCCTGCTCCAGGCGCTCGCGGTGGGACAGGGCGGCCCAACCTTCACGCGTGGCAGCGCGCACGAGCGCAAGGTCGGCCCGTTCGAACCAGGCCTCAGCCAGGTCGTCTTTCTGCCGGTAATGCCGATGGATCTGGTCCAGGCCGATGCCCATGTCGTCGGCGACGTCATGCAGGTGCAGGGCGTCCCAACCGCTGCGCTCGCCCAGCATCAGGGCGACCTCCAAGATCCGGCCGGCCAGGGCTGCATCGTCGTTCATGGCGTTGCCATCCTCGGGAATGCGCGTCAGCGCTCTACCTTCCAGCATAGAGAGGCAGCCCGCGTGCGAGCGCGGATTTCTTTGCCATGTGCACGATGCTGCCGGATCGGCGTGCAGTCGGGGGCTTGCCGGCCTGTACCCGGTTCGGCACCTGCCTCGACAATTTCCGCACGCGGGCTATCTTTAGGGTGTCAGTCCAGGCGCCATCCGGAACGGCCGCCGCGCCAGGCAGAATTCGGCAGCGGCCGCGGCGTTGCGTGGACAGAGGCCGTACGCGCATGAAAGCGGATTCTCCCCCGAGGCAGAACTACGAGGATGCCCTGCTCGGCATCGTGCGGGAGATGTCTTCGGCCATGCGCCCGCCGGCAGAGTCTGAAGTGACGGTCGCGCTGGACAGCACGCTCGAAGGCGAACTGGGCTTCGACAGCCTGACGCGTGCCGAGCTGCTGACCCGCCTTGAACACCGCTTCGGCGTCAGCCTGCCAGAGCAGGTGCTGGCCCAGGCCGACACCCCGCGCGCGCTGCTGCGTGCCTTGCTCGCCGCCCAGGACCTCCCGCCCGGCGCAAGCGACACGCACCTGCGCCAGGCCCGCCCTGCCCCGGCGGCACAGGCGCCCGACGGCGCCGCCACCTTGCCGGACGTGCTGCGCTGGCACTTGCGCAGCCACCCGGAGCGCACCCACATCATCCTGCATGACGGCGACGGCGCAGACACGCCGATCAGCTTTGCGCAGCTGCACCGCCGCGCCGCGGCCATCGCCGCCGGGCTGGTGTCCCGCGGCGTGAGCGCGGGCACGGCCGTGGCCATCATGCTGCCCACCAGCCCCGAGTACTTCTACAGCTTCTGCGGCGTGCTGCTGGCGGGCGGGATTCCGGTACCGCTCTACCCGCCGGCGCGGCTGGCGCAGATCGGCGACCACCTGCAGCGCCACGCCGGCATCCTGGCCAACGCGCAGGCGCCGATCCTGATCACGGTGGCCCAGGCGCGGCCGCTGGCGGCCCTGCTCAAGGCCAGCACAGGAACGCTGCATAGCGTGCTCACGCCGCAGGAACTGGAGGATGGCGGCGGCGCCCCGGTCCATCCGATGCTGCGCACGCACGACATCGCCCTGCTGCAATACACCTCGGGCAGCACCGGCTCGCCCAAGGGGGTCGTGCTCAGCCATGCCAACCTGCTGGCCAACCTGCGCGCCATGGGCAAGACCCTGGCCGTCGGCTCGCAGGACGTCTTTGTCAGCTGGCTGCCGCTCTATCACGACATGGGCCTGATCGGCGCCTGGCTGGGCAGCCTGTACTACGCCTACCCGCTGGTGGTGATGTCGCCGCTTGCCTTCCTGGCGCGGCCCGAGCGCTGGCTCTGGGCGATCCACAAGTACCGCGGCACGCTCTCGGGCGGGCCCAACTTTGCCTTCGAGCTGTGCCTGCGCAAGCTGGCCAATGCCGACCTGGCCGGCCTGGACCTTTCCAGCTGGCGCTTCGTCTTCAATGGCGCGGAGCCGGTGAGCCTGCAGACCATGCGCGCCTTCATGGAGCGCTTTGCCCGCTACGGCCTGCACCCGCAGGCCGCCGCGCCGGTGTACGGGCTGGCCGAGGCCTCGCTGGGCCTGACCTTTCCGCCGCTGGGCCGCGGGCTGGCCGCCGACCGCATCGACCGCGCCGAATTCACGCGCACTGCCGTGGCCGTGCCCGCCGGCGAACGCGAGCCCAATGGCGAGCGCAAGACCCTGGAATTCCCGTCCTGCGGCCGGCCGCTGTCCGGCCACGAAGTCCGCATCGTCGACGCCACCGGCTGCGAACTGGGTGAGCGGCATGAGGGCCTGCTGCAGTTCCGCGGCCCTTCGGCCACCAGCGGCTATTTCCGCAATCCCGTGCAGACCCGCCAGCTGTTCGACCGCGGCTGGCTGAACACCGGCGACTATGCCTATATCGCCGCCGATGAGGTCTATATCACCGGGCGCGCCAAGGAAACCATCGTGCGCGGCGGCCGCAATATCTATCCCTATGAACTGGAGCAGGCGGTCGGCGCCATCCCGGGCATACGCAAGGGCTGCGTGGCCGTGTTCGGCAGTCCCGATCCGGAGAGCGGCACCGAACGCATCGTGGTGATGGCGGAAACCGCCGAGAGGGATGTGCAGGCGCGCCGCGCGCTGCACCGGCAGGCGCTGAAGACCGCCCTCGACGTGCTGGGCATGCCGCCCGACCATATCGCGCTGGTGCCGCCGCACAGCATCCTGAAGACATCGAGCGGCAAGATCCGGCGCGCCGCCTGCCGCGAGCGCTTCGAGCACGGACGCCCCGGCCGCGGCGTGGAAGCGCCCTGGCTGCAGATCGCGCGCTTTGGCTGGCGCGCGCTGCGGCCGGAGCTGCGGCGCGGCCGGCAGACCGCCGCGGGCCTGTCCTACGCCCTCTATGCCTGGCTCCTGTTCGCCGCGCTGGCGCCGGCAACCTGGCTGGCATCGGTTGCGCTGCACCGGCCGGCACTGGGCTGGGCGCTCAGCCACCACGCTGCCCGGCTGTTTCTCAGGCTGGGCGCGGTGCCCTGGTTCGTGCAAGGGCTTGAGCACCTGCCGCGCGACCGGCCCTGCATCCTGGTCTCGAACCACGCCAGCTACCTGGACGGCATCGTGCTGGTGGCGGCGCTGCCCGCGCCGGTATGCATGGTCGCCAAGCGCGAGCTGCAGGGCCAGCGCATTCCCGGCACCTACCTGGCCAGCATCGGCGCCGATTTCATCGACCGCTTCGATAACGTGCGCGAACACGAGGACGTGGAGCGCGTGGTAGCGGCGGTGCGCGCCGGGCATTCGGCGCTGTTCTTCCCCGAAGGCACCTTCGGGCGCGCGCCGGGGCTGCAGGCCTTCCGCTCGGGCGCGTTCCTGGCGGCCGCGCGGGCCGGCGCGCCGGTGGTGCCGGTCGCCATCCGCGGCACCCGCTCGGTGCTGCGCGACGGCCAGTGGCTGCCGCGCCGGGGGCCGATCGGCGTGGTATTCGGCAGCCCGCTCTGGCCGGACGGCGCAGACTGGCCCGCCGCCATGCGCCTGCGCAACACCGCCCGCGCCGAGATCCTGCATTACTGCGGCGAGCCGGATGCGCGGCGCACGACACATCGGGACGGGAGGCGGGCCTAGTGCGCTGCGCCGCGAGGAACTTTCCATGACATCTGATGACGGAGCAGGACACTAGCGGCATGGATACCTTTGCCACCGCCCCGATGTGGGCCGGCTTTCTGGTCCTGGTGCTGGGGACGCTGGTGGTGGACGTGTTCGTCCTCGGCGGCCGGCGCGCGCACCGTGTTTCGACACGTGAAGCGCTGGGCTGGACCCTGACCTGGTCGACCCTGGCCCTGCTCTTCGGCATCGCACTCTGGTGGCTGCTGGCCGGGAGCGCCGGCCGCGAGACCGCGGACCGCAAGGTGCTGGAGTTCTATACCGGCTACCTGATCGAGCTGTCGCTGTCGGTCGACAACATGTTTGTGTTCGCGATGGTCTTCGGCTATTTCGCGGTGCCGCCGGAGTTGCAGCGCAGGGTGCTGCTGTTCGGCGTGGTCGGCGCCATCGTGATGCGTGCCGCCATGATCCTGGCCGGCGTGTGGCTGATCAGCGAATTCTCGTGGATCCTCTATGTGTTCGGCGTGTTCCTGCTGTTCACCGGCATCAAGATGCTGTTCGTCTCCAGGCGTGCCCCCGATCTCTCGCGCAATCCCATCGTTCGCTTCTTGTGCGCGCATATGCGGGTCACCGCGGACTATCACGGCGAGCGCTTCTTCGTGCGCATGGACGGCCTGCGCCATGCGACGCCGATGTTCCTGGTGGTGCTGCTGGTCGAGGCGACCGACCTGGTGTTTGCCGTCGACAGCATTCCGGCCATCTTCGCCGTCACCACCGACCCCTTCATCGTCTTCACCTCCAACATCTTCGCCATCATGGGGCTGCGGGCGCTGTACTTCCTGCTGGCCAACCTGGCGCAGCATTTCCAACACCTGAAGTACGGCCTGGCCATCGTGCTGGCCTTTATCGGCGCCAAGATGCTGGCCGAGCCGTGGTTCCATGTGCCGGTGCACTGGTCTCTCGGCGCCGTCGCCATGACGTTGCTGGTGTCGGTCCTGGTCAGCCAGGCCAGGGCCCGGCGCACGCTTGCGCACGCCGGCGACGAGCTGCGTAGCCACTGCGCGTCGCGCGAGCGCAGGGCGGGGAACAGGCGCACATAAGGAGCAATGCCATGAACAAGATCCTGCTTGCGACCGACGGGTCGGCCTATAGCGACGCGGCCGCGCGCTACCTGATACAGAATCCCCTGTTCAGCCGCGACTTCGTGGTGCACGTGATGCACTGCGAGCCGGACGTGGCTGGCGACATCAAGACCTTCATCGACCGGCACACCCTCGATACCTGGCATCGCGAACAGAACGACAAGGCGATGCAATCCGTGGCCAGCATCCTGGGCGAGGCCGGCATCGCTTTCGAGTGCCATGGCGTCGTCGGCTTCGCGCCGGCGCGCATCGTCGAGTACGCGGGCAGCATCGGCGCCAGCCTGATCGTGATGGGTTCGCACGGCCGCGGCAGCTTCCTGGATGCCATCATCGGCTCAGTGGCCAGGCGAGTCCTTGCCCACGCGCACTGCCCGGTGCTGCTGGTCAGGAGCTAGCCACAGGATCAAAGGGCAGCGCGCAGGCCCACGAAGAAGCGGCGCCCGGGCGCGGGTTCGAAATACCGCCCGTTGGCCTCATTGACGATCACCGAGCCGATATAGCGCCGGTCGGTGAGATTGTCGATGCGGCCGAAGACGTAGAGCCGGGTCGGGCCGATGCGGAACTCGTAGCCGGCACGCAGGTTGAATACCGCATAGCCTGGCGCGGTCTGCGTGTTGAGGTCGTCGGCGTAGACGCGGCTGTCCACGCGCATCTCGGCCCCCAGCGTCAGCGGCGCTGCCGGCCGCCATGACAGGTCGGCGCCCAGGCTGTGGCGCGCGGTGCCGGGCAGGCGGTTGCCGGCTGCCACGGTCTGGCCCTGCGCGTTGACGAAGCTGTCGCCGAAGTAAGCATCGAGCCAGGTATAGGCCAGTCCTGCCTCGATACGGCTGCCGCCGCCCTTGCCCGGCGTGCCCACCTCACCGAGGAAGCCGCCGCGCCAGCCCAGTTCGAAGCCGCGCCGGTGCACGCCGCTGACATTCTGGTAGACGGTGCGCCCGGCGTTGTTCGATTGGGGCACCACTTCGTCGTGGCTGTCGGCATCGAACAGCGCCGCCTCCAGCCGCTGCCCCGCCGCCTGCCACTTGATGCCGATCTCGCCCTGGCGGCTGGTGGAGGCCTGCAGCCCCAGGTTGCTGCCGACGCCGCCGGGGCCGTAGGCGACTTCGGTCAGCGTCGGTGTCTCGAAGCCGCGGCCGAGGTTGGCGTAGACGTTGAGCGAATCGAGCGCGTGCCACACCACGCCAAGCACGGGGCTGACGTTGCTGTAGGTCGCGCTGCCACTGTCATCGGGGCTGGCCGCATTGATGAAATGGTCGTCAATGCCAAGCCGCACCCGGCTGGCGCGCACGCCGCCCACCAGTTGCCACGCCGGGTGGAAGCTCCAGTCGAACTGCGCAAAGGCGCCGAGGTCGGTCGCGGTATTGGTCTCGTCGCGGCGCAGCGCGCCCTGCGTGCCGTTCTGGTTGACGTAGCCGTTGCGGCCATCGCGCATGCCGTTGGCTTCGAGCCCGGCGCTCCACAGCAGCGGCAGGCCGGCGGCGGTGGTGGTGCGCCGGCTCCAGGACAGCGCGGCGCCGCCGTAGCTGCGGTCCAGGTCGACGATGCCGCCGGCCGAATTCGGCGCGGCACCGCTGAAGCCCAGCCGCTGGTACAGGTTGCGCGTGCCGCCGTACAGGCGTGCCGACAAGCTGTCGGTCCCGGTCAGCTGGTGGTCCACCACCACGCCGGCCTGGGTCTGCTCGACGTTCTTGCCGGTATCGAACTGGGTCGCGGCGGACACCGCCTGGCGCGGGTTGGCATCGGCCTGCGCACGCGTGAGCCCCAGCGGGTCCTGCGCCAGCGGCTGGTTGAAGTAGTTGAACTGGCCGGTCACGCGCGTGCCACTAGCCGGCTGCGCCACCACCTTGGCATTGAGCTGGTAGCGGCGCGCCGCGCTGTGGTCGCGGTAGCCGTCGGTCTGGTAGGTCCAGGCATCGAGTGAGCCGCCGAGCCGGTCGTTGCCGCCGGCCAGCGCGATGCCCGCCTGCCACTGGCCATCCGAGCCGAAGCCCGTCGACGCGCGCCCGCTGAAGCCATCCTTGGGCGGATCGGGCGTGAACACCTGCACCACGCCGCCCGACGCATTGCCATACATCTGCGCAAACGGGCCGCGCAGCACCTCGACCCGGCTGGCGTTGGCAAGGTCGGCAGTGGAAGCCTGGCCCTGCCCGTCCGGCATGGTGGCCGGGATGCCGTCGACATACAGGCGCACGCCGCGCACACCGAAGGTGGAGCGCGTGCCAAAGCCACGCACCGCCAGTTGCAGATCCTGCGAGTAGTTCTGCCGGTCGCGCACCGCCACGCCCGGCACGCCGGCCAGCACCTCGGACAGATTCACCAGCGGCGTGGCGCTGCGCAGCGGATCGACCGGCACGCTGTCCACCGCCGCCGGCGCGTCAAAGCGGCGCTGCTCGCTGCGGGTGGCGCTGACCACCACGTCGGGCAGCGTTTCGGCGGTGGCAGCGGCCACTGCCGTGCCGGGCGGGTCGGCGGCACGCGTGCCGGTGCTGGCCAGGACCAGCGCGGCGAATGCCAGCGCGGAGCGGTTCGCGAACGGGATGCGGGGGATGCCGGAACGGCGCTGCTGCCGGACCGCCGAAATCTGCCTGCCGCCTGGTTTCATGGGGGATCGGAAGCGGTTGCGGGTTCTGGCGCAGAGGATGGGGCGCCGGGCACAGGTGAATGTGTCGCAACTTTATCGTGTCCACAGCACTATTGCCACGCGCATGGCTGCAGGGAAAACCCGCGGAGGAGACCATGCCGGCACCGAATTCCGGATGTTCAGAAAAATTCAACAACTGATTGCATGGACGCTCACGCAACCAAGCCCACGGCTCCCTACACTGCTTTCACCACCCGCCGCAACCGCACCAGTCCATCACGCGATGCAGCATAAGGGTATTCAGATTTCCGCAACTACCAAGGGATCCGCCATCATGACCACCGCACAAACCCGCGTCGCCATCGTCTACCACAGCGGCTACGGCCACACCGCCAAGCAGGCCCAGGCCGTTGCGCGCGGCGCCGGCAATGTCGCAGGCGCTGAAAGCCTGCTGATCCCGGTCGAGGACATCGACCAGCACTGGGACACGCTGGAACAGGTGGACGCCATCATCTTCGGCGCGCCGACCTACATGGGCAGCGCCTCGGCACAGTTCAAGGGCTTTATGGACGCCACCTCGCGCAATGTCTTTGCCAAGGGCGGCAAGTGGGCCAACAAGGTCGCGGCCGGCTTCACCAACGCGGCCTCGCGCTCCGGCGACAAGCTGGCCACGCTGCAACAGATCGCGATCTTCGCGGCGCAGCACGGCATGCACTGGGTCAACCTGGGCCTGCCCCCGGGCCACAACAACTCCAAGTCGACCGAGGACTCGCTGAACCGCCACGGCTTCTTCCTGGGCGCCGCCGCGCAGTCCAACGCCGATGAAAGCGCCGACGTGGTGCCGCCGCTGGCCGACCTGCGCACCGCCGAGCACCTGGGTGCCCGCGTGGCCGAAGTGGCGCAGCAACTGGTCGCGGGCCGTCGCGCGCTGGCTGAACTGAAAGAAGCTGCCTGATCCCGTCGCACCCTGACTGATCGGCCCCCATGGGGGCCGATTTTCTTTTCCGGGGCAGTCGCGAGCCTGGGCGGTCAGTACAAGACTTCCAGCTCGTCGAACAACTCGCTGTCCTTCTGCGCCGCCGAGCGCGCGCGGCGCCGGATTTCCTGCAGCAGGCAGTCGGTGAAGCACTGCGCCGCGGGACTGCGCACCGCGTTGTGGCGCGTGATGATGCCGAGCCGGCTGGTCTCGAACTGCTCGGCCAGCGCAAAGACGTGGACCCAGCCGCGCATCGACTCGGTCAGCAACAGCGGCCGCGGGCAATAGCTGATCATGCCGGCATTGCGGATCAACTCCAGCAGCAGCGCGGTGGAGTGCGCGCAATGCAGCCGCGCCGGGTCGATGCGCGCTTCATGCTGCCAGAACAGGTTGCGCATAAAGGACTCGTAGCTGGCCGCGGTGTAGTTGACGACCCAGTCCTGCTCCAGCAGCCCGTGCAGCGACCGCGCATCCGCGCACGGGTGCCCGCGCCGCGCGATCACGCACGAGGTGTAGGCAAGCAGCGGCTCGCACTCGAATTCCTGCGTGGACATCGCCGCCGTGAACGGCCCCACGGCAAAGTCCAGTGTGCCTTCGCGCAAGCGGGGCAAGGCCACCGCGGTCAGGCCTTCGAAGATCTCCACCTGCACGCCCGGCATGCGTTCGCGAAAGCGCAGCAGCACCCGCGGCAGGAAAGTCAGCATGACCCAGGGCGTGACGCTGATGCTCAGCCGCCCCACCCCTTCGCCGCGCAGCGTGGCCAGTTCTTCACTGGCGCGGGCGAGCTGCCCGACCACCAGCCGGGCGTGGCCCAGCATGCGCTGCCCCGCCTCGGTCAGCGCCACGCCGCTGGCGGTACGCGACAGCAAGGGCAGCCGCGCCTCGCTTTCCAGCTCGCGCAGCGCCTTGGTGACCGCCGCCTGCGACAGCCCGACCAGCCGGGCGGCGGCGCGGATGCTGCCGGCATCGGCAACGGCGACCAGCGCCTGGATCTGGTGGAGTTTCATCGTCATGGCGATTCGGGATGGTGACAACCAGTGGTTGTCAGGATAACAGTATTGCGGCTATCGGCACGCGCGGGCCCTGCATAAGATCGCCCCACGCAATCCCCCCGACCAAGCCCCCGGAGACCCCATGCACCCAGATCCCGTCCTGCCCGGCATCCGCGCCATCGAAGCCGAGATGGTGGACCTGCGTCACCGCATCCACGCCCATCCCGAACTCGGCTTCGAGGAATTCGCCACCAGCGACCTGGTGGCGGAGTGCCTGCAGGCCTGGGGCTATGCCGTGCATCGCGGCCTGGGCGGCACCGGCGTGGTGGGCACGCTGCGTCACGGCGAAGGCCGCGCCATCGGCCTGCGCGCCGACATGGATGCGCTGCCGATCCGCGAAGCCACGGGCCTGCCGTATGCCAGCAAGATCGACGGCAAGATGCATGCGTGCGGCCATGACGGCCACACCGCCACGCTGCTGGCCGCGGCCCGCTACCTGGCCGAGCACAAGCCTTTCCGCGGCACGCTGCATGTCATCTTCCAGCCGGCCGAGGAAGGCATGGGCGGCGCGCGCGAGATGATCCGGGACGGCCTGTTCCGCCTGTTTCCCTGCGACGCGGTGTTCGCGCTGCACAACATGCCCGGCCACCCGACCGGCAAGTTCGGCTTCCTGGGCGGGCCGTTCATGGCCTCGTCCGATACCGTCACGATCCGCGTCACCGGCCGCGGCGGCCACGGCGCGGTGCCGCACCGGGCGGTCGATCCGGTGGTGGCCTGCGCGTCGATGGTGATGGCCTTGCAGTCGGTAGTGGCGCGCAATGTGAACCCGCTCGACATGGCCATCGTGACCGTCGGCGCGATCGAAGCCGGCAAGGCGCCCAACGTGATCCCCGAGAGCGCCGAGCTGCGCCTGTCGGTGCGCGCGCTGAAGGCCGAGGTGCGCGACCTGCTGCAGGCACGCATCACCGCGCTGGCGCATGCCCAGGCCGAGAGCTTCGGCGCCAGCGCCGAGGTGCACTACGACCGCCGCTACCCGGTGCTGGTCAACGACCCGGCCACCACCGGGATGGCGCGCGAGGTCGCGCGTGAATGGCTGGGCGAGGACGGCCTGATCGACAACATGGTGCCGCTGACCGGCAGCGAGGATTTCTCTTTCATGCTGGAGGAATGCCCGGGCTGCTACCTGATCGTCGGCAATGGCGATGGCGAGGGCGGCTGCATGGTGCACAACCCCGGCTACGACTTCAACGACGCCTGCCTGCCGCTTGCGGCCACCTACTGGGTCAAGCTGGTCGAGCGCTACCTGCGCTGAGCCACGCTCCGCCATCGACAATGACTGGCCCCAAGGCCGGCGCCCCCCCCACCCACGGAGACACCGAATGCCCACTTCCCTGCCCGCGCAGCCGCTGGACGGCGCTTATGCCGCGCCCCCGGCCAGCCGCGCCGCACCGCGCCGTCGCGTGATCGCAGCCATCACCATTGGCAACGGCCTGGAGTTCTACGATTTCACCGTCTATAGCTTCTTCGCGGTACTGATCGGCAAGCTGTTCTTTCCCGTGACCGGCAGCTTCGGCCAGCTGATGCTGTCGCTGGCCACGTTTGGCGTGGGCTTTGTCGCGCGCCCGCTCGGCGGCCTGCTGATCGGGGTCTATGCCGACCGCGTGGGGCGCAAGCCGGCGATGGCGCTGACGCTGTGGCTGATGGGGCTGGGCTCGCTGCTGTTCGTGGTCACGCCCACCTATGCGCAGGCCGGGCTGGCCGCGCCGCTGCTGATCGTGCTGGCGCGGCTGCTGCAGGGCTTTGCGCTGGGCGGCGAAGTCGGGGCCTCCACGGCGCTGCTGATGGAGTATGCCGACGACCATTCCCGCGGCTACTACGGCAGCTGGCAGCTGTTCAGCCAGGGCGTGAGCGTGCTGCTGGGGGCGGTGGTCGGGCTGTCGCTGACCAACGGGCTGTCGCCTGACGCCCTTCACAGCTGGGGCTGGCGCGTGCCGTTCGCCATCGGCATCCTGGTGATCCCGCTCGGCCTCTATATCCGCCGCCACCTGGAAGAAACCGCCGAAACGCCGGCCGCCGGCGCGCCGGGCCATGAACGTGCAGGCCTGACTGAAATCTTCCGCGGACACGGCCACGTGGTGGTGGCCGGCGTGCTGGTGACCATCGGCGGCACCTCCGCGACCTATATCGTGCTGCACTACATGACCAGCTACGCGGTGACGGTGCTGAAGATCCCGCTCGGGCTCAGCATGGCCGCCGGCTGCGTCGCCGCGCTGGTGCAGGTGGCCCTGTCCGCGTATGCCGGCAGGCTGTCCGACCGGATCGGCCGCAAGCCCGCCATCCTGTGGTCGCGCGTGGCGATGCTGGTGCTGGTCTACCCCGCCTTCCTGCTGCTCAACGCACGGCCGTCGCTCGGCACGCTGCTGGCCGTGGTCGCGATGCTGGCCCTGCCGCTGGTGCTGAACGTGGTGCCGTCCGTGGTACTGATCACCGAGCTGTTCCCGCGCCGCATCCGCGCCAGCGGGCTGTCGGTGGTCTATTGCATCGGCGTGCTGGTGTTCGGCGGCTTCGCGCAGCTGATCGCCACCTGGCTGATCGAGCTGACCGGCAATGCCAGCGCGCCAGCGCTGTATGTGATCGGCTGCGGGCTGATTTCGCTGGTCGGGCTGGCGATGGTGCCGGAGACGGCGGGCAAGCGGCTGGACTGACGGTGGCGGACTAGTGTCCTGTTCCGCAGATAGCTTGCCAAAATGAAATCGTCCAGTTAGCTGTCAGGCTAGGCGCGAGGAGGCGCCATAGCCATAGCTATGGTAACGACGAGCAACGACGCATGGCGGCCAACTGGGCGATTTCATGGCAAGGTATCTGCGGAACAGGACACTAAGCGCAGGACAAGATCCGGCGCGCGCGCTCCAGCACCGGACGGTCCACCATCTTGCCGTCCACCGCCACCGCGGCGCCATCGGCAGCGGCGGCCGCGGCCATGACGCGCGCGGCCCAGTGCCGTTCATCGGCCGACGGCGCCAGGCCGTCGTGCACGCCGCGGACCTGGCCCGGGTGGATCAGCAGCTTGGCGCCAAAGCCGAAGGCCCGGGCGCGGCGCGTTTCCGCGGCAAGTGCGGCATCATCGCCGATTGCGGTGCAGACGCCATCCACTGGCGCGGGCAAACCCGCCGCGCGGGAATGAAGCACCAGCCGGCTGCGAAAGTAGTGCAACGCTTCACCGTCGTCCTGCACATCGAGATCGAACATCAGGTCGATGCTGCCGAACAGCAGCCGGACCACGCCGCCGGCACGAGCCAGCTCGCGCAAGCCGGCGAAGCCGGTGGCGTTCTCGACCAGCGGGAAACAGCGCACGCCGGGCAATGCCGCAGCAAGCGCATCGACGCCGGCCGGATCGGCCTTCGGCAGTACGATTTCCGAGACACCCTGTGCGCGGCACCAGGCGAGATCGTCTTCGTAGTACGCGGTATCGGCGCCGTTGATGCGCACCAGCATGGCGACGCCAGCCGCCGCTGCCTGCGCGCCCAGCCCCGCCCATGGGGCGCCAAGCCCGTCGCGGGCCTGCCCCTTGTCGGCGGGCGCGACCGCATCCTCGAAATCGACAATGACGGCATCGGCACCGGAGACTATCGCCTTGGCGATGCGCTCCGGACGCGAGGCCGGGACAAACAGGTAGCTGCGCGGATTGGCGATCGGCATGGCTGCTCCTTTCAGACTGCGCCGGCCGAGCGCAACGCGGCGATCTGCGCCGCGGTCTGGCCCAGCTCGGCGAGGATGGCATCGGTGTTTGCGCCGAGCGACGGAATCGGGTCCATGCGTGCCTCGGTCATACCCGGGGGCAGCAACGCCGGCACGGGACCCACCGGCGTGTCGACCTGGCGCCAGCGCTGGCGCGCCGCCAGCTGGGGGTGATCCCATACGTCAGCGATGGTGTTGACGCGCGCATTGGCGATCCTGGCGGCCTCCAGCCGGTCGACCGCTTCGGTCGCGGTCAGGCCCGAGAAGCTTTCGACGATGCGCGCGCGCAGCGCCGCGCGGTTCTGGTTGCGCAGGCTGTTGCTGGCAAAGTCGGGATGCGTGGCGAGATCGGGTTCGCCCAGCACTGCCTCGCAGAACACAACCCACTCGCGCTCGTTCTGCAGTCCCAGCATCACGGTCTTGCCATCGCCGGTCGGAAACGGGCCATAGGGATAGATGGTGGCATGTGCCGCGCCCGCGCGCGGCGGCGGCTCGGCGCCATCGAAGGCGTAGTAGAGCGGGAAGCCCATCCACTCCACCATCGATTCCAGCATCGAGATGTCGATGCGCTTGCCGCGCCCGGTCTTGCCGCGCTCCAGCAGCGCGGCCAGAATATTGGTATAGGCATACATGCCGGCCGCAATGTCAGCCACCGAGGCACCGGCCTTGACGCCATCCTCCGGCGTGCCGGTCACGGAGACAAAGCCGGACTCGCTCTGGACCAGCAGGTCGTAGGCCTTCTTATCGCGGTACGGGCCGTCGCTGCCATAGCCCGAGATATCGCACACGATCAGGCGCGGGTACTTTTCGCTCAGGCTGTCGAAGTCCAGGCCCAGGCGCGCGGCCGCGCCGGGCGCGAGGTTCTGCACCAGCACGTCCGCGCGCTCGAGCAGTCCGGCCAGCACGGGGCCGGCCGCGGCGTGCTTGACGTCGAGCGTGAGGCTCTCCTTGGAGCGGTTGGTCCAGACGAAGTGCGAAGACAAGCCGCGCACGCGCGTATCGTAGGCGCGGGCAAAGTCGCCGCTGCCAGGCCGCTCGATCTTGATGATGCGCGCGCCCAGGTCCGCCAGCTGGCGGGTGCAGAACGGGGCCGCGATCGCCTGCTCCAGGGAAACGACGGTGATGCCTTCGAGGGGATGGGGCATGGTGGTATCCGGTTTGGCGCAATGTCCTGACGGCAATCTACCGGAGCGCGCCGCACCTGGGAAATACCGATTGCCGAGGGGATCATAAGTAAAATGAATACTTTGGAATTTTCCCGGAGCCTGTCATGGACCTGCGCGCCATGCGCTATTTCATCGCCATCGTCGACCAGGGCAGCCTGACGCGGGCAGCCGAAGTGGTCTGCGTGGCGCAGCCCGCACTCAGCCAGCAACTGGCGGCGCTGGAAAAAGAGCTGGGCGTGCCGCTGGTCCACCGCGGCGCCAAGGGCGTCAGGCCCACCGAAGCCGGCCGCACGCTCTATCGCCACGCCCGCAATATCCTGCGGCAGGTGGAGATCGCAGGCGCCGAGGCCCGGGTGGCGGGCACGGATGTCACCGGCATGGTTGCCATCGGCCTGCCCACCACGGCGGCGGCGGCATTCGGCATGCCGCTGATCCGCGCCGTGCGCGCCCGCTATCCGCAGATCCGGCTGCAGCTGTTCGAGAGCATGAGCGGATATATCTCGGAGCTGCTGGACCACAACCGGCTGGACTTTGCCATCCTGTTCCGCGATGTGCCGTCGCGCGCGGTGGAACTGGAGCGGCTGGCGAGCGAATCGCTATACCTGGTCGGGACGCTTCCGGTGACGCGCGGGCGCGCAAAGGCGAAAGCGAAGCCTCGGGCGCAGGCCGGTGCGGAAGGCGCTACGGTCGCGATCAAGGCACTGGGCGAGCTGCCACTCGTGCTGCCAAGCGGCTCGCAGGGCCTGCGCGAAGTGGTCGAGCTTGCCTTCGCGCAGGCCGGCGTGCCGCTGAACGTGGTGGCCGACCTGGATTCGCTGCCCTTCCTGCTGGCGACCGCGCGCGAGGGCCTGGCCTGCACCATCCTGCCCGCGTCGTCGCTGTCCGACGCGGACAGCGAAGTGCCGCGGCACCTGATCGTGCCGGAACTGCGCCGCACGCTGTCGCTGTGCTGGCCACGCGCGCTGCCGCGCACCAGCGCGGCCGAGGCCGTGGCGGAGGTGCTGCGTGAACTGGTGGCCGAACGCATTGCGGCGGGCGGGTCGCTCAAGCCGCCGCTCATTCCGCCGCCTGCGGCCGATCAATAAAACTTATGCCCGTAGTCGGCGATTGAATTTCACGCCGGCGCGGCAGTCGGCTAGAGTTGCCAGCAGCCTGGGCCGGCCATTCACGGCCCCGCAACTCCAGGAGACACCATGCAACGCACCCGCCGCGCCCTGGCAGCCGCCACTGCCCTGGCCGCCTGCCTGCCGCTGTTCAGCGCCAGGGCCCTTGCCGCCGACCCCTATCCGTCCAAGCCCATCCAGATGATCGTGCCGCAGGCGCCGGGCGGCACCAACGATATCGTCGCGCGCCTGGTCGCCGCGACCCTGTCGCAACGGCTCGGCCAGCAGGTGGTGGTGGAAAACCGCCCGGGCGCCGGCGGCAATATCGGCACCCAGGCAGCGGCCCGCGCCACCCCGGACGGCTACACGCTGCTGATGACCATCAGCAGCACGCAGGCCATCAACCCGTCGCTGTACCGCAGTATCCCGTTCGACCCGGTCAAGGATTTCGAGCCGATCGCCCCGGTGGCAAGCGTGCCGAACGTGCTGGTGGCCAACCCCGCCTTCCCCGCCAAGTCGCTGCCCGAGCTGATCGCGATGGCCAAGGCCAGGCCGGACTACTACCGTTATGCCTCCGCCGGCAATGGCACGCTGAACCACCTGCTGGGCGAGATGCTCAACAGCATGGCCGGCATCAAGCTCGAACACGTGCCCTACAAGGGCGTCGCGCCGGCGCTGAACGATGTGCTGGGCAACCAGGTGCCGCTGGCCTTCGCCAGCCTGCCGTCAGTGCTGGCCCATATCAAGGCGGGCAAGGTGCGCGCGCTAGGCGTCAGCTCTGCCAAGCGCTCGCCGTTCGCGCCGGACATTCCCGCGATCAGCGAAACCGTGCCCGGCTATAGCGGCGACCTCTGGGTCGGCCTGTTCGCGGTCAAGGGCACGCCGAAGGACGTGACGCAAAAGCTCGGCCAGGCCATGCAGGAGATCCTGGCGGACAAGACCCTGCGCGACAAGCTGGCGGCACAGGGCGCCGAAGTCATGACGGGCACGCCGCAGCAGTTCAGCAAGATGCTGGCGTCCGACATGGACAAGTGGGCCCGCATCGTGAAGGCATCGGGCGCGCAGGTGGACTAAGCGCAAAACAGGCACCCAGGCGGCACGCCAGCGGGCATGCCGCCACTCCCGCACACACCCCCACCCTATCGGGCAACGAGCGCCGCCAGCTCCAGCACCCGCCGGTCGCGAAATTATTGCGACAAGACCCCTTCCAGCAGCTTTCCTCAACAGGTAGTTCCTGCCTTCGGCTAATCGTCGGGCCAGACAGCCCCCATGACGGCGAGCCGCCAGGGCCATCCCACTTGGTGTTTTCCCTAGGGCAAAAAGCCTTGGCGAAGCCCGCGACAGTGCGCTACATTCGAATCAAATAAATCTTTTATTTGATTATTTATTCGATGCGCGCGATACGTCACGCGCCACCAGGAGACAGCGCCCCCGATGAGTTTCCAAAACCACTCTCTCTAGCGACGGCGGTGATAGGTTGCGATTTCGCGCGTCGCGATCTCGTAGACCTTTTCCAGTTGTTCCAGCTGTCCGGCCGCCTTCAGGGCGCCGGATTTAGGGCCGAATTCGCCTTGCGCGGTCTCGAGCAGTGTCTCGCGCCGCAAGCGGGCGAATTCGTCGCACACCCTTATGCCTTCGTCAGTGGCGAAGTAGTAAATGCCCGTGCGTGCGCTGCCGTATTTGTCGACCAGTTCGGCCTTGAGCAGCTTGCGCAACTCATATTGCATGTTGGGCACGTCCTGGCGATTGGTCATGTGCAGCAGGTCCTTGATGGTCTTGGGCCGTTCGTGCATCCGGATGATGTGCAGCAGGGTATTTTCCTGCCCGCTCAGCGTAATCCCGGTCACGGCAGCCAGGCATTCGGACTGCCACCGCAGGAACGACTGATAAGCCCGCATCACGGCGTATTCGAGGTCGGTGATCTCGACGCTGAAATCATCCGTCGCCAGGTGCCAGCGATGTTGCTCGGCAGTGCGGTCGATTTTCGCGGATGGCGTGGAGTTACTCGAGGTCTTGGGCATTGTCAGCTCGACGCACGTTGCGTGCGTGGGTTTATCAGGGCAGTACGGGCGCCGCATTATCCGCGTGCGGCGCCTGCTTCAGGGATTCTACTTGGCCGGGAGATACGCATGAGAAAAATTCTGAACACGAAGGACTTTGTACTGGGCACGTTTGCGACCAATTGCTCGGGTGGCATGTCGGTGACCAAGATCGGCGAGCGCTGGGACAACTCGTGGGAAAACAACGCGAAGCTGGCCCGGATGCTGGACGACGCCGGCATCGACTTCATGCTGCCGATCGCGCGCTGGATCGGCTACGGCGGCGAGACCGACTTCCACGGCTCGGTGCTGGAAACGATCACGTGGGCTGCCGGGTTGCTGGCGCAGACCAAGAACCTGACGGTATTCGCGACCATCCACACCGCGGCCAACCACCCGGCGGTGGTGGCCAAGCAGATCGCGACGCTGGACCAGATCGGCCAGGGCCGCGCGGGCCTGAATATCGTGGCGGGCTGGAACCGCCCCGAGTACGAAGCCCTGGGCCTGCCGCTGGCCGCCGGCCACGACAAGCGCTACAGCTATGCGCAGGAGTGGTTCGACGTCATCAAGCAGATCTGGGAGCGCGACGGCGCCTTCAACTATGACGGCGAGAACTTCCACCTGAAGGGCATCTACGGCCTGCCCAAGCCGTGGCACGGCGAGCGCCCGCCGGTCCTGAACGCCGCGGGTTCCGGCGAAGGCCGCGACTTCGCCATCCAGAACGCCAACTTCCTGTTCACGCCGGCGATCGACCTGGCGCGTTCCAAAGTGGAAGTGGCCGAGCTGAAAGCCAAGGCCCGTGCGGCAGACAAGCCGGTGCAAGTGCTGACCTTCTCGCACGTGGTGTGCCGCCCGACCGAGCGGGAAGCGCGCGACTACCTGCGCCACTTTGCGCAGGACAACGCCGACTGGGCCGCGGTGGACAACCTGGTAGCGCTGCAGTTTGCCAACGCGCAGTCGTTCCCGCACGACCTGCTGGCACTGATCCGCGACCGCATGGCGGCCGGCCACGGCGGCTTCCCGCTGGTGGGCACGCCCGAGCAGGTGGCCGACGGCATCTGTGCGCTGGCCGAAGCCGGCTTCAAGGGCACCACGCTGTCGTTCGTCGACTACGTGAAGGAGTTCCCGTACTTCCGCGACACGGTGCTGCCGATCCTGGAGGCACGCGGCCTGCGCCAGCCCGGAGGGTCGAAAAATGGCGGCCAGTAAGCACGACCCGATGGCGGCGCTGCAGCAGCAGTTCAAGCAGGCGATGCGCGGCTTCGCCGGCGCGGTGACCGTGGTGACGGTGGCCGAAGGCGAAGAGCGCAGCGGCTTCACCGCGACCTCGGTGTCGTCGTTCTCGGCCGAGCCGCCGATGGTGGTGGCGTCGATGAAGGCGACCAGCTCGTCGGCCGGGCTGCTGCAGAGCACGCGGCGCTTCGGCGTGAACCTGCTGCGCGTGGAGCAGCAGGCGATCGCGCAGCGCTTCACCGGCTTTGGCGGCGAGGCCGGCGCCGCGCGCTACGGCAGCGACGCCTGGACCCAGCTCACCCGCGACGGCGCCCCGGTGCTGGCCGATGCCGTGGTGGCCATGGATTGCGAAGCGGAGGAACTACTGGAGCGCCACGGGCACATCCTGATCATCGGGCGGGTGCGGGCGGTACACGTGGCCGAGCAGGCCCCGGCGCCGCTGCTCTACTGGCAGGGGCGGTACACGCGGCTGACACACGCGTCGGCCTGACACGGCGCACACAACAAGGAGACACCATGAGCAACACCGTGCAACAGCTTGCCGCGGACCTTTCCAGCGGCAAGGCAAGGATTATCGACCTGACGCAGACCCTGTCGCCGGACTTCCCCGCGCTGGTGCTGCCCCCCGAATTCGGGCAGGTGTGGGCGTTCAAGATGGAACGCATCAGCCAGTATGACGACAAGGGACCGGGCTGGTACTGGAACAACTTCTCCTGCGGCGAGCATACCGGCACGCATTTCGACGCGCCGGTGCACTGGATCTCGGGCAAGGACCACGCCAACAACACCGTGGACACCATCGACCCGGCCAACTTCATTGCCCCCGCGGTAGTAGTCGATGCCAGCGCCGAAGTGGCGGAGAACCCCGACTGGGTGCTGACGGTGGCGCACCTGCAACGCTGGGAAGCTGAACACGGCCGCATTCCCGCCGGCGCCTGGGTGATGCTGCGCACCGACTGGAGCAAGAAGACCGACCCCGCCGAGTTCCTCGGCCTGCGCGAGGACGGTGCCCATACTCCCGGCCCGGAACAGGCTGCGGTCGAATGGCTGATCCATGAACGCAACGTCCACGGCTTCGGCGTCGAAACCATCAACACCGATGCCGGCCAGTCCTACGCCTGGCCGCTGCCCTACCCGTGCCACACGCTGATGCACGGCGCGAACAAGTACGGCCTGCAATGCCTGAAGAACCTGGACCGGCTGCCGCCTACCGGCACGCTGATCGTGGCGGCACCGCTGAAGATCCAGAACGGGTCGGGCAGTCCGTTGCGGGTACTGGCGATCGCGGCCACCTGACAGGGCCGAGGACGTCCACAAAAGAAGAGAGAGGAAGGGAAGACAAATGAAGCACCAACGCAGGATCCTGGCCGCCGTGGCGGCCGCCGGCAGCCTCGCCTCCGGCGCCGCACAGCCCCAGAGCGCCGTGCAGCTCTACGGGACGATCGACGCCTTTGCCGGCTCCGTGCGCGCCAGTGGCGACGCGCACAGCACCGCGGTCGTCGACAGCTCCGGCCTGACCACCTCCTACTGGGGCATTGGCGGGCAGGAAGCGCTCGGCAACGGCCTGAACGCCGAGTTCACGCTGGAGAGCTTTTTCCGTACGGACAATGGCAAGGTCGGCCGCTTCGACGGCGACGTCATGTTCGGGCGCAATGCCTATGTTGGCCTGAACGGAGGTTTTGGCGCGATCAAGCTCGGCCGCAACACCACGCCGTGGTTCGTGTCGATGTTGCTGTTCAACCCGCTGGCGGATTCGGCCGTGTTCTCGCCGATGTTCCTGCATGCCTACACCACGCCGCCTGGCTCGCCGGTCGGCAACTCGGTCGCGGGTGACACCGCCTGGGACAACTCGGTGCTGTACCAGAGCCCCGGTTTCGGCGGGCTGCGCTTCAATGCGATCTACTCGACCGGCGAGAGCGCCGGCCACCAGGGCAAGCAGAACTACGGCGGCAATGCCACCTACTTCAACGGCAACTTTGGCGCCACGCTGGCGGTGCAGCGCGTGGGGGTCAATGCGCCGGAATTCGCGGCCAGCGGCGCCAGCTACCAGATGGCCTACCTGGCCGGCCTGTCCTATGACTTCAAGGTGGTCAAGCTGTTCGGCCAGTACGCGCAGTCGGACAACAGCTTCAGCGCGCTGAGCCGCCAGCGCAACCGCACCATGCAGGTGGGCGCGAGCGCGCCGCTGGGACCGGGCTCGCTGATGGCAACGTGGGTGCGTACCTGGCAGGGCGGCAGCGAAACGCTGGGCTCGGCCCGCCGCGACACGACCACGCTGGCCTACGACTACCCGTTCTCCAAGCGCACTGATCTTTACGCCGCCTGGCGCTATGACAAGGTGACCGACCTGAATCCGGGCAACACCTTCGGGCTGGGCCTGCGCCACAAGTTCTAGCAGGAGCCCGGCGCCTCACTTCGAGGCGCCGATCAGATTTTCTTGGTCGCCCCAAAAAAAATATTTCCACAATCATATGTTTATGCCTAAACTATGTGGAACGACAACGAGCGCGTGGCGACGATCGCGCGAAACAGGTTCCCTGGCGGCTTCTCCGGTTCACCATCCGCCACCCATCAGGAGACAGACAATGACCCCAGCTGGCACCGCTCAGCCCTGGCGCCCCGCTTCTCGCGCGACCTATACCGTACTTTTCGTATGCTTCCTTGCGATTCTCTTTGAAGGCTATGACGTCGGCGTCATGGGAGCGGTACTGCCCACACTTGCCGACGACCGCAACTGGAACCTGACGCCGCTGGAACTCGGTGCCCTCAGCAGCTATGCCCTGGTCGGCATGTTCTTTGGCGCCTTCCTGATCGGCACGCTGAGCGAGATGATCGGCCGCCGCCGCATGCTGCTGCTCTGCGTTTCCCTGTTCTCGCTGACCATGCTGGGCGCGTCCTATGCGCCGACGCCCGCCATCTTCGGCATCCTGCGATTCATCGGCGGGCTCGGCCTCGGTGGCGTCATTCCCGTCGCCGCCGCCCTGACCATCGAGTACTCGTCGCCGCACCGCCGCAGCTTCAACTATGGGCTGATGTACTCGGGGTATTCCGTGGGCATCCTTTGCGCCGCGCTCGTTGCGATGTGGCTGTTGCCCAGTCTTGGCTGGCGTGGCGTGATTGGCCTGGGTGCCGTGCCCATGGTGTTGATACCGCTGATGGCGTGGATGTTGCCTGAGTCGCTGGAGTACCTGGTGGGGCAAGGGCGGATCGCTGAAGCGCAGGCATTGGCCGATCGCACTGGCAATGGCCAGCTGCCGTCACAAGCCCGGCCCGCCAACAGCGCCGCCCGCGCCACCTGGCGCGACGTGATGTCGAGCATGTTCGCGCGCAAGCAGCTACGTGCGACGGCGTGCTTCTGGATCGCACTGTTCTTCGGCTTGCTGCTGGTCTATGGCCTCAATACGTGGTTGCCGACCATCATGCGCAAGAATGGCTACGACCTCGGCTCCAGCCTTTCCTTCCTGGTTATCTTCAGCCTTGCTTCCGCGGTAGGCGGCCTCTTCCTGGGAAGCGCGGCCGACAGGATAGGCGCACGTGGCACCGTTGCGGTTTTCTACCTGATCGGCGCTCTCGCCATCGGCGCGCTGATGTTCCGCAACTCCATTGCCGTCAACTACCTGCTGGTCGCACTGGCAGGCGTGGGGAGCGTCTCGGCATCCCTGATCCTTACCGGCTATCTGGCCGGTTACTACCCGGCACACGCACGGGCCGCGGCAACAGGATGGGCCCTGAGCTTCGCGCGCTTCGGCGCCATGAGCGGCCCGCTCGTCGGCGGCTACGTGGCCGGCTCAGGCCTGAGTTTCGGCTGGAACTTCATCACGTTCTCAATTGCCGGCCTTGCCGCTGCGCTGGCTGTGGCGCTGCTGCCATCGGCACGGCAACCAGTCGTCGTGGCCCGCGCCGGCCAGCAAAGCAACGCATAGATCGCCTGAGGAGGGACTTCGGCTTCCACGGAAGCCGTCCCCGTGACCTCGAGCTCCGTGCATATATATGATTATGGAAATGTTTCTGCTTAAACTATATTCGTCTCACCCCAACGTGAGCGTCAGGAAGAAAAGCCATGGCTGAGCGTTCGTTTGCCGAAGAAGTCAAGAAATTGCGCCTGGGTTCCGGCGAGGTATTCAGCGGCGAGGGCATCCTCGCGGTCACCAAGGCGCTGCTGGAATCCGGCGTCGCCTACGTGGCCGGCTACCAGGGCTCGCCGATCTCGCACCTGATGGACGTGCTGGCCGATGCGCAGGACATCCTTGCCGAGCATGGCATCCGCTTCGAGAACAGCGCGAGCGAAGCCACCGCGGCTGCATCGCTGGCGGCCTCGGTCAACTACCCGCTGCGCGGCGCGGTCACGTTCAAGGCCACCGTGGGCACCAACGTGGCATCGGACGCGCTGGCCAACCTGGCTTCGGGCGGGGTCACCGGCGGCGCGCTGATCATCGTCGGCGAAGACTACGGCGAAGGCTCCTCGATCATGCAGGAGCGCAGCCACGCGTTTGCGATGAAGTCGCAGATGTGGCTGCTCGATCCGCGCCCCAACCTGCCGTGCATCGTGCAGGCGGTGAAGGACGGCTTCGACTTGTCCGAAGCGTCCAATACACCGGTGATGCTCCAGCTGCGTGTGCGCTCATGCCACGTACATGGCCAGTTCGTCGCTTCCGACAACCGCCGCTCCAAGTTCTCCATCCAGGACGCGCTGGACAATCCCACGCGCGACCTCAGCCGCATCGTGCTGCCCCCGGCGAGCTTCGTGCACGAGCACGAGAAGATCAAGCAGCGCTGGCCCGCCGCCGTGAAGTTCATCGAGGAACGCCAGCTCAATGAGTTCTTCCAGGGCGAGATGGACGACATCGGCATCGCCGTGCAGGGCGGCAGCTACAACACGCTGATCCGCGCACTGGAGCAGCTCGGCCTGGCCGACGTGTTCGGCGAGTCGAAGATCCCCCTGTACGTGACGAACGTGGCCTACCCGCTGATCGATTCGGAGTGGGAACGCTTCTGCGCGGGCAAGCGCGCGGTGCTGGTGCTGGAAGAAGGCCAGCCCAACTTTGTCGAGCAGAACGCCGCCAACATCCTGCGCATGGCCGGTGCCACCGCGGCGCTGCATGGCAAGGACCTGCTGCCGCTCGCTGGCGAATACAACACTGCGACCGTGCTCAAGGGGTTGCGCGCCTTCCTGGAGCAGTACGGCAAGATCGAACCGCTGCCGGAACCTAAGCCTGCACGTAAGGTGATCCCCCTGGTGCAGGCGCCCGCCGCCACCGTCGACGCCGTGGCAGCCGAAGTGCTGGAACCGCAGAAGCTGGTCGACGAGAGCGTGCATGCGCGCCCGCCCGGCTTCTGCACCGGCTGCCCGGAGCGCCCGATCTTCACCGCGATGAAGCTGGTCGAGCGCGAGATCGGCGAGCACCATGTGAGCGCCGACATCGGCTGCCACCTGTTCTCGATCCTGCCGCCGTTCAACCTGGGCAACACCACCATGGGCTACGGCCTGGGAAGCGCCAGCGCCGCGGCCCTGAACGCGCCCGGCGGCAAGCGCGCCATCTCCGTGATGGGCGACGGCGGCTTCTGGCACAACGGCCTGACCAGCGGCATCGCCAACGCGGTGTTCAACAAGAGCGACAACCTGACCATCGTGGTCGACAACAGCTACACGTCCGCCACCGGTGGGCAGGACATCCTGTCCTCGACCGCGCTGAACGACACCCGCAGCACCGGCCACGCCATCGAGGACGCGGTCAAGGGCGTGGGCGTCAAGTGGGTGCGCACCATCCGCCGCACCTATGACCTGAAGGCGATGAAGGCCACCCTCAAGGAAGCGCTGACCACTGGCGCCAAGGGCCCCAAGGTACTGATCGCCCAGAGCGAATGCATGCTGAACAAGCAGCGCCGCGAGAAGCCGAAGACGCGCAAGGCGATCGCCGACGGCCAGCGCGTGGTGCGCGAGCGCTTTGGGGTGGATTCGGACACCTGCACCGGCGATCACTCGTGCATCCGGCTGTCCGGCTGCCCTTCGCTGACGATCAAGCCCAACCCGGACCCACTGCGCACCGATCCGGTCGCCTCCGTGCTGGACAGCTGCGTGGGCTGCGGCCTGTGCGGCGAGGTCTCGCACGCGGCGGTGCTGTGCCCGTCCTTTTACCGTGCGCAGATCGTCACCAACCCGACCCGCATCGACAAGCTGCGCCAGCGCCTGCGCGACGGCGTGATCGGCTTCCTGCAGCGCCGCGATGCCGCGCGCCGCACCCGCCTTGCATTCTGAACACCAAGCTTCGAGAGGTTCAATCGTGAACGCACCCAACAACCTCAGCGCCAAGCCGATCAAGGTCGCCATCCTCGCCATGGGCGGCGAAGGCGGCGGCGTGCTGGCCGACTGGATCGTGGATCTGGGCGAGCACAACGGCTATATCGCGCAAACCACGTCGGTGCCCGGCGTGGCGCAGCGCACCGGCGCCACCATCTATTACGTCGAGCTGTTCCCGCGCGACCTGGCCGAACAGGCCGGCCGCCAGCCGGTGCTGGCGCTGATGCCCACCCCTGGCGATGTCGATGTGGTACTCGCCTCGGAACTGATGGAAGCCGGCCGCGCCGTGCAGCGCGGACTGGTGACGCCGGAGCGCACCACGCTGGTGTCTTCCACCCACCGCGTGTATTCCATCGCGGAGAAATCCGCGATGGGCGACGGGCGGGTCGACAGCAACGAGCTGATCGCCCATGCCGGCAAGGCCGCCAAACGCTTTGTACGCTTCGACATGGCGCAGGCCGCCGAAGCCAGCGGCAGCGTCATCAGCGCCGTGCTGCTTGGCGCGCTGGCTGGCACCGGCGTGCTGCCGTTCAGCCGCGCGCAGTTTGAAGCCACGATCGAGCGCGGCGGCGTGGGCGTGAAGCCCAGCCTGCGCGCTTTTGGCGCGGCGTTCGCCACAGCCGAGGCCGCCGAGACGCCCGCCGCGGAAGCTGCAAAGCCGCTGGGCGAACTCAAGCCGCGGGATCCCGGGGTTGCGCAGTTGCTGCAGCGCGCCCGCGCCGAACAACCGGCCGAGAACTGGCCCGTCGTGGTCGAAGGCGTGCGCCGCATGATCGACTACCAGGACGTGGCCTACGCCGGCCTGTACCTGGATCGGCTGGCGGCCGTGCGCCGGGCCGTTGGCAACGGCGATACTGCGCTGCTGCGCGAAACCGCGCGCCACCTGGCGCTGTGGATGTCGTACGAAGACACCATTCGCGTGGCCGACCTGAAGACCCGCGACTCGCGCTTCGCGCGGGTACGGGGCGAGGTGCGCGCCGGCGACAAGCAGCTGCTGGCGATCAACGAGTTCATGCACCCGCGCCTGGAAGAAATCTGCGAGACGCTGCCGGCCGGGCTCGGCCGCTGGCTGATGCAGCCGCATTTCGTGCACAGACTGGTGCGCCGCTTCACCACCTCGGGCCGCGTGGTCACGACCAGTTCGCTGCGGGGCTACCTGATGCTGTGGGCGGTGTCGCGCCTGCGCGGCATCCGCCGCAGCACGCTGCGCTATGCGCTGGAAACCGAGCGTATCGAAGGCTGGCTGGCCCAGGTGCTGGCCGCCGCCCGCCTTAACCCTGCGCTGGCGCTGGAAGTGGTGCAGTGCCAGCGGCTGGTGAAGGGTTACAGCGACACCCATGTGCGCGGCCTGACCAACTACCAGATCCTGATGAACGCCGTGGTGCGCGCGGGTGCCCGCCTGGCCCCGGCCACGCTGCGCGAGTTGCGCGAAGCCGCGCTGGCCGACGAGCACGGCAAGAAGTTGAAGGAAGCCCTCGCCCGCCACGCGCTGGCGTGATCACTCGCAAACCCAGGAACCGCAGACCATGAGCACTACGCATACCTTCCGGCGCCAGCACAAGATCCATTTCTCGGAATGCGACCCGGCCGGCATCGTCTTCTACCCGCAGTACTTCGTGCTGTTCAACGACCTGATCGAACGCTGGGTCGACACCCTGTTGCCGGACGGCTACCACGGCGTGATCGGCGCGCGCCGGCTGGGCATGCCCACCGTGCACCTGGAGGTGGACTTCAAGGCGATCAGCCGCTTTGGCGACCAGGTCTGGCTGGAACTGGATGTGGTGCGCCTGGGGGGCAAGTCGATCGCGCTGGCCTGGCGCTGCACTGGCGCGGACGGCGAGCTGCGCATGGCGGCCACGCAGACCATCGTGATGACCTCGCTGGACACGCACCTGGCGATCCCGGTGCCCGATGACCTGCGGGCCGCAATCGAACACGGCACTGCGCCCGCAGGCCGGCCTATTCCCGAAACCACCGTCTGAATGCCGACGTACCCGCTGCGGGGGTGCCGCAGGCTCCGGTAGTAACCAAATTGGAACAGCCATGAACATTGTATGTATCGGCGGTGGCCCCGCCGGCCTGTATTTCGGCCTGTTGATGAAGCTCCAGGATCCCGCCACCAAGGTCATGGTGGTGGAGCGCAACCGTCCCTATGACACCTTCGGTTGGGGCGTGGTGTTCTCCGACGCCACCATGGACAACCTGCGCGAGGCCGACCCGGTCTCGGCCGAGACCATCGGCGATGCGTTCAACCGCTGGGACGATGTCGAAGTCCACTTCAAGGGCCGCGCGGTGCGCAGCGGCGGCCACGGCTTCATCGGCATCGGCCGCAAGAAGCTGCTGAACATCCTGCAGGCGCGCTGCGAGGAAGTCGGTGTGGAACTGGTATTCGAGAACTACGTCGAGGACGACCAGGCCATTGCGCGCAAGTACAACGCCGACCTGGTGCTGGCTTCCGACGGCCTCAACAGCGTGGTGCGCAAGCGCTATGCCGACACCTTCCGCCCCGACATCGACACGCGCAACTGCCGCTTTGTCTGGCTGGGCACGAAGAAGGTGTTCGACGCCTTCAACTTCATCTTCGTGCCGACCGAGCATGGCTGGTTCCAGGCGCATGCCTATCGCTTCGAGGACGGTACCTCGACCTTTATCGTCGAGACCCCGGAAGAAACCTGGAAGGCCGCCGGCATCGACCAGATGAGCCAGGAAGAGGGCATCGCGTACTGCGAGAAGCTGTTCGCCCCGTACCTGGACGGCAACCCGCTGATCAGCAACGCCGGCCACCTGCGCGGCTCGGCGATCTGGATCCAGTTCCCGCGCGTGATCTGCGAGAAGTGGGTGCACTGGAACAAACTGGCCGACGACAGCGGCCTGGAGAAGAAGGTGCCCGTGGTGTTGATGGGCGACGCCGCCCACACCGCGCACTTCTCGATCGGCTCCGGCACCAAGCTGGCGCTGGAAGATGCCATCGAGCTGGCGCGCACCCTCCGCAACACCGACGGCCCGCTGGAAGATGCACTGAAGCACTACGAAGCCGTGCGGTCGGTGGAAGTGCTCAAGATCCAGAACGCCGCGCGCAACTCGACCGAATGGTTCGAGAACGTCAGGCGCTATGAAGACCTGGAGCCCGAGCAGTTCGCCTACTCGCTGCTGACCCGCTCGCAGCGCATTTCGCACGAGAACCTGCGCGTGCGTGACAAGGCCTGGCTGGAAGGCTACGAGTCATGGCTGGCCGAACGCGCCGGCACGGATGCCACCGCCGTGCCGCCGATGCTGACGCCGTACACCGTGCGCGGCGTGGAACTGAAGAACCGCGTGGTGGTGTCGCCCACCGCCATGTATTCCTGCCAGGACGGCGTGCCCGGCAATTTCCACATGGTGCACCTTGGCAGCCGCGCACTGGGCGGTGCCGGCCTGGTGATGGTGGAAATGACGGCGGTGTCGCCGGACGGCCGCATCACTGAGGGTTGCCCGGGCCTGTGGAATGACCAGCAGGCGGCGGCATTCGCCGGCATCGTCGGCTTCGTGCATGAGCACACCAGCGCGCGCATCGGCGTGCAGATCGGCCACGCCGGCCGCCGCGGCTCGACCCAGCTGGGCTGGGAGCAGATGGACCACCCGCTGGCCGAGGGCAACTGGCCGCTGATCTCTGCCTCCGCGCTGCCGTACCTGCCGGGCGTTTCGCAGGCGCCGCGCGCCATGACCCGCGCAGACATGGACCGCGTGCGCGATGACTTCGTTGCCGCCACCCGGCGTGCCGCCGCCGCGGGCTTTGACTGGCTGGAGCTGCAGGCCGGCCACGGCTACCTGCTGTCGAACTTCCTCTCGCCTGTGACCAACCAGCGCAGCGACGAATACGGCGGCTCGCTGGAAAACCGCATGGCCTTCCCGCTGGAAGTGCTGCGCGCGGTGCGCGCGGCATGGCCGCAGGACAAGCCGGTGTCGGTGCGCATTTCCGCGACTGACTGGGTCGAAGGCGGCAACAGCGCCGACGACGCGGTGGCCATGGCGCGCCTGTTCAAGGAGGCCGGCGCCGACATGATCGACTGCTCTTCCGGCGAAGTCACGCCGGCGCAGAAGCCGGTCTACGGCCGCATGTTCCAGACCCCGTTCGCCGACCGCGTGCGCAACGAGGCAGGCGTGCCGACCATCGCCGTGGGCGCGATCACCGAAGCCGACCATGTCAACGGGATCATCGCCTCGGGCCGCGCCGACCTGTGCGCGCTGTCGCGCCCGTACCTGGCCGATCCGGCCTGGCTGCTGCGCGAAACCGCGCAACTGGGCTACCGGCGCGTGGAATGGCCAAAGCAGTACCTGTTCGCCAAGGATCAGCTGGAGCGCAGTATCAAGCGCGCGGCGGCCTGACGATGGCTCACCCCTCTCTCGTCCGCCGGAGAGGGAGAAACCAGACCAAAGAGGAAGACGATGTCGAATACCTCCTATGACACCTACCGCGAGAATGTAGCCGGCCGCGCCGACGTGGAAGACACGCCCGAGCTGGTCGCCTACTACAAGGAGCTCGATGCGCTCAAGACCGGCGCGCTCTGGACCGTGGCCAACAAGATCGAGCCGTGGCAGCCAAAGTCAGAATCGGTGCCGGTGCTGTGGCGCTACCGCGACCTGCGTGATCACGTGCTGCGCTCGGTCGACCTGGTAACGCCGGAGAAGGCCGGCCGCCGCGTGATCTACCTGAACAACCCGGGCCGCCAGGACGTTTCGGCGGCGGTGGGCTGGCTCTATTCGGGCCTGCAGGTGATGCATCCCGGCGAGGCCGCCTCGGCACACGCGCACTCGTCGTCGGCGCTGCGCTTCATCATGGAAGGCAGCGGCGCCTACACCATCGTCGACGGCCACAAGATGACGCTGAACGCCAACGACTTCGTGCTCACGCCCAACGGCACCTGGCACGAGCATGGCGTGGCGGCCGAAGGCACCACCTGCATCTGGCAGGACGGCCTGGACATTCCGCTGGTCAACGCCATGGAAGCCGGCTTCTACGCCGTGCATCCGGACCTGCAGCAAGCTGTGACTCACCCGGTCGACGACATGCCGGCGATCTGGGGCGGCAAGGGCCTGCGCCCGCACGAAGGCAACTGGACCAAGCCGTATTCGCCGCTCTACAAGTACGAATGGGCGCCGACCTACGAGGCGCTGGTACGCCACAGCAAGGTCACCGACGGCAGCCCGTTCGACGGCGTGCTGATGCACTACGTCAATCCGGTCACTGGCGGCCCGGTGATGCCGACCATCGGCGCCAGCATGCAGTTGCTGCGTCCGGGCGAAGCCACCAAGGCCCACCGCCACACCGGCAGCTTCATCTACCAGGTAGCTAAGGGCAGTGGCTACTCGGTCATCAACGGCCAGCGCTTCGACTGGACCGAGCGCGACATCTTCTGCGTGCCGTCGTGGGCCTTCCATGAGCACGCGAACGCGTCGGCCAGCGATGACGCCGTGCTGTTCTGCTTCAACGACCTGCCGGTGATGCATTCGCTGGGGCTGTACCGCGAGCAGGCGCTGGCGGAGAACGGCGGGCATCAGGTGGTCCTTTGAACCTCAGCAGTATCTGTTTCCAAATTGTGCAGCCGCACTGATTGCGGCCTTTTCCGGAGTTATCAAACCATGCGTCTCGTAACCTATCGCGCTGAAGTCGCTGCCGCCGCCCGCCTGGGCGCCATCGTCGACGGCAATGTCGTTGACCTCGCCCGTTTCGGCGCCGCCGTCGGCGTGAGCATTCCCTCCACCATGCTCGATTTCATCGACCTGGGCCCCGAGGCAGTCCGCTCGACCAGCGCGCTGCTGAACGAATATCGCGGCAGGCTGCCGTTCGGCGTGGCCGTGCCGGCTTCCAACGTCAAGCTGCTGGCGCCGATCCCGCGCCCGCGCAAGAACATCTGGGGCATCGGCCTGAACTACGTCGAGCACGTCGCCGAATCCAGCCGCAGCCTGGACACCTCGAAAGAGCTGCCCAAGGAGCCAGTGATCTTCTCCAAGCCGCCCACCACCGTGATCGGCCCGGGCGATGCCATCGAGCACAACAAGGAAATCACCCAGCAGATGGACTGGGAAGTCGAGCTGGCCGTCATCATCGGCACGCGCGGCAAGGGCGTGAAGGAAGCCGACGCGCTCAACTACGTGTTCGGCTACAGCGTGATGATCGACATCTCGGCGCGCGACTGCCGCCGCGCCGGCCAGTGGATCTACTCCAAGGGCCAGGACACCTATGCCCCGTTCGGCCCGGTCATCGTCACCGCCGACGAGATCCCCGACCCGCACACGCTGGACCTGTCGCTGACCGTCAACGGCGTGACCAAGCAGAGCTCCAACACCCGCCACATGCTGTTCAAGGTGCCGGCGCTGATCGCGGACATCAGCAAGGGCATGGCGCTGGAGCCCGGCGACATCATCGCCACCGGCACGCCGGACGGCGTGGGCGCGGGCCGCACCCCGCAGGAGTGGCTGTGGCCCGGCGACACCGTGGTAGCCACAGTGGAAGGCATCGGCGAACTGCGCCACCCGGTGGTGGCTGTCTAAACCCCGTCATCCCCGCGCAAGCGGGGATGACCGCTGCAAGCGAGGCACACATATGCTCAACCTGCCCAAGTTCAGGGCCGCGGCCGTACAGGCCGCCCCCGTCTTCCTCGATGCCGATGCCACGGTCGACAAGGTCTGCCGGCTGATCAGGGAAGCCGCCGACAACGGCGCGAAGCTGGTCGCCTTTCCGGAAGTGTTCGTGGCCGGCTACCCGTACTGGAGCTGGCTGACCAACCCGGTCGACGCCAGCCCCTGGTTCGAGAAGCTGGTCAAGGCTTCCATCGAGATCCCCGGCCCGGAGATCCGCAAGATCGCGCAGGCGGCGCAGGCCAACCACATCAACGTGATCGTTGGCGTGAACGAACGCAGCCGCACCGGCGTCGGCACCCTCTTCAATACGCTGGTGACCATCAGCGATGAAGGCCGCATCCTGGGCCGCCACCGCAAGCTGGTGCCCACCTGGGCCGAGAAGCTGACCTGGGCCAACGGCGACGCCTCGGCACTGCGTGTGCACCAGACCAGCGTCGGCCCGCTCGGCTCGCTGGCCTGCGGCGAGAACACCAACACGCTGGCGCGCTTCTCGCTGCTGTCGCAGGGCGAGCTGATGCACGTGGCCAGCTACATTGCGCTGCCGGTGGCACCGGCCGACTACGACATGGCCGAGGCCATCAAGGTACGCGCCGCCGCCCACTGCTTCGAGGGCAAAGTGTTCACCGCGGTGTCGTGCTCGACGGTTTCGGAAGAGATCATCGAAGCGATGAGCCCGCTGAATCCCAAGGCACGCGAACTGCTGTCGCGCCGCAACAGCGCCTTCTCCGGCTTCCTGGGGCCCGATGGCCGCGTCATCGGCGAGCCGCTGATCGACGCGGAAGGCATCGTCTACGCCGACATCGACCTGTCGCGCTGCATCCAGCCGCGCCAGATGCACGACATCACCGGCCACTACAACCGCTTCGACATCTTCGACCTGCGCGTCGACCGCCGCCCGCTGCAGCCCGCCCAGTTCCTGGACGGCGCCAGCCAGGCCTTCGACCTCGACGCCGAGGAAGCGGAACTCAACGCATTCGACCTTTCCGAGAGCAAGTAAATGTCTTTCCTGCTGACGCCCCAGAAGCCGCTGCGCATCGGGCAGATCGTACCGTCCTCCAATACCACCATGGAGACGGAAATCCCCGCCATGTTGCGCGAGCGCGAGAAGGACTTCGCCGAGCGCTTCACCTTCCACTCCAGCCGCATGCGCATGAAGAAGGTGGTGAAGGAGGAGCTGGAGGCGATGGACCGTGACAGCGACCGCTGCGCCATCGAGCTCTCCGACGCGCGCGTCGACGTGCTGGGCTACGCCTGCCTGGTGGCCATCATGAGCATGGGCAAGGGCTATCACCGCGTCTCCGAGGCACGCCTGACCCAGCGCACCGTCGACAACGGCAACCCCGCGCCGGTGGTGACCAGCGCCGGCGCACTGGTGGACGGCCTGCATGCCATGGGCGCGAAGCGTGTCTCGGTGGTGTGCCCGTACATGAAGCCGCTGACGAAGATGGTGGTCGACTACATCGAGAGCGAAGGCATCGAGGTCAAGGACTACACCGCGCTGGAGATCCCCGACAACCTGCAGGTCGCCGCGCAGGATCCGGCCAACCTGCTGGAGATCTACAAGCGCATCGACACCACCGGCGTCGACGCCATCGTGCTGTCGGCCTGCGTGCAGATGCAGTCGCTTCCGTCGATCCAGAAGGTGCAGGACGAGTCGGGCATCCCGACGGTGTCGGCGGCGGTGGCCACCACCTGGCAGATGCTGCGCAAGCTGAACCTGCGCGCCGAGGTGGCCGGCTGCGGTGAGCTGCTGAGCGGCAAGTACTGAGCGCCATCCCACGCTTTCGTCGTCCCTGCTCCCGCGGGGACGACGCTTCGCACATGCACATGGACGACATTCACTTCTACGAGCCCACGCGCGGTCACGGGCTGCGGCACGATCCGCTGGCCGCCATTGTCGGCCCACGCCCGATTGGCTGGATTTCGACGGTGAACAAGGCCGGGCGCGCCAACCTGGCGCCCTACGCCTTCTTCAACGTCTTCAACTACACGCCGCCAGTGGTGGCGTTCTCCAGCGTCGGCTACAAGGACACCGTGCGCAACGTCGAGGACATCGGCGACTTTGTCTGGAACCTGGTGACGCGCCCGCTGGCCGAGCGCATGAACGCCACCAGCGCGGGCGTGGCGCCGGAAGTCGATGAGTTTGGCCTGGCGGGCCTGACGCCGATGCCGTCGCGCCTGGTGTCGGCGCCTCGCGTGCAGGAGAGCCCGGTATCGTTCGAGTGCCGCGCAACCAGGGTCATGCAGCTGAACCAGGCCGACGGCGCCATGCTCGATACCTGGATGGTGCTGGGCGAGGTCGTCGGCGTGCATATCGACCGGGCCTTCCTGCCGGACGGAGTCTATGACACCGCCGCCGCACGCCCCATCCTGCGCGGTGGCGGCCCGGCCGACTACTACGAGGTCAGCAGGTCGACGCTGTTCCAGATGCGCCGGCCGGCCTGAGGCGCGGCCCTGCCCTCAGTTGGCAGGGCGGTGCAGGTGGATCAGCAGCTTCAGCGTGGCGCGCAGCTCATCGGCCTTCTTCTTGCCGAGTGGCGCCAGCACATGGTCCTCGTGGGCCCGGGCCTGTGCGATCAGGGTGGAGGTCAGCTTCTGCCCGCGCGGCGTGATGCGCACCAGCGTGATGCGCCGGTCGGTCTCGTGCGGGATGCGCTTGACGTAGCCCTGCGCCTCCATGCGGTCGAGCAGGCGCGTCACGGTGGGCTGCTTGGTCACCGAGACCTGCGCCAGTTCCCCGATGCTGATTGGCTTGCCGCCGGACAGCGTGGACAGGACGCGCCAGTCTGAGATGGTGAAACCATTGGCCTGCACGATCACGTGGAATTCCCCCGAGATCAGCTGGCTGGCCTGGGCCAGCAGGGCCGGGGTGTAGTTGTCGACGAAATCGTCGTCGGCGGTGTCGATGGGTTGGTTCATGCGGTCCGGTGGGCGGGTTGCGGCCTCGACGGCCGCGCGACGGGCAGAACATACCACGGCGGGAGCGTTCGTCCAGGGCAAGGCAGGCCGCCACTCCCGCACACCCCCACCCTATCGGGCAACGAGCGCCGCCAGCTCCGCCGTCCGCTCCGCCACGAAATCCCGCAGCGCCCTCAGCAGCGGCGTCACCTGCCGCCGCCCCGGCACCACCATGTACAGCGGCGACGCCTCGGTGCCCCAGTCCGTGCACAGCGCCTGCAAGCGCCCTTCGGCCAGGTCCTCGGCCATATCGAAATAGGCTTTGTACGCGATCCCCTTGCCGAGCAGCGCCCAGCGGTGCACCGCGTCACCGTCGTTGGAAACATTGAAGGCCCGCACGCGCACCGTGACGGCATCGGTGCCATGGCGCCAGAAGCGCCAGCGGTCATGCACCTCGTCGCCGAGCATGTAGCACAGGCAGTTGTGCTCCGACAGCGCCTGCGGCGTGTCGGGGGTGCCGTGCTGCGCCAGGTATTGCGGCGACGCGCACAGCACGCGGCGGTTGTCGGGCGCCACCGGCAAGGCGACCAGGTTGGAGTCCGGCGGCTCGCCATAGCGGAACGCCGCGTCCACCGGATCGCTGTAGATATTGGCGATGCGGTCAGTCAGGTGCAGTCGGATCTCCACCTGCGGGTGCCGGGCCTGGAAGGCATCGAGCCACGGCAGCAGCAGGTTGCGGCCGAAATCCGAGGTTGCCGACAGCTTCAGCGCCCCACGAAAGGCCTGCACGCCGGTGGCCAGCTGCTGGCCGACCTGCTGCAACGCGTCCAGCGCCGGCCGGCCTTGTGCCAGCAGCAGTTCACCGGCCTGCGTCAGGCGCATGGTGCGGGTGGAGCGCACGAACAGCTGGACGCCCAGTTCCGCCTCCAGCCGCTTGAGCGCGGCGCTGGCGGCGGCCGGGGTCAGGTCCAGCGCCCGCGCGGCGGCCGACAGGCTGCCGCTGTCGGCGGTGCGCACGAAGATATCCAGGTCTTGCAGGGCCTTCATCGGTTGTTCCCGGGGCTGGCTGTGATCTTCAAATTTTAATTGATAGCCGCAGCAAACGATGCGGGGTTTTTCAAAGGAAAGGCCGGTGCGACGATGGCGCATCGACACACTGCACCCACGAGGAACCCAACCATGACCGCCCCGCAGCTGTTCAGCCCCCTGCCCCTCGGCCCGCTCTCGCTGCCCAACCGCATGGTCATGGCCCCGATGACCCGTGCCCGCACCAGCCAGCCCGGCAACGTGCCCAATGCGCTGATGGCGTCCTACTACGCCCAGCGCGCCAGCGCCGGCCTGATCGTCACCGAGGCCACCCAGGTCTCGCCCCAGGGCCAGGGCTACAGCTTTACGCCCGGCATCCATAGCGAAGCGCAGGTGCAGGGCTGGCGCGGCGTCACCGATGCGGTGCACCGTGCCGGCGGACGCATCGTGCTGCAGTTGTGGCATGTCGGCCGGATGTCGCATGCCAGCTTCCATGCCGACGGACTGCCGGTGGCGCCGTCGTCCCTGTCGCCCGATGCGCAGGTCTGGGTCGTCGGCGAAGACGGCGTCGGCCGCATGGTCGACTGCCCGGTGCCGCGCGCCATGACCGGGGCCGATATCCGCGCCGTGATCGAAGACTTCCGCCGCGGCGCCGCCAACGCCATGCGCGCCGGCTTTGACGGCGTGGAAATCCACGGTGCCAACGGCTACCTGGTCGACCAGTTCCTGCGCACCACCTCCAACCACCGCAGCGACGGCTACGGCGGCGCCATCGCCAACCGCATCCGCTTTGCCGAGGAAGTGGTCGCCGCCGTGGCCGGCGCAGCCGGCGCCGACCGCACCGGCATCCGCCTTGCGCCCTTCATCACCCAGCGCAACATGGACTGCCCGGAGATCATTCCGACCATCCTGCAGCTGGCGCAGCGGCTCGACGCCGCCGGCGTGGCCTATATCCACCTGGCGGAAGCGGACTGGGACGACGCGCCGCACATCCCCGAAGACTTCCGCCATGCGCTGCGCGCCGCCTACAAGGGACGCGTGATCGTGGCCGGCAAGTATGACCAGGCCCGCGCCGAACGCATCCTGGGCCGGGGGCTGGCCGACCTGGTCGCGTTCGGGCGCCCCTTTGTCGCCAACCCGGATCTGCCGGCACGCTTTGCAGCCGGCCTGCCGCTGGCTGGTTTTGACAGCCAGCGTTTGTTTGGCGGAGATGCGCGGGGGTATACGGACTACGCGGCGGCGGCATAGGCCGGCTTATCCAGGAATCTGCTAAAGACCGCACCGTCCCGGCCGTTAAACAAGAGTTGGCCAGCGAAGACATTGGCAAGGCAGGCAGCCGGCACGCCGGAGCCTGCACTTCTGGGGTGGAAACGGGAGAGAGACATGCAGAACCTGGGGATTCGCATACGCCTGGGCGCGGCGTTTGGCGCCATGTGGTCGCTGATGGCGATCGGGATCGCGGTGGCCTTGCCGCGGATGCAGGATGCGGCCGATGCGCGGCAACTGCTGATCGCGTTGGGCGTGGGTGGGCTATGCCTGGCGGTGGGCGCGGTCTGGGCGCTGGCGCGCAGCATCGAGGCGCCGTTGTCCGAAGCCGTCTACATTGCCGAAACCGTGGCGGCGGGCGACCTCAGCCAGGAGTTCGACACCGAGCGCGGCGGCGAGTTTGGCCGGCTGCTGGGGGGCCTGGGCGAAATGGAAGACATGCTGACCGACCTGGTGACACGCATCCGCGCTTCCACTGATTCGATCACCACCGCTTCGCACCAGATTGCCGCGGGCAATACCGACCTGTCGCAGCGCACGGAAGAGCAGGCGGCGGCACTGGAAGAGACGGCGTCCAGCATGGGCGAGCTGACCTCGATGGTGCAGCAGAACACCGAACGCGCCCGCGCCGCCAACGGGCTGGCGGCAACCGCATCGGGCATCGCCGCGCGCGGTGGCGAAGTAGTGGGCAATGTGGTGCAGACCATGTCGGCGATCAGCGCCAGCTCGCGCAAGGTCACGGACATCATCGAAGTGATCGAAGGCATTGCCTTCCAGACCAATATCCTGGCGCTGAACGCGGCGGTGGAAGCGGCGCGCGCGGGCGAGCAGGGTCGCGGCTTTGCCGTGGTGGCGGGCGAAGTGCGCACGCTGGCGCAACGCAGTGCGTCGGCGGCGCGGGAGATCAAGCAGCTGATCGACGATTCGGTGCAGCAGGTGGACAGCGGCTCGGCGCTGGTGGGCCAGGCCGGGGAGACCATGCAGGAGATCGTTCAGGCGGTGGCCAGCGTGACCCGGCTGCTGGGCGAGATTACAGCGGCATCTGAACAGCAAAGCGCCGGCATCGCGCAGGTCAACGAGGCGGTGGCGCAGATGGATACTGTGACGCAGCAGAATGCGGCGCTGGTGGAGCAGGCGGCCAGTGCGTCGCACGAACTGGCGGGCCAGGCCACCGAGCTGCAGCGCGTGGTGGGCGAGTTCAAGCTGGATGCGGAACCGGCGTCAGCACAAGCGCCGGGGCATGGCGCATTCAGGCAGGTTGCTGCGTTCGGCTGATGCGGGCAGCGCGGATTGCTGACTGATTGCGCGCCCCCTCTCCCGCTTGCGGGAGAGGGGAGCAAACCGGCAGCGAGCCGACGTCTTCAGCAACTCAAGCCGTCACGCTAGCCGGCAGCACCGCCTGCACCGCCGCCGCAAAGCGCTCGACAATCCTGTCGATATCCTGCGGCGTGCAAATAAACGGTGGTGCGAACAGCACGTGGTCGCCATGCACGCCATCGACCGTCCCCCCCATCGGATAGACCAGCAGGCCGTTCTGCACGGCGGCGGCTTTCAGGCGTGCATGCGTCTTCAGCGCCGGATCAAGCGTGGCCTTGCTGTCGCAGTCGGCCACGAATTCCACGCCGACGAACAAGCCGCGTCCACGGATATCGCCCAGGTTGGGATGATCGCCCAGCGCCTCGCGCAGCCGTGCCCGCAGTTGCTCGCCGCGGGCCAGTACGTTGGCCAGCAAGTTGTCTTCGGCGATAGTGCGCTGCACCGCCAGCGCCGCGGCACAGGCCGTGGCATGGCCGATATAGGTGTGGCCATGCTGGAAGAAGCCGCTGCCGCCGACGATGGCGTCATAGATCCGGCGCGTCGACAGCATCGCGCCGATCGGCTGGTAGCCGGCGCCCAGGCCCTTGGCAATGGTGACGATATCGGGCACCACGCCATCCTCTTCGCACGCGAACAGGTAGCCGGTACGGCCCATGCCTGACATCACTTCATCCAGGATCAGCAGCACGCCGTACTTGTCGCACACGGCGCGGATGCGCTTCAGGTAGTCACCCACCGGCGGCACCGCGCCGGCGGTGGCGCCCACCACGGTTTCGGCGACGAAGGCGGCCACGGTGTCGGGGCCCAGGTCCAGGATCCTGGCTTCCAGCTCGTCGGCCAGGCGCTGTGCGTACTGCGCGTCGGTTTCGCCGGCCTGCTGGTCGCGGTAGGCATAGCACGGCGACACGTGGTGCGCCGGCACCAGCAGCGGCAGGAAGGGCTCGCGCCGCCAGGCGTTGCCGCCGATGGCCAGCGCGCCCAGGGTGTTGCCGTGGTAGCTCTGGCGGCGCGCGATGAAGTGGCGGCGGCTGGGCTGCCCTACTTCGACGAAATACTGGCGCGCCAGCTTCAGCGCCGCCTCCACCGCTTCGGAGCCGCCCGAGACGAAGTAAACATGGTCCAGGTCGCCCGGCGCCGCTTGCACGAGCGTGTCAGCCAGGGTCTCCGACACCTCGGTGGTGAAGAACGAGGTATGCGCGTAGGCGATGGTGTCGAGCTGCGCCTTGATCGCCTCGATCACGCGCGGATGGCCGTGCCCCAGGCACGACACGGCGGCACCGCCGGAAGCGTCCAGATAGCGCCGGCCTTCGCTGTCGATCAGCTCGATGCCCTGCCCGGCAACGGCAACGGGCAGCTTCTGGCGCGGATTGCGATGGAATACGTGGGTCATGATGTTGTGGTGGTGTTGCCTGGCCGCGCGTCAGCGGCGCACGGAAGTGTTTTCGGATGGGCGGCGCTGCAGCACGCGGCCGGAGAAGGCGGGCAGTGCGCTGCCTTCGCTGTCCGCCTGCGCGGACTGTTCCCAGACCCGGGCGCCATTGACCCAGACGCCGTGGATGCCGGTGCTCAGTTGCAGCGGGTCTTCAAAGGTGGCGCGGTCCTGCACGCGGTCCGCATCGAACAGCACCAGGTCGGCAAACGCGCCCGGCGCGATCTGGCCGCGGTCTGCCAGCCCGTATTGCTGCGCGGCCAGTCCGGACATCTTGTGGATTGCGGCCTCCAACGTCATCAGCTGGTCCTCGCGCACCATGCGCGCCAGGATGCGCGGGAAGGTCCCCCACTGGCGCGGATGCGGGCGCGGATCGAACGGCAGGCCGTCGGAGCCGAAGATGGTCAGCGGGAACTGCGCAATGCGCTCGACGTCGCGCTCATCCATGATGAAGTAGATCGCCGCCGCGGGACGCAGCTTTGCCAAGAGCGCGTCCTCGTCCAGGCCAAGCTCCTGCATCAGCTCGTGGAAGCGAACGACTGGCCCAGCGACTTGCCGACTTCGGCGCCCAGTGCGCGCATCAGCACGTCGGGACTGCCGCCGGCCGCGGACGGCACCACCAGGCGGATCGGGCGCGACGGATAGCTGTCCGCCACTGCCGGGCCAGCCAGGCCCGCGGCGCCCAGCCATAACAGCGTGGCCATGAACCGTCGCTTTTGCTGCTGCCTTTGCTCTTGCATCTCGATATCCCGTTTAGTGCCTGGGTTGGACCCAGCTACGCGTTTGCAGTATAGGGGCATGGTCCGAGTCAATGCAACAGTTGTTTCTTAAAGCGCATAGATGAAACATTCACCATGCAGCGCAGGCACGAAAGCCCTTGCCGCAACGGCCCCGAACCCCAATGAAACAGTCGTTGCAGCTGTCGGGGCGCCCCGCCACAATGAAAAAAGGGCGGCAATGCATGCCGCCCTGTGGCGCTGTCAGGCTGGTGCGCGTGGCTTGTCCGCCGCACGCTTGCGCGGGGTCCTGCCGCCGCCGCTTGCCGGCGGCGCTGCCGGCCCGGTGACATCCTGCGAGGCGCCGACCATGGTCAAGGCGTTGCCATGCTCGTCCAGCGTGACCTCGCCTTCCTCATGGATGTCGCGATGGCTGCCGTCGGGCAGCTGGATGCGGTAGTCGACACTGTACGGCGCCTTGTCGACGATGGCCGCGCGGATGGCGGCCTGCACGCGGGCGCGGTCTTCCTCGACGATCGACGCCAGGTAGCGCTCCATGGTCACCTTGAACGCCTGCGGGGCCCAGCCGAAGATGCGGTAGGCCTCATCGGTCCAGGCGCAGTCGTCGGTCTGGATATTCCAGTACCAGCCGCCCAGGTGGGCAATCTCCTGCGCCTTGGCCAGCAGCGCCTCGTTCTGGCGCAGCGCGGCCTCGGCGCGGCGCCGCTCGGTGATGTCCAGGCTGACGCCGATCATCTTGACCGGGCGCTGGTCGAAATCGCGCACCAGCGTGGCCCGCGACGAGATCCAGCGCGTGGTGTCCTCGTGCACGACACGGAACTCCCACTCGTGCATCTCCTGCGCGCCCAGCGTGCGGGCCAGCACCTCGCGCAGGCGCGCCACGTCGGCCGGGTGCACGCAGGCCCAGAAGTCGTCCATGTTGCGGATATGGCGGCCGAACAGCGTGACATCGTTGGACGAGTAGGTCAGGCCATCGGTCAGCACGTTCCATTCCCAGGTGACGATGCCCGAGACTTCCTGCGCGAACTTCATGCGCGCCTCGCTCTCCATGATCTCCGCCAGGTGCTTCTGGCGCAGTTCCTTGATGTGCGGGTCAGAGGCGATGCTGGTCTCAAGGTCGGCGATGGCCTGCTCGCCGTAGCGCAGCCACAGCCAGTTGACGCTCAGGAAGCGCGCCAGCGCGAGCAGCCGCTCGTACTCGATCTCGCCGCCGCGGGTCCACTTGTGCACGGCCGACGGCGACACCGACAGCGCCTCTGCCACCTGCTTGAGCATGATCCTTTTGCCTTCCAGCACCCCCTTCAGGCGCGTGGCAAAAGTGTCTTCCGTCATGGGCATCCCCTCCGCTTTTTTTCAACCGATGGTGAATTGAGTAACTCGAACCTTACACCATCACCGCAAATCGCGCGAATTGATAGCCATGGACCATCGAGCAGATCATTTCCATCGATTTTTTGAATTGCAGCACCCCTGCGCTCCTTACTAGACTTCATCTCACATCACCAACAGTAATTTAATTAACTGTTAGTGAATCGATAAAGCACCGAGACCAACGAGGAGACAACCCCGTGCAAGAGACCACCGCCCCCGTCTGCGGCACCACCCCACCGCTGGCCTACACGCTGCCGGCCCACTACTACACCTCGCAGGAAGTCTTCGAGCAGGAGAAGAAGACGATCTTCGCGCGCAGCTGGGTGTGCGTGATGCACAAGAGCCAGGTGGCCGAGAACAACCAGTACGCCACGGTGAAGGTGGCCGGCGAGAACGTGTTCGTCGTGCGCGGCCGCGACGGCGTGCTGCGCGCGTTCTACAACGTCTGCCCGCACCGCGCCCATGAGCTGTTTGCGGATGGCGCCGGCAAGGCCAAGAACGTGATCACCTGCCCCTACCACGCCTGGTCGTTCGGCCTGGACGGCAAGCTGATCCATGTGCGCAACGCCGAGAACGTGCCGGGCTTCTGCAAGGACAACGCGGGCCTGACGCCGGTGCGCGTGGAAGAGTTCTGCGGCCTGGTCTTCGTCAACCTGGACATGGACGCGAAGCCGCTGGCCGAGCAGGCCGCCGGCCTGAACGACGAAATCCGCGCGCGCTGCCCGGACGTCGACAAGCTGGTGCCCGCGTACAAGCTCACCTATGAGATGAAGGCCAACTGGAAGGTGGTGGTCGACAACTACCTGGAATGCCTGCACTGCCAGACCGCGCACCCGGTGCTGGTCGAGTCGATCCACATGGAGACCTACAAGCACGAAGTGCGCGGCCTCTACACCAGCCAGGTGGGCCAGACCCGCTCGGGCAGCGACGCCTTCACCTATGACAGCGACGCCCCCAACACCGACTTCGCCGCGTACTGGCTGTGGCCCAACGTCACGCTGAACGTGCTGCCGGGCGACGGCAACTACGGCGTCTTCTACATGTTCCCGGTGGATGCCGACACCACCATCCAGCACTTCGAGTTCTACTTCCGCGACAGCACGCCCACGGCCGAGCAGGAACAGCTGATCGAGTACTACAAGAACGTGCTCAAGCCCGAAGACCTGAGCATCGTCGAATCGGTGCAGCGCGGCCTGAAGTCGCGCGGCTACCGCAACGGGCAGGGCCCGTTGCTGGTCACCGACGACAAGACCTCCGCCATCGGCGAGCACGGCGTGCAGCACTTCCAGCAAATGGTGCTCGACGCCCTGGCCGCCTGAAACGAACCACCGAACCGGAACCGCAGCAATGATCCAGACCCAGCTCTATATCGACGGCCAGTGGCAGTCGCCCATCGACCAAGGCACGCGCGCCATCCTCAGCCCGGCCGACGAGTCCGTGATCGCCCAGGCCGCCGAAGCCACCCGCGCCGACGCGCGCCTGGCCATCGCCGCTGCGCGCAAGGCCTTCGACGGCCCGTGGCGCCAGACGACGATCCGTGACCGCGCGAAGCTGCTGAACAAGATTGCCGAACTGATCGACCGCGACGCAGAGAAGCTCGCCCACCTGGAGTCGCTCAACACCGGCAAGACGCTGACCGAGAGCCGCACCGACATGGGCGATATCGCCGCCACCTTCCGCTACTTCGCGGGGCTGGTCGCATCCGAGTCGGGCGCCGTCAACGAAGCGCCGCACCATGTGATCAGCCGCACCCTGCGCGAGCCGGTTGGCGTGTGCGGCCTGATCACGCCGTGGAATTACCCGCTGCTGCAGGCGGCGTGGAAGATCGCGCCCGCGCTGGGCGCCGGCAATACCGTGGTGATCAAGCCCAGCAACCTGACGCCGCTGACCACGCACCACTTCACGCAACTGGTGGCCGAGCTGGACCTGCCGCCGGGCGTGTTCAACCTCGTGACCGGAGGCGCCGAAGTCGGCGCGGAACTGGCCGAAAGCCTCGACGTGGACCTGGTATCCTTCACCGGCGGCGCCTTCGCCGGCGAAAGCATCATGAAGGCCGCCACCGGCAACTTCAAGCGCATCGGCCTGGAACTGGGCGGCAAGAACCCGAACATCGTGTTCGCCGATGCCGACCTGGACGCCGCGGTCGATTACGCGCTCAACGCCGCGTTTTTCCACGCCGGGCAGGTCTGCTCCGCCGGCTCGCGCCTGATGATCGAAGACAGCATCTATGATGCATTCATCAGCCGGCTGGCCGAGCGCCTGCCGCGCATCGTGATCGGCAACGGCTTCCACGGCGAGACCCAGATGGGCCCGGTGCAGTCGGCGCAACAGCACGAGAAGATCCTGGGCATGGTGCAGGCTGGCATCGCCGAGGGCGCGCGCCTGGTCCACGGCGGCAAGCGGCCGGCGGGCGACGTATTCAAGAAGGGCTACTGGCTGGAGCCGACGCTGCTGGCCGACGTGACGGCCGACATGAAGATTGCGAAGGAGGAGATTTTCGGGCCGGTGATCACGGCCGAGCGCTTCCGCTCCGAGGAAGAAGTGCTGCGTGCCGCCAACGACACCCCGTACGGCCTGGCCGGCGCGGTCTGGACCCGCGACCTGGACAAGGCCAACCGGATGTCGCGCGGCCTGCGCTTCGGCACGGTGTGGGTCAACGACTACCACCCGTACTTCCCGGAAGCGCCGTGGGGCGGCTACAAGGCGAGCGGCATCGGCCGCGAACTGGCCCGCGTCGGCCTGGACGAGTACACCGAACTCAAGCACAGCTATATCAACCTGGCCCCCAAGGCAATGGGCTGGTTTGGCGCCTGAGCGCAGCTGACTTCGCAATCGCGTGTGCGGCGGACCCACCCCCGGGCTGCCACGCACGGCGTCAAGCAAACAAGGAGATTGCACCATGCAGGCAATCCATGAGTACGACTACATCATCGTCGGCGCAGGCTCGGCCGGCTGCGTGCTGGCCGCGCGGCTGACCGAGGATGCCGATGTCTCGGTGCTGCTGCTGGAAGCTGGCGGCCCCGACTGGCGCCTGGACTGGCGCACCCAGATGCCGGCCGCGCTGGCGTATCCGCTGCAGGGCACGACTTATAACTGGGCTTACGTGACCGAGCCCGAGCCGCACATGAACAACCGCCGCATGACGCAGGGCCGCGGCAAGGGGCTGGGTGGTTCGTCGCTGATCAACGGCATGGTCTATATCCGCGGCAACGCGATGGACTACGACGGCTGGGCAGAGAACGAGTCGCTGGAGAACTGGAGCTACGCCGACTGCCTGCCCTACTTCCGCAAGGCCGAGACCTACGACAAGGGCGCCAACGACTACCATGGCGGCAACGGCCCGCTGCACGTGACCACGCCCAAGCCCGATATCAGCCCGCTGTTCCGCGCCTTTATCAAGGCCGGCGAGCAGGCCGGCTATGGCCAGACCGAGGACCTGAACGGCTATCGCCAAGAAGGTTTCGGTCCGATGGACCGCACCACCACCGCGCGCGGGCGCCGCTGCAGCACCTCGCTCGCCTATCTCGACCAGGCCAAGGACCGGCCCAACCTGACCGTTCATACGCGCGCGCTGGCGGACCGCATCCTGTTCTCGGGGCAGCGCGCCACTGGCATCTCATACATCCAGGGCGACCACGTGCGTGAAGCCCGTGCGCGCCGCGAAGTCATCGTCAGCAATGGCGCCATCGCCTCGCCGCAACTGCTGTTGCGCTCCGGCGTGGGCAATGCGGACGAGCTGCGCGTATTTGGCATCGAGTCGGTGGCAGACCTGAAGGGCGTCGGCGAGAACCTGCAGGACCACCTCGAGATGTACCTGCAGTACGAATGCACCAAGCCCGTATCGCTGTACCCGGCGCTGAAATGGTGGAACAAGCCCGCGATCGGCATCGAATGGTATCTGCGCGGCACCGGCACCGCAGCCTCCAACCACTTCGAGGCGGGCGGCTTTATCCGCAGCAGCGATGACTTTGCCTGGCCCAACCTGCAGTACCACTTCATCCCGCTGGCGATGAACTACGACGGCAGCAACCCGGTGCAGTCGCATGGCTTCCAGTGCCATGTGGGCTCGATGCGCTCGCCCAGCACCGGCTTTGTCAAGCTGGCCAGCCGCGACCCGCGCGTGAAGCCGCGGCTGCTGTTCAACTACATGGCGCATGACGTCGACTGGCGCGAATTCCGCGCCGCAGTGCGCCTGACGCGCGAGATCATCGGCCAGCAGGCGCTGGACCAGTTCCGCGGCCGCGAGATCAAGCCCGGCATGATGGTGCAGAGCGATGCCGAGATCGACGCCTTCGTGCGCGAGCATGCCGAGACCGCGCTGCATCCGTCCTGCACCTGCAAGATGGGCGATGCCTCGGACCCGATGGCGGTGGTCGACAACCAGGGCCGCGTGCACGGGCTGTCGGGTCTGCGCGTGGTCGATGCCTCGATCATGCCGAAGATCATCACCGGCAACCTGAACGCGCCCACCATCATGATGGCCGAGAAGCTGGCCGACGTGATCCGCGGCCGCGCACCGCTGCAACGCTCGACGGCGCCTTACTACAAGGCCGCCACCGCGCGCGGCGGGTCGCAGGCAGACGCGGTGCGGCATCCGTTGGCCACTGCGCGAATGCCGATGCCGATGCCCGCCTGACCAGGCGGCGCGGCGCGCGGGCTTCCCGCCAGAACCCCTGACCGACGCATGTGCTGCCGGGACTTCGGTCCCCGGCGGGCAGCGTGCGTCCGGTCGGCGCGCCGCGCACCCACACTACGAAGCCGGCTACCCAGAACAAACCCAGACCGGCTGCAAGGAGGAGACTTCCATGCTGCGCAAATGCTTTGCTTCAAAACGGGCCCTGCAAGGCGCCCTGCCCCTGCTGCTGTGCCAGGCGCTGAGCGCGCAGGCGCAGACGAGTGCCGAGGCCGAAACCACGCTGGCCGTGGCGCCGGTGCCACAGGTTACGGCTACCGTGCCGCCGGCCGAGGCCGCATCGCCCGCGCCGCTGAGCGCCAACCTGACCCTGACATCGCAATACGTATCGCGCGGCTTCCGCCAGACCTGGGGCAAGCCTGCGGTGCAGGGCGGCATCGACTACGCCCACCCGAGCGGCTTCTCCGCGGGTACGTGGATGTCGAGCATCAGCGACAAGTTCATCGAGGGCGGCACCGTCGAATGGGATCTGTATGCCGGCTACACCGGCACCGTCGGCGATTTCACCTATGCCGGGCAGGTCTACTACTACCTGTACCCGGGCGCGAAGCTGCAGTACGCGCAGACCAGGTACAACTACGGCGAGGCCGTCGCGTCGCTGACGTACAAGTGGTTCAACGTCAAGTACTGGCTGACCTATACCCGCGACTACTTCGGGTATAACAGCGCCTCGCTACTGAGCGGCAACGACCTGCACAGCCGCGGCTCGGGCTACCTGGACATCAACGGCACCTTCGACCTCGGCCACGGGGTCTCACTGCTGCTGCACTACGGCCAGGAGCGCGTGCGCAACTTCGCCGCCTACAGCTTCCGCGACGTGCGCGTGGCAGTGTCCAAGGCCTTTGAAGGCGGCTGGACGCTGACCGGCGCCTATACGCGCGGCTGGGGGCGTACCGACGTCTACGACAACTACACCACCGGGGCGCTGGATTCGTCCGGCAACCCGTCCGTTTCCAACCCGCTGAAAAGCACGTTCCTGGTCTCGCTGACCAAGACGTTCTGACGGCAATCTTCAACCGCTGTTTTACCGCTTCCTACCACCATGGCCTCCCTGGGTCTTACCGACGCGACCGGACTTGTCGGCGTTGCCGCCTACGTTGCCGCGCATTTTGCCGTGCAGGTCCTGCACAAATCCCCGACCGGCAGGCTGGCCGTCGTCCTCAACGTGATCGGGCCGAGCTGCATCCTGGTCTCGCTGGCCGGCGCCTTCAACCTGGCCTCGTTCCTGACCCAGTGCTTCTGGCTGGGGCTGACGCTGGTGGGCTGGTGGCGCAACCGGCGGGCGGGGCGTGCGGTGGTGGAAACGCTGGGCGGGCCGCGCCCGGGACAGCCTGTGCAGCAGTAACGAAGAGGCGGCCGGGAAGCTTTGCAACGCGATACAAATCTTCCGTTGCCTTGGCTCCCAGCCGTTTCTATACTCACCTCGAAATACCATTGGTAACGTAATTAACTAATGGTGAATCGACAAGATACCGGAAAGCCTGAGACCCGTAACGGGCCGCATGGCAACCCGGGATGACAACAGGAGACAAGGATGAGAAACGCCCCCAGAATCCCCGCCAGACATTCCCGACCGTCGTAACCCCGGCAGGCAGTACCGCAACGTACCCACCCAGACCGCAGACGGCAGACCGTGACGGAGCGCAGCTCCAGATAAACGGCAACCCGGGAAGCAAGGAGACATCGTGTATTCACAGAAAGACGTGCTGTCGATCGGCGCGCAGGCGCCGCTCGCCCCCGCCCAACCACAGCAGCAAACCCAATCGCATGAACTGCAGCGCACCCTGACCTGGAAGGACGCCTTCTGGGTCACCAGCGGCGTGCCCGCGGGGGTGCTCTTCACCATCGGCGGCGTGTCCGCCACCATCGGCAACCCGGCCTGGGTGATCTGGATCCTCGCCATCCTGGTCGGCTTTGCGCAGTGCTTCGTCTATGCCGAGATCTCGGGTCTGTATCCGCACAAGTCCGGCGGCGCCTCGGTGTACGGCGCGCTCGGCTGGGTGCGCTACAGCAAGTTCGTTGCACCGGTCTCGGTGTGGTGCAACTGGGTGGCCTGGTCGCCGATGCTGGCGCTGGGCACCAGCCTCGCCGCCGGCTACATGCTGAGCGCGCTGTTCCCGCCCGACTCGGTGATCAACACCTGGCAGCTGACGCTGGTGGACCTGGGCGTTGTCAGCAAGGGCCTGACGCTGCGGGTGAACTCCACCTTCATCCTGGCCACCGCCTTCCTGCTGATCACCTTCAAGCTGCAGCACAGCGGCGCCTCTGCCGCGGCCACCACGCAGCGCATCCTGGGCATTGCCTCGCTGACGCCGCTGGTGCTGATCGCGCTGGTGCCGATGTTCACCGGCGACATGCCGTCCACCAGCTTCCTGCCGCTGCTGCCGCTGACCCATGACGCCGCCGGGGCCCCGGTGCTGGGCGGCTGGAACGCCGCCGGCATCAGCACCGCCATGGGCGCGATGTTCCTGGCCTGCTGGTCGACCTTCGGCTTCGAGACCGCGGTGTGCTACACGCGTGAGTTCAAGGATCCGCAGAAGGACACCTTCAAGGCGATCTTCTGGTCCGGCGTGCTGTGCCTGTTCATGTTCATTGCGGTGCCGATCGCCTTCCAGGGCTCGCTGGGCCTGTCGGGCATGCTGGAACCGGCCATCGTCGACGGCTCCGGCGTGGGCGCGGCCATGGCCAGGTTCGTCGGCGGCGGCGCGGTGGTGTTCAACGTGATCGTGGTGATGCTGGTGCTGGCGATCCTGCTGATCGTGATGACCTCGATGATGGGTTCGTCGCGCACGCTGTACCAGGCCTCGCTCGACGGCTGGCTGCCGCGCTACCTCTCGCACGTGAACGAGCACGGCTCGCCCACGCGCGCCATGTGGACGGACCTGGTGTTCAACCTGTTCCTGCTGCTGATGTCGAACTACATGGCAGTGCTGTCGATCAGCAACGTCTGCTACATGATCTTCGTGTTCCTGAACCTGCAGTCGGGCTGGATCCACCGCATGGACCGCCCGGACTGGGCCCGGCCCTACAAGTGCAAGAACTGGCTGCTGGCGCTGGGCGCGTTCTTCGGCTTCTTCGACCTGGCCTTCGTCGGCGCCGGCGCCAACTTCCAGGGCGAGCACACGCTGCGCAACGGGCTGATCGCCGCGCTGCTGATCGTGCCGGTATTCGTCTACCGCCACTACATCCAGGACAAGGGCCGCTTCCCCGAGTCGATGCGCCGCGACATGGAGCTGCCCAATGCGCGCGCCGGCGTGCTGCCCTACGTGGCGCTGATCGTCGGCGGGCTGGTGGTATGGATTGCCGCCAGGCTGACGGTGATCACCTGACGGCCTTCGGCAGGCCGGCCCGGTGCCCGGCCTGCCCCCCTTCCCGATTTCCCTGCTTTCCCTGAATTCCGAGGTACCGCCATGATTGACACGCTCCGCGTGCGCGTCGGCCGCGTCGAGCCGCTGGCCGCCGGCATCAAGCGCTTCACCCTGCAACCCTGCGACGGCGGCGCGCTGCCCGCCTTCGACAGCGGCAGCCACGTGGTCGTCCATATGGACGGCGGCCGGCTGCGCAACGCCTATTCGCTGACCAGCACGCTGGGCGAGCCCGGCCACTACCAGATCGCGGTGCGGCTGGAAGAGGCTTCGCGCGGCGGCTCGCGCTATATGCACGAGCAGGTCAGCGAAGGCGACGAACTGCATATCGGCGCGCCCGGCAACCTGTTCAGCCTGGACCACGCCGCCCGCCGCCACCTGCTGATCGCCGGCGGCATCGGCATCACGCCCTTCATGACGCATATCCAGGCGCTGGCCGCGCGCGGCGCGGCGTTCGAACTGCACTACTGCTTCCGCAACGCCCAGTCCGCCGCCTTCCTGGACCTGCTGCCCGCCACGCTGCAGCCCGGCCAGCTTCACCTGTACGAGAGCGACAGCGGCACCATGCTCGACCTCGCCGCGCTGATCGCCGCGCAGCCTGCCGACACGCACGTCTATGTCTGCGGCCCGGCGCCGCTGAACGACGCCGTGGTCAACGCCGCGCGCGCCGCGGGCTGGGACGCGGGCCGCATCCACTTCGAGCAATTCCGCAACGAGGTCGACGCCACCGGCGGCGCCTTCGAGGCCGTGTTGCAGAAAAGCGGGCTGACGCTGCAGGTCGGCGCCGACGAACCGCTGCTGCGCGCCATCGAGAAGGCGGGTATCAAGGTGGACTGCATGTGCCGCGAAGGCATCTGCGGCTCCTGCGAGACCGCCATCGTCGAAGGGCAGGCCGATCACCGCGACCAGTACCTGTCGGATGCCGAAAAGGCCGCGCAGAAGACGATGATGCTGTGCGTGTCGCGCTGCAAGGGCCAGCGGCTGGTGCTGGATCTCTGACCATACCGCGGTCATTAGCAACCTTTTGGTTGCATTTCCCCGTCCGGTCTCCTAACATGCCACCACGAAGTTGCCTATTCATGCCTGAACAAGGAGACCGGACATGGCTTCATCCACCGACCGCATTGAGCGCAGCGTCCTGCTGGCCGCCCCCATCGAACGCGTCTGGCACGCGCTGGCCGACGCCGACACCTTCGGCAGCTGGTTTGGCGTGAAATTCGACGGCGTGACCTTCGCGCCCGGCCAGCGGGCCGTGGGCAGCATCACCTATCCCGGCTATGAATACCTGAAGTTCGACGTAGAGGTCGAACGCATGGAGCCGCCCCGGCTGCTGTCCTGGCGCTGGCATCCGGCGCCAATGGAGCGCGGCCGCGACTATTCGGCAGAACCGCCCACGCTGGTGGTGTTTGAGCTGAAGGAAGCCGAAGGCGGCACGCTGCTGACCGTGGTCGAATCCGGCTTCGACCAGATCCCGCCCGAACGGCGCATGGAGGCCTTCCGCATGAACAGCGGCGGCTGGGACGGGCAGATAGAAAATATCCGGAAGCATGTCAGCGGCGCAGCCTGAAACCCCGCCCGCGCTGGAACTGCGCGATGCGGCGACCGTCTTCGCCGCGCTTGGCGACGAAACCCGGCTGCGGCTGGTGGCAGCGCTGTGCGCGGGCGGCGCGATGTCGATCGCGCAGCTGACCGCGGGCAGCGCCATGACGCGCCAGGCGGTCACCAAGCACCTGCAGGTGCTGGCGCAGGCCGGGCTGGTGCGCGACAGCCGCGCCGGCCGCGAGCGCCTGTGGCAGTTCGAGCCCGGCCAGGTCGAAGCCGCGCGCCGGTCGCTGGAAGCGATCGGGCGGCAATGGGATTTCGCGCTGGCGAAGCTGAAGCTGGCGGTGGAGACCAGTCACTAGCCGCCCAGGCAGTTTTCACCGTTGCTCGCGGGCAATGGACACCCTTTCACTCGCCGCTATACTGGGAGCCCCGCCCATCACAGCGAGAGGAAGCGCGCAGTGGCTGACCATGATCTGTCCAGGCTGAAAATCGACCGCGGCGCCGCCGCGGCCGGCGCCAGCATCCGCCCCCGGCGCAGGTGGCTGCGCTACGCAGTGATCGCGCTGGCCGTGCTGGCCCTGGCCGGCATCGCCATGAAGCTGGCCGGGCCGCGGGCGGTGCAGACCGTCACCGTCACCTCCGCCTATCCCACGCAGAATTTCACCGTGCTCAATGCCACCGGCTATGTCGTGCCGCAGCGCAAGGCGGCGGTCGCGTCCAAGGCGCAGGGCCGGCTGGAATGGCTGGGCGTGCTGGAGGGCTCGCATGTGAAGAAGGACGAGATCATCGCGCGGCTGGAGAGCAAGGACGTCTCCGCCTCGTTCGCGCAGGCGCAGGCACAGGTCCAGGTGGCGCAGGCCAACCTGGCACTGCAGCAGGCCGAGCTGAAGGACGCCGAGGTGAACCTGCGCCGTTCGAAGATCCTGATCGTGCCGAACGCCATCTCTCGCACCCAGTACGACGCCGACGTGGCGCGCTTTGACAAGGCGCGGGCCTCGGTCAACAGTTCGCGCGCGTCGATCGCCTCGGCCCAGGCCAATGCCCGCGCGGCCGAGGTCGCGGTGGAGCAGACCGTGGTGCGCGCGCCCTTCGATGGCGTGGTGCTGGTCAAGCATGCCAACGTGGGCGACAACATCACCCCCTTCTCGGCCGCCGCCGACACCAAGGGCGCGATCGTGACCATCGCGGACATGGAGACGCTGGAGGTGGAAGCCGATGTCGCCGAAGCCAATATCGGCAAGATCCGCGCCGCCCAGCCGTGCGAACTGCTGCTGGATGCGCTGCCGGGATTGCGGCTGGCGGGGCAGGTGTCGCGCATCGTGCCGACGGTGGACCGCTCCAAGGCCACCGTGCTGGTCAAGGTGCGCTTTGTCGACCGCGATGCGCGCGTGCTGCCGGACATGAGCGCCAAGATCGCCTTCCTGTCGCGCGCAGCCTCGGCGCAGGACCGCCAGCCGGTGGTGGCGGTGCAGCCCGCCGCCGTGGTCACGCGCCAGGGCCGGGAGCTGGCCTATGTGGTGAAGGACGGCCGTGCGCATGAGGTGCAGGTCAAGACCGGCGCCAAGCTGGGCGAACTGGTGGCCGTGCAGGGCGTCAAGCCCGGCGACGTGCTGGTGCTGTCGCCGGCCGACAATCTCGGCGACGGCGACCGCATCACCGTGGCCAAGCCGTAGAGAGGACCGCATGAACGCCGCACCGCTGGTGCAGATCAGCCACGTCGCCAAATCCTACCGGCGCGGCGTGCAGACCGTGCCGGTGCTGACCGATATTTCGCTCGATATCGGCGAAGGCGAATTTGTTGCGCTGATGGGGCCGTCCGGCTCGGGCAAGAGCACGCTGCTGAACCTGATCGCCGGCATCGACCGGCCCGACAGCGGCACGCTGCACGTAACGGGGCTGGACATCACGCGGCTGCCGGAAGCCGAGCTGGCCGACTGGCGCGCCGCCAACGTCGGCTTTATCTTCCAGTTCTACAACCTGATGCCGGTGCTGACCGCGTTCGAGAACGTGGAGCTGCCGCTGATGCTGACCAGCCTGCCGCGCGCGGAGCGGCGCGCGCGCGTGGAACTGGTGCTGGACATGGTCAACCTGGCCGACCGCATGAGCCACTACCCGTCGGAGCTGTCGGGCGGCCAGCAGCAGCGCGTGGCCATTGCGCGCGCGCTGATCACCGACCCCGCGCTGATCGTTGCCGACGAGCCCACCGGCGACCTCGACCGCACCTCCGCCGCCGAGATCCTGGCAATGATGCAGCGGCTCAATGCCGATGCCGGCAAGACCATCATCATGGTCACGCACGATGCGCACGCCGCGGCCGCGGCAGGGTCGCTGGTGCATCTGGAGAAGGGAGAGCTGATCCGTGGCGAAATTGCCTAAGTCGTCATGTACGCGCTCAAGCTGATCACCCGCAATGCATTGCGCCACAAGCTGCGCACCGCGCTGACGGTGTTCGGGCTGGTGATCGCGGTGCTGGCGTTCGGACTGCTGCAGACGGTGATCGACGCCTGGTATGCGGGCGCGTCTGCGGCATCCAGCGCGCGGCTGGTGACGCGCAATGCGATCTCGCTGGTGTTTCCGCTGCCGCTAAGCTATGAAAGCCGCATCAAGGGCGTCGACGGCGTGGCCTCGGTGGCGCGCTCCAACTGGTTCGGCGGCGTCTATCGTGATCCCAAGAACTTCTTCGCGCAGTTCGCGGTATCCGACAACTACCTCGACCTCTACCCGGAATTCATCGTGCCCGACCAGCAGCGCGCCGACTACCAGCGCGACCGCAAGGGCGCGCTGGTCGGGCGCCAGCTGGCCGACCAGTTCGGCTTCAAGCTCGGTGACGTGGTCCCGATCAAGGGCACCATCTACCCCGGCACCTGGGAGTTCGTGGTGCGCGGCATCATGGAGGGGCGCGACGAGAGCACCATCACGCGCCAGATGGTGTTCCACTGGGAATACCTGAACGAGACCGTGCGCAAGCGCACCCCGCGCCAGGCCGACCAGGTCGGCGTCTTCGTGCTGGGCGTGGACAACCCCGACAACACCGCCGCGATCTCGCGCAATGTCGATGCGGTGTTCCGCAATTCGCTGGCAGAAACGCTGACCGAGACCGAGCAGGCCTTCCAGCTGGGCTTTGTCGCCATGTCCAACCAGATCATCGCGGCGATCCGCGTGGTGTCCTACGTGGTGATCGTGATCATCATGGCGGTGATGGCCAACGCCATGGCGATGAGCGCACGCGAGCGCACCGTGGAATACGCCACGCTCAAGGCGCTGGGCTTCGGCCCCGGCTTCCTGGCGCTGCTGGTGTTCGGCGAGTCGCTGGCGATCTGCGTGGCCGGCGGCGCGCTCGGCATGCTGGCGACGCCGCCGGTGGCGAGCGCCTTCAAGCAGGCGGTGGGCGGCGTGTTCCCGGTCTTCACCGTGTCGCCCCAGACCATGCAGCTGCAGGCGGCCTGCGCGCTGGCGGTGGGCGTCTTTGCCGGCATCGTGCCGGCGGTGCAGGCTGCGCGCGTGCGCATCGTCGAGGGCCTGCGGGCCATCGGCTAGCGGACGGAGGCTGACGTGGCGATCCCGCTGACCTATATCGCGCGCAACCTGTGGGCCAGGCGCCTGACCACCGCCCTGACCGCGGGCGGGCTGGCGCTGGTGGTCTTTGTCTTTGCCACCATGCTGATGCTGGACGCCGGCCTGAAGAAGACCCTGGTCACCACCGGCGAGCAGAACAACGTGGTGCTGATCCGCAAGGGCGCCGAGACCGAGATCCAGAGCGCGGTCGCCCGCGACCAGGCCAGCATCATGGAGATGCACCCGGCCGTGGCCATGAGCGGCGCGGGCCGGCCGCTGGCCTCGCGCGAGGCGGTGGTGCTGATCTCGCTCACCAAGACCAGCACCGGGCAGCCGTCCAACGTGGTGATCCGCGGTATCTCGGCGCCGGGCATGGACCTGCGCCCGCAGGTGCGGCTGGTGGCCGGGCGCATGTTCCGGCCGGGCTCGTCCGAGATCATCGTCGGCAGCAGCATCGCCGGCGGCTTTGCCGGGGTGCAGATCGGCGAGCACCTGCGCTTTGCCCAGCGCGACTGGACCGTGGTCGGCCACTTCGACGCCGGCGGCAGCGGCTTCGACTCCGAGATCTGGGGCGACGTGGACCAGCTGATGCAGTCGTTCCGGCGCAATGCGTATTCGTCGATGGTGGTGCGGCTGGCGGATACGGCGCTGTTCGACCGCTTTCGCGCCGATATCGACGTCGACCCGCGGCTGGCGGACGAGGCCAAGCGCGAGCAGACCTTCTACAGCGACCAGTCCAAGGCGCTGTCCAGCTTTATCAATATCCTGGGCTTCACGCTGTCCACCATCTTCTCGGTCGCGGCGATGATCGGTGCCATGATCACCATGTACGCCTCGGTGGCCAACCGCGTGGCGGAGATCGGCACGCTGCGCGCGCTGGGTTTCAAGCGCGTCAACGTGCTGGCCGCCTTCCTGATCGAAGCCGCGCTGTTGGGGCTGGTGGGCGGCATTGCGGGCCTCGCATGCGCCGCGCTGATGCAGTTCGCCTCGTTCTCGACCACCAACTTCCAGACCTTCGCGGATCTTTCGTTCCGCTTCATCCTGACCCCTGCCATCGCGCTGCAAACGCTGGCGTTCTCGATGGTGATGGGGCTGGCAGGCGGCTTCCTGCCGGCGGTGCGCGCGGCGCGGATGAATATCGTGGACGCGTTGCGGGCGCGCTGAGCCGGCGCCCGGGGCGGCCCCCGTCCCATCCTTTCCTTGCCTTATTCCACCCGCGCGTCTACAACCCGTAGTGATGCATGCTCCCCGTCAGGCACTGCCGGCGGCCAGTGCACCCCCGGCACGGCCAGCGGCGCCCGATGGCATTACCCCGCAACCCTCTCCGCCAGGACGCCCCCAATGAACCTCGACCTGCTGAGTTCGCTGCTGACTGCCGTCGTGGTGCTGCTGATCGGCACGCTGGTCAACCGCAGCGTCGGCGTGCTGGCGCGCTACAACATTCCCGACCCTGTCACCGGCGGGCTGCTGTTCGCGATCATCGCCTCGGTGGCGCTGGCGGCAGCGGACTTCCGCGTGGTGATCGATCCCGGCATGAAGCCGGTGCTGCTGCTGATGTTCTTCGGCGGCGTCGGGCTCTGCGCCGACCTGCGCATGCTCAAGCGCGGCGGCAAGGCGCTGGTGATCTTCCTGATCATCCTGCTGCCCTATATCTTGGTGCAGAACGTGGTAGGCGTGGCCATGGCCCGGACGCTGGACCTGCATCCCATCTTCGGGCTGGTGAGCGGCTCGATCACGCTGGTGGGCGGCCACGGCACCGGCGCGGCCTATGCCGAGCGCTTTGCCGAGGTCAACAACCTGCAGGCGGTGATGGACCTGTCGATGACGGTGGCCACCATCGGCCTGATCGTGGGCGGCATCATCGGCGGCCCGGTGGCGCAATACCTGATCTCGCACTACAAGCTGCGCTCGACCGCGCGCGAAGCGGGCGACACCGAGGAAGAAGCCGCCGCCATCTCGCCCATCACCACCGTCGGCGCGCTGGCGGCGCTGGCCGGCATGCTGGCCGCGGTGATCGGCGGGCGCTGGATCGCCGCGCATATGCCCGCTGGTCCCATCACCATCCCCGGCTTCCTGTGGTGCATGATGCTCGGCATCGCCATCCGCAACCTGCTGCCCTTTATCGGGCTGCGCTTTGACGACCGCGCCACCGACCTGATTACCAATGTCTGCCTGTCGCTGTTCCTGGTGATGACCATGATGGCGCTGGACCTGGCCGAGGTGGCGCTGTCCGCCGGCCCCTTCCTGCTGATCATCGCCATGCAGGTGGTCTTCATCATCCTCTATGTGGTGCTGGTGTGCTTCCGCTTCATGGGGCGCGACTACGAGGCCGCGGTCACCTCGGCCGCCTTTATCGGCTTCAACATGGGATCGACCGCCACCGCCATGGCCAATATGCGCGCCATCACGTCCCGCTACGGACCGGCACCCACCAGCTACCTGATCACGCCGCTGGCCGGCGCGTTCTTCGTCGACCTGATGAACGCCTTCGTGCTGACCATGCTGCTGGCGTTGCCGCTGATCGGAGGCTGACATGCGCCGCGCCTTCCTCACCCTTCTCTTTGCCTTGCTGGCCAGCGCCTGGCTGGCAGGCTGCGGCGGCGGCCCGCCCGCCGACGGCATCCGCACCGGCATCAACGAGCGGCTGGCGCAGGCGCTGCCGCCGGGCACGGTGGAACTGGCCGGTCTGGACCGGCGCGGCTCGCAGGCCGACACCAAGGCCCCGGCCGGCGAGACCCGCCGGGTGGTGTATTTCGACGCGGAACTGAAGCTGCTGCGCGACTACGACTTCGGCGCGTGGGACTCGCCCGGCGTGGCCGGGTTGGTGTCGGCGCTGGGCGCGGGCCCGCGCGGCATCACCGGCATCACCAGCGGCGGCAACAAGGCCGGCGACATCATCCGCGCGCATGGCACGGCGCTGTACCGGCGCGACGGCGAGCGCTGGGTCGGCGTGCTGCCGGCCGGCTACCGCCCCGCTGAAGCCCCGGCCGTCGCCGCCGATGCGCAAAGGGGTCCGGCGGCGATCCTGGACGCGATGCGCAAGGTGATCGAGTCCGTGCAGAAGGATGCCTCGCCGGCACAGCGCGCCGTGATCGAGCAGGAGCTGACCACCGCGCACGCCAACATCCGCGCGCGGCTGGCACGGGTCAACGAGGGCTATGCCATTGCCGCCGGCGCCGAACACGGCCAGTACCTGCGCTTTGCGAAGGCGCTGGTGGACGGGGCGCGCGTGCGCGCGATCCCGCTGGTCACGCACGGCGGAGAAGAAAATCTGCGGCTGCTGCGCGAGGGCAAGGTGTCGGTGGCGCTGGCGCAGGGCGATGCGGCGCTGGAAGCCTACGAGGGCAAGGGCGCGTTTGCCGCCGACGGCCCGCAAGCCTCGCTGCGCGCCATCGGCAGCCTCTACCCCGAGCCCGTGCACGTGCTGGTGCGCGACGCCGATCCCGCCCGTTCGGTGTCCGAGCTGCGCGGCAAGCGCATCGCCGTGGGCGAGCGCGGCTCAGCCTCGCGCGTGACCGCGCTGCGCGTGCTGGCAGCGCACGGCCTGACCGACAAGGACTTCAAGGCCGAGGAAGTAGGGCTGGGCACCGGGCTGGTGGCGCTGCGCCAGAACCAGGTCGACGCGGTGATCCAGGTGATCGGCGTGCCGGCCGACAGCATCCGCGACGCGCTGGGCGAAATGCCGCTGCGGCTGCTGCCGCTGGATGAACGGGTCATCACCGCGATGGTCGGGCAGAAAGCGGGCTATTTCCGCGCCACCATCGCGCCGGGCACCTATCCCGGCCTGCACACGCCGGTGCGCACCATCGCCACGGCGGCGATCCTGGTGACCGGGCCGGACCTGTCCGATACCGAAGTGGCCGAGCTGACGCGGCTGGTCTACCGCCACGGGCGCGACTTTGTCGCCCGCGGCAGCGCCCAGGGCGCGCAGATCGCCGTGGCAACGGCGCGTGAAGGGCTGATGATCCCGCAGCACCTTGCGGCGGCCAAGGCGCTGGACGCGCTGGCGACACCCGGCGGGACGCCCGCCAAGCCCGGCGGAATGCCCGCGAAGCCCGTTGAAACGCCTGCGAAGCCCGTTGAAACGCCTGCGGCTTCGGGCACCCGGGCGCAGTGAGGCCCGGCGCTGGCCGCCGATCAGCCCGGCGCGCTCGACAAGCCTTCGGCCAGCCGGCAGCGCCGGTCCAGGAAATCGCTGGCGTGGCCGTTGCTGCCAGCCGCCGTGTCGACGGGCTGGTCGATCACGACAAAGCCTGCCCCGCCCTGCCGTTCCTGCACATAGGTGACAAAGATGCCGCGGTCCGGCGGCGCCGCGGCGGCGCTCCCCCTGGTGCTGTCACGCACAAGCTGGAAAGGGTCGACCGCCAGCAGCGGCGCGCCGGCCGGCACAAAGATCGCGCGCACCGGCTTGCCTTCGAGCCGCAGCGTGGTCCAGCCGGTGCCGATCGGACCGGCCGCGCCATTGACCACGGCGCGCGCGGCCGCGCTGATGCAATCGAGATGGATATGCAGCTGGTCCTGGCTGCGCGAGGCGCGGGAATTGATCGCCAGGCCCAGCATGTCGTCAGGCACGGCCTTGCCAAGCGAGCGGCCAACGATGCCGCGCGCGGCCCAGCCGAAGGCCCAGGGGTTGGCGTCTGTGCCGTCCCAGGCTTTGGCATCGTCGATGCCGGTCACCGTCCGTGCCGGGATCACCAGGTAATGCGACTTGCCGATCGCGTCCTTGTAGAGCACCAGTCCCTGGGACCGGTCCACTTGCGCGCAATCGGGATGCGCCGCCGCTGTACTGCCAAGGCAGCGCTGCTGCACGTTGCGCCACAAGCCATCGCGGCCGCCCGACAGGAAGCCGACGACGTTTTCGGCGGTGCAGCCGGCCAGGGCCAGGATGGCCGCCAGCCACAACGCGGGGGCACCGCGCCAACCGCGGGCCGGCTTCAGCGCCGGCACGAAACTCCGTAGAAAGTCCCGGCGCGTGGATTAGACACCACATAGGCGTGGCGCTGCGCCCAGAACTGCGCGGTACGGAAGGCATCGGCCTCGCGCTCGCTCCAATCCGTTGCAAGCAACGGCAGGGCCTCGGCATCGGTGGTGAGATAGACGCGCGCCTGATAGCGGGCGGATTGCAGCGTGCCGGTACGGATGGTGCGGATCGTGACGTGGAGGGTCATAGGCAGCTTCTCGACTAGGCGACTACCAAATCATAACCACTTCCGTGTGTTGGATTGGTGAAACCGTTGCGAATGTGCTAAGGCACCACAGATCTGTCAGGATCCCGCCCCGGCATCGACTTACCCGCATCCTCATGCCTTCGGGAGAAAAACATGCCGGCCAACCCGCTCCGCAAGCCCGCCATCCTTGTGCTGACCCACCTTGCCGCGCTGGCCGTGGGCTTCGCTGCGGGCATCTATGTCCTGCCGATCCTGACGGAGCAGGCCGGGGCCAGTGCCGAGCAAGTGCAGGCTGTGTCACAACAATCACGCTATACGGGCACCTTCCGCAAGGACTTAGCGGGGAGCGACGCCCTGCACTGGGCCAGCGGCCAGCTCCATGTTTCGCCGCACGCGCTTGCGTTTGAAGGCAGCGTTGCGCCGGGGCCGGACTATCGGATTTACCTGGCGCCGGAGTTTGTCGACAACAAGGAGGCCTTTCTTCGGATCAAGGATCGGTCGCTGCAGGTTGGTGAGCTGAAGACCTTTGGCAATTTCACCGTGGCGTTGCCGGCTGGCGTGGATCCGGCGCGGTATGGGGCGGTGGTGATTTGGTGTGAGAGGTTTGGGCAGTTTATTGGGGCGGCGGGGTATCGGTAGTCATCGTCGTGCGATTACTTGTCGCTCTTGGCAGGCGTGGCTGTTTCGCCGGCGTAGCTGGCGAGTCACTTTTTGTCCGAGCGACAAAAAGTAACCAAAAAACGCGTCGCCTATGCGGCTGGCAATCAATTGCACGGCGTTGGTGGTTCGCACGGCGGTGCTTGCCGTTTGGGCGTGGTTGCCCGTTCGACCCTGCTAACGCCATGTGAGTGTGTGGCAGTGCCTGCGATAACCCACTATTGGACGATCCCCATGCAGGGCGTAGGCCGCCTGCTGCCGACGGCATCGCGGGGACGCCTACGGCTGCTGCGCAGGCTCAATATGCGTTGACGGTCATTGGGCGCTTGCGCGGAGCGCAGCCGAAGGCGTTGATGCGATATCGCTGGAGAGCGCGGGCCACCGCCCGACTTGGGGATTGTTCAAAAGCCGGTTATCGAAGGCACTGGCACACACTCACATGGCGTTAGCAGGGTCGAACCGCGACCACATCCAAACGGCAAGCACCGCCGCCTATATGACCAACGCCGCGTAATTGATTGCCAGCCGCATAGGCGACGCGTTTCTCGCCCACGCCCGCCAAGAGCAACAATCGATCGCATGGCAACAACAAGAACACCCCGCAACCAGCGCGAGGATCAGGAAAAAAGGGCCGATCAAACCAACCGGCCCAACGAACCCCGCAATGCAATCCGCAGGTGTCGATATGACAGTTAATCACCCACCCATGCAGGCATCACAACCTGCAAGGCGGGCATCAGGCGATTACGCTCAGAAGCGATGACGCAGGCCAACGGTAGCACCAGTCTGGTTCTCACCGGCCACCACCGTACCAACCCCATTTAGCCCCAGCGCCGAACCCGACTTATTCTTCGAGTAGCCAACATTCAGGTACACATCCGTACGCTTGGACAGCGAGTAGTCCGCCGACAGCACGAACATCCACGGATCCGCATCGCTATTGCGGGTGTCGTTGTAGTAGGCCGCGCCGGTCAACTGGAAGGCAGGCGTGAAGCGGTACTGCGCGCCAGCCCAGTACACGTTGCTGCGGGTCGAAGCGGCGCTGGCGCTCGACACGCCGTCGTCCTTCAGCCAGCGGTAGCCGGCAAACACCTTGGCGTCGCCGAAGGCATAGGCGGTACCCACCGCGGCGCGCTTGGCGGCACGGTCCTGCAGCGCCACGGTGGCGCCCTGGTACTGGTCGTAAGCCGCGCCGACCGAGAAGCCGCCCGCGGCGTACGACAGGCCGCCGCCGAAGTTGCGCGCGACCTTGGGCTCGCCCGGGACTTCGCCGTTGTTGTCGCGGCCGAAGCTGTAGAAGCCGGTGGCGGTCAGGCCGCCGAACTTGCCGGTGTACTTGATGGCGTTGTCGGCGCGGCCGTTGAAGGCCGAGTCAACGCTGTTCAGCGAGTAGCGCGGGCCCACGCCCATCGGGTCGAAGGCGCCGAACAGGTCGTACAGCGAATTCTGCTGGCGGCCCAGCGTGACCGCGCCCCAGCCGCCCTGCAGGCCGACGTAGGCCTGGCGGCCGAACAGGCGGTTGCCCTGGCCCGAGGTGCCGGTATCGATGTCGAACCCGCTCTCCAGCACGAAGATACCCTTCAGGTCGCCGCCCAAGTCTTCGGTGCCGCGCAGGCCCCAGCGCGAGCCGGACAAGTTGCCAGAGTTCAGGCGCGTTGCCGTACCCTGGGCGCCGTTGCTGCCCGGCACGTGGCTGATCACTTCGACACCGGCATCGACGATGCCGTAAAGCGTAACGTTCGACGCGGACTGGGCCGACGCCACCCCGGATACGGCCGACGCAGCCGCTGCTGCCGTCATTGCAAGGAGAGCTTTCTTCACTGTAATTTCTCTGTGTTCTGTTTGAGGCACGACACCGCGCCGGACCCAGGCCGGGTCGGCAAGGCCAACCCGGTCCAGCCGGGCAACCCGGCAACGGCGCATCGTCCGCACAAGTTGCGGACCCGGCATTGTCGCGGCGCAATATGAAACCTTTGTGACCCATGCTTTGCAGCAGGAAGTGGCGGATAGCCGAGAATGGGGGTTTTCCCTGTAACCAAGGGGAACGTTTTGGTACGATGCATGCTTTTCCGACGACGGTAATGCCAGTGCCCCGTGCCGCCATGTGCCTGTGCCTCGACCGCTTCGCCTCATGAGGCTGGCTGAGATCAAGACCCGGCTTGCCCCGCTGCTCGCCTCGCTGCAGGCTTCATTGCCTGCCCCCCTCCAGCAACGCCTGTCAGGCATGGCCGCGCGCCTTGCACGCGCCGGCCTGACCCGGCCCGGGTCGCTGCGCCCCACGCGGCGCGGCGTGCTGGTGGGGCTGGCCGCCATCCCGGCCGCCTTCCTGCTCTATGTGCTGGTCCTGATCCCGTTCACGCCGGGCATCAGCGATATCCGCAAGGCCAAGTCCGAGCAGCCGGCCCAGGTGCTGTCCGCCGACGGCAAGGAACTGGCAGTGTTCAAGTGGGCCAACCGCGACTGGGTGCCGCTGTCGCAAATCTCGCCCAATGTGGTGGCTGCGCTGATCGCCACCGAAGACCATCGCTTCTACCAGCACCACGGGCTGGACTGGCGCCGGCTGGCCTCGGCCGCGGTGCATACCTTTTCCGGCGACCGCCAAGGCGGGTCCACCATCACCCAGCAGCTGGCACGCAACCTGTATCCCGATGAAATCGGCCGCGCGCCCACGCTGACGCGCAAGCTCAAGGAAGCCATCACCGCGCTGAAGATCGAGGCGCTCTATACCAAGGACGAGATCCTCGAGACCTATCTCAATACCGTGCCGTTCCTGTACAACGCGTTCGGCATCGAGATGGCGGCGCGCACGTACTTCGACCGCCCGGCCCGCTCGCTGGACGTGCTGCAGAGCGCCACGCTGATCGGCATGCTCAAGGGCAACAGCTACTACAACCCGGTGCTCAACCCCGAGCGCGCGCTGGACCGGCGCAATATCGTGCTGGGCCAGATGGTCAAGCGCGGCAAGCTGGATGCGGCGCGCTACGAGCAGCTGAAGAAGCGCCCGCTGCGCATCGACTTCGAACGCCAGACCGAGCCGCCCGGTCCCGCGCCGCACTTCGCGCAGCAGCTGCGCAAGTGGCTGATCGGCTGGGCCGACCGCAATGGCTACGACATCTACGCCGATGGCCTGGTGGTGCATACCACCATCGACGCCCGCCTGCAGGCCATGGCCACGCAGGCCGTGGTGCAGCAGGGCAACCGGCTGCAGGCCATCGCCAACGCGGCCTGGGCGCCGCGCGCGGGCTGGGCCGCCAACATGCCGCTGGTGCAGGCCTTCGTGCGCGAGACCCCGGAATACCGTGCCGCCATCGCCGCCGGCACCGCGCCGGAAGAGGCGCTGCGCCATCTGATGTCCGACCATGCCTTCATGCGCGCGCTGCACCAGCAGAAGACGCGCATCCAGGCCGGCTTCCTGGCTATCGACCCGCGCAACGGCGAGATCCGCGCCTGGGTCGGCAGCCGCGACTACACCCAGGACGCGTTCGACCACGTGCAGCAGGCGCGCCGCCAGCCGGGCTCGACCTTCAAGCCCTTTGTCTACGGCGCGGCCTTTGAAGAAGGCAAGACCCCCGACGACACGCTGATGGACCAGCCGGTGGAAATCGAACTGGCCGGCGGCGAGGTCTGGCGCCCCACCGATGAAGGCCGCCCCACCGGCCGCGCCATGTCACTGCGCGACGGCCTGGTCTATTCGCGCAACACCATCACCGCGCAGCTCATGCACGAAGTGGGGCCGTCCCGCGTGGCGCGGCTGGCGCGCGACATGGGCGTGCGCGACAGCCAGCTCGACCTGGTGCCGTCGCTGGCGCTGGGCACCAGCCCGGTCACGCTCAAGGAGATGGTGGCCGCCTACGGCACCATCGCCAACGCCGGCGACTACATCGCGCCCACCATGGTGACGCGCATCGAAGACCGACAGGGCAATGTGCTGCAGGTGTTCCGGCCGGCCCGCGCCGAGCACGCGCTGCCCGCCGCCACCACGCAAACCCTGCTCGACGTCATGCGCGACGTGATCGACCGCGGCACCGGCGCCAGCATCCGCTCGCGCTTCGGCATCCGCGCCGACGTGGCCGGCAAGACCGGCACCACCCAGGACAACGCCGACGGCTGGTTCATCCTGATGCATCCGGAACTGGTGGCGGGCGCCTGGGTCGGCTTCAACGACAGCCGCGTCACGCTGCGCAGCGACTACTGGGGCCAGGGCGCGCACAGCGCGCTGCCGATGGTGGGCGACTTCTACCAGCGCGCGCTGCGCTCACGCATCGTCGACGGCCGCGCGCGCTTTGCCGAGCACGAAGAGACCAGCCTGTTCGCATCGCTGGGCACGCAGCTGCGCGGCTGGTTCAACCAGCTGTTCACGCGCGACAAGGCCAGCGAGACCCCGGCGCCGCGCCCGGCACCGCGCCGTCCGGCCTTGCCTGCGCCAGAGGCTGAGGTTGCGCCGCCGGCCGGCACGGCATCGTCTGCCGCGGCGGATGTCGGCCCGGACGATTCCAGCCTGGCGCTGGACCGGGGGGAGACGGTGATTGCGGTGCCGCAGGGCTCGGCCGCGGACACCGCTGCTGCCAGCGCTGCGGATGTACCGGCAGGATCCGCGCCTTCGGTGTCGCCGGGGACGCCGGCGCCTTCGGTCCCAACTGCACCTACTTTTCCCGCAACACCACCTTCCCCACAGGCGCCGGCGGCGCCGGCAGTTCCCCCTACACCGTCAAATACGCCACCGAACGGCTACGCGCCCGGCTGATTCGCCCTCAGCGGGCGGGTCTTCGATATCTGGCCAGTCCACGTCAATGGGTTCCCATTGCGCAAGCAGCGAACGCAATGGCATCGTCACAACCGGCTCAATGATGAGGCGGTTCTTTTCACGCCGCAAAACGGCTTCACTCCCCTGCAGTTCGAACTCAGGTGGGATCAGGATTGTCTGATTGCCGCGACGGCGAATCAGCCTGACACGGCGTATCTCATCGGTAATCGTCATGGAGCACTCTCTGGTATGCCCTAGAGCATCCGCGAAACCTGCTGCCATCGCAATGCCTTACACCAACCCGATATCCCGCCCCCGCACCCCCGGAAACACCTGCGCCAACCGCGCCTCATCCAGCCCGTACAACCTGCGGAACACCCCGCCCAGCACCGCCCGGTACTCATTGCGCACAGGCCAGTCGCGGTTCTGGTTGAGCGTAGCCTGTTCCACCGCCACCTGCTCGCCGGCCATGCGGCCGCCGCGCACCGCGCCGCCCGCGGCCCAGTAGACCGTGCCGTGGCCGTGGTCGGTGCCGCGCGTGCCGTTCTCGCGGAAGGTGCGGCCGAATTCGGACAGCACCACCACGGTGGTCTTGTCCCAGGCGGGCCCCATCTCGGCGGCAAAGGCAGACAGGCCATGGCCGAGGTTGTCGAGCAGGCCGGCCAGTTGCCCCTGCGCGCCGCCCTGGTTGACGTGAGTGTCCCAGCCGCCCACGTCGATAAAGCCCAGGTTGAAGCGCTCGCGCATCAGCCCGGCCATGCGCCGGGCCTCGACCTCGAAACCGCGCGCGCTGAGCGAGCGGCGGTTGGCGGCCTGCATTTCCTGCATGCGCGTGGCTGCCATGGTGCCGGCGTCGCTGCCTGACATGCCGGGCTGCGGCTGCGCCTGGCGCGCCACGGTTTCGCGCAGCTCGAAGCCCTCATCGATCAGCGACTCAAAGCGGGTTCCGCTGTACATCTGCGCCAGCAGCTTCGCCTGGCGCGCATCGAACGGGGTGCGGCCGCTGCCCTTGAGCGAGACATTGGGCACGTCGCGCGGGCCGGACAGCACCATCGGCAGGCCGTCGGTGAAGGCCACTGGCGCAGCCTGCCCGCCCATGGCCTGCGCCAGGCGGTTCAGGAAGCCGCTGCCGCGCAGCGAGGCCACGGCCTTGCGGTCCTCGCCCTCGCCGGGCAAGCCGGCCTCGATCCCGTCCTGGGTCTCGAAGTGGCTGCGCGACAGGTCGTGCGTACCGGCGAACGGCACGAAGGCCAGCTGGCCGCGCTGCCACAACGGCAGCATGGTCGCGGCCAATGCTGGGTGCAGCGCCCAGTCGCCGATGCCGCGCGCGGCGCTGTCGGCGGCAAAGGCCGGCGCCAGCGCCACCGCCGCGTTGGGGTCAGCGTCCGCACCGGCCGCGGGCGGGCGCCGGATGGCGATATTGGGCCGCGCGGCATAGTAGAAATCGCTGCCGGCCGGCACCAGCACGCTGGCGGCGTCATAGCCGCCGCGCAGGAACACCAGCAGGAAGCGCGCATCGGCCTGCGCCGGCAGCGCATAGACGCGCGAGGCGATGGCGGGCAGCGCCAGGCCCAGCGTGGCGCCGCCCATCGTTTTCAACCATTGTCGGCGTTGCATGGTCTGCTCCCTGTCAGCGCTGCATCCACTCGGGCGAGCCGAGCAGCACGGTATTCCATTCGGCCTGCGATTCGGCCTGGGCCAGCGCGGCGCGCGTGGCGGGGCCAAGCGTGGCTTCGATGGTGTCGTAGTACAGCTTGTTGCCGATCATCGGGAAGCGCGCGCCGCGCGGCCTCGCGCCATCGCCGGCAAACAGTCCCGCCGGCCCCGAGCCGATCGCGCGCGCAATCTCGAAGCGCCGCACCATCTGGCCCGAGCTGGCCCACGCGCTTTCCGACGACGGATAGCCGTCCGGCGCCACATGGCCGTAGAGCGGCTCGCCAAGCTGGTTCAGCCAGTTCATCACCGGACGCAGGTTGGCCACGGGACGGCCTTCATAGGCGAGCCGCATCGACGACACCACATAGACCATCGGATCCTTGAACTTGCGCGTTGGCGCGGCCAGTTGCCGGCCCAGTTCCGGCGCCAGGAACAAGGTGCGCAGCACCGCGGCGATATCGCCATCTGTGCGCGTGAAGGTCTGCGCCATGCGCTCGACCAGCGCCGGCGGCGGGTTGTCGGCGATGAAATAGGCCGCCAGCTTGGCGCTGATAAAGCGCGCGGTGGCCGGCTCGCGCGCCAGGATCGACACCGCTCGCACCACTTCATCGAAGCCGGCCGGCTCGATGCGCTGGCCCAGCAACGTCTTCGCGCCGAAGTCGTGGCGCGCGGGGTTGAATTCGAACAGGCCCTCACTGCGATACAGCCCCGCGCGCGCCGGCGGCAGCCGCGGCGGCGGCGTGCCGCGCAGGTTGACGCCCACGCCGGTCAGCACGCGCGCCAGCTCCTGCACGTCCTGCTGAGTGTAGCGGGAGCCGCTGGGGCCGCCGGCGACGCCCATGGTATGCAGCTCCATCAGCTCGCGCGCGTAGTTCTCGTTGATGCGGTTGGCGCTGCTCTGGTCGTTGTCGAGGTAGACCAGCATGGCCGGCGCGGTCACATTGGCCATCAGCAGGTCGCGGAAGCGGCCCAGCGCGTGCGGACGGATGGCGCGCTCTTCGTAGTCGGGCAGCAGCAGCCGGACCTGGCCCTTGCCCGAGTAGATGTTGAAATGGTTCATCCAGAACCACGTCATCTGCTCGCGCAGTTGCGCCGGAGAATACAGCGCGCGCAGCAGGTGACGCCGCGTGGCATCGGCCACGATCTCGCGGCCCTGCTCGTTCAGCGCCTGGCGGGCCTGCTGCTTGCTGTCGTCGTCGGGCAGCGCGTCGATGCGCTGGCGGGCGTCTCGCGCGGCCTGGACCTGCGCGGCGGCATCGGCCTGCAGCTTGGGCAAGGCTGCGATGGCGGCCGCCAGTTCGGGCGGATCGGCCATCGGCAGCGTCAGTTGCTGGTCGAGGAAGCCCTTGCGGCCCAGCCTGCGCAGGTCGCCAAGGGTGGCCTGGTCAGCGCCGTAGGTGATGGTGTTGAGCCAGCGCAGGTCGGTGGCGGCGGTACTGCCGCCAGCCTCGGCCGGCATCTGTGCGCAGGCGGCCAGGCATGCGGCCAGTGCCAGTGCCGCGGCGGCGCGCCAGGGCGCGAGCCCGCCACGGCGGGGTTGTCTCGAATGCTGCGCCGGATTCATGCCCGCCTCCTCGCCTTTTTCGATCAGACCATCACTATGTTACGTGGCAAGCGCACATCCGTTGACCCGGAGGCGCTGCGGGAGTGTTACCAATGCTTTCAGCATGCCGATTGCCGGATTTGCCAAGACAGCGGCGCGCGGCCTGGCTAGCCTTGCGCTTTGCCCATCCGATCCCGCCCGGCGGAAACGCCTGCTTGCATGTCACGCCCCCTGTCCGCTGCCGCCTGGCTGCCCACTGTTGCCTTTGTCCTGATCTGGTCCACCGGCTTTATCGTCGGCAAGGCCATCGTGCCGCTGGCCGATACCAGCCTGTTCCTGCTGGGCCGCTTTGCCGTGGCGGGGCTGATGTTCGTGGCGTGGTCGCTGGCCGCGCGCGCGGCCTGGCCGCCGTTGCGCGAGGCGCCGCGCCACCTGCTGGCCGGCGCGCTGATGCAGGGCATCTACCTGTGCGCCGGCTACGGCGCCGTGGCCAGGGGCTTGCCGCCGGCGATCATGGCCCTGCTGGGCGCGCTGCAGCCGCTGTTGACCGCGCTGCTTGCCATCCCCCTGCTGAAAGAGCTACCTTCCAGGCGGACGTGGCAGGGCCTGGCGCTGGGTGCGCTCGGCGTCGCGCTGGTGGTCGCCCCGGCGATGCAGGCCGGCATGCGCGCGGCCGCGCCGGCCCTGTCGCCCTGGATCGTGCTGCTAGGCGTGCTGGCCATTGTCTCCATCACCATGGGAACCCTCTTGCAGAAGTCCGCCATCGCCGCCTGTGACCTGCGCGCCAGCTCCGCGTGGCAGAACCTGGGCGCCATGCTGGTAGCCGCCGCGATGGTGGCGATCCAGTCCGCCGACACGCCGGTACACTGGCATGGCGGCGTGGCGCTGTGGGCCACGCTGGCGTGGGCGGCGATCGGCCTGTCGGGCGCCGGCACCTGGCTGCTGGTCAGCCTGGTGCGGCGCGGCCAGGCCGCCAATGCCGCGGCGCTGATGTTCCTGGCGCCGCCGCTGGCCGCGCTGCAGGCCTGGCTGCTGTTCGGCGAACGGCTGGATGCGGTGCAGGCGCTGGGCATGGCGGTGGCCGGGGCGGGCGTCTGGCTGTGCCAGACCCCTGGCAGGTTTCGGCATGCCCAAGCCCGCTGAACCCCACGCCTCGCCGCTGGTCGAGCACCGGCGCTACCGCCCGCAGCCGGACGGCCACCAGCACGGCTACCACCAGTTGCTGTTCGGCCTGGCCGGTGCCACCGAGTTGGAGATCGACGGCCACGTCTATCGCGTGGATGACCACACCGGCCTGATCGTGCCGGCCGGCAGCCATCATGAATTCCTGGGCTTCGACGGCAACCTGCAGCTGGTGGCGGACTTCCCGGCGCGTTCGGTGGCGCTGCCCGCGCGGCTGATGGCGCGCCCGCGCACGTTTTCGCTGGACGGCGCCTTCGGCAGCCGCGTGCGCGCGCTGGCGGCGTGGCGCGCCGCTGCGGCAGCGCGCGGGCCGCAGACCGACTGGCAACTGGCGGCCACGCTGGCCGCGGCGCTGGCAGACTGCCTCGGCATGCCCGGCGACGAACAGGTATTCCCGCTGATGGCCGTGGATGCCTACCTGCGCGCCAACCTGGCCTCGCCCCTGCGCGTGGCGGAAGTCGCCGGGCATTTCGGCTGGAGCGTGCGGCGCTTCCAGACCCTGTTTGCCGAGGCCTTCGGCGATACCCCGCACCGCTACCAGACCCGGCTGCGGCTGGACCGCGCGCTGCAGCTGCTGACGCAATCCACGCTACCGCTGGCCGAGATCGCGCTGGCGTCAGGCTACCCGGACCAGACCACCTTCACGCGCAGCTTCACGCGGCGCTTCGGGCAGCCGCCCGGGGCGTGGCGGGCGGCCGCACGCGGCTAGCCTGCCTGCGCGGTAGCCGATCCTGGCACCGGGCTAACCGTGGTGACCCGCTCGCCTCGAGGCGAGTTAGAGGGCGGCGCAGGTTGAACGTGCGGCGTATAAGGCTTCCGCCCCTTGCGTGATCAGCGCCGCATTGATCTGCGTCAGACTTAGATCATGCAGGGAAGCTATTGTGTCAATGAGGGCCCCGCGAGTCCCGATATCGTATCGGGACTCAACGGTCAGCTTGCCCATTTTCCCAGGAGGGCGCCATGGCCACCACACTCGTCAACTCGCTTCCGACTTCACCTTCCGCCGCGCTTTCCACCCCGGGCCCGACACCGCTTGCCGCCTGGCATACCGACCATATCCATTTCGCCTCAATGCTCGACCTGCTGGAAAAGCAGGTCAGCACCTTCCATCAGGGCGAGCAGCCCGACTACGGCCTGATGGCCACGATCATCCACTACATGCGCAACTATGGCGATTGCGTGCACCACCCCCGTGAGGATGTTGCCTACGCGCTGCTCGTGGACCGGGATCCCGGCACGCGGATCATCATCAGCCGGTTACTGCAGGAACATCGCGTGATCGCCACGGTCGGCGCGGAATTGCTCGACCGCCTGCGTGAAGCCCAGAGCGAGGTGGTCACCTCGCGAGCGGCACTGGAAGCGGCCGCCGCCATGTACCTGGTGTACTACCGCAACCATCTGTCCACCGAGGAGAAACAGGTCATGCCGCGCGCCGCCCGGTTCCTGACCGAAGCGGACTGGGCGGAGGTCGCCGCCATCGACCCGGCCAGTGCCGATCCGTTATTCGGCGCCAATGTGGAGAAGCGCTTCGCGACCTTGCGCAAGCAGATCGACAGCGAAGCGAGCGCGTCCATGCGCTGAACGTCGGTGGCTGCGCGGCACTGCCGGGCCTCGGCTCGGAACTTATGCCTGCGGCGCGAGGGCACATGCCGGCCGCCGTCAGCAAGCGATCGGCGAACGGTATCCGGGCGTCTTCGCCAAGCCGTGCAGCCAACAGCACTCCTCGCCATGCTCATTGTCGTTGCCTACGGAACCGGTCTATCCTACAATACTTAGGCTCCTAACAATATGACCGGAGGCATGATGGCAGCGCACAATCCAATGTACTGGCATGACGGGCTACTGATCGGTCATTCCGCTATTGACGACGAACATCGACGGTTTGCGGCACTCATCCAGTCGTTGCGCGTAGCGCCTGTTGAGCGCCTGGCGCAGACGCTGGAGGAACTGCTGCAACTGGCACGAACGCATTTCCTGCATGAGGACAGCCTTATGGAGGCAACGGCCTTTCCGCCGCGCAAGTGCCACATCGGCGAACATGCAGCCGTGCTGGCCTCGATATCCGGCGTGCAGGCAAGGCTCGTACGCGGGGAGGTGGCGGTTGCGCGCCGACTGGCAGAAGAACTGGAGCACTGGTTTCCCGCGCATGTCCAGCACCTGGATTCGGCGCTGGCGCACTGGATCTGCAAGCAGCACGCCGGCGCCAAGCCGGTCGTCCTGCGCAGGAACCTGGAAGCCCGTCCCGCCGCGGAGCCTGCGTAAGGCACAGACAAGCCGTGGCAGAATACGCCTTTGCCCTTGCTTCCCCCCTATGTCGAAAGCCTCTGCACTCAGAGAACAGGAAATCGCCCAGCGCGTCCTGCGCCGCTGGCACGACGACGTGCCCAATGATCGCCTTGCGCACCTTGTGAAAGACGCGACGCGGGTCTTCCTGCGCGCGCTGCAGCACCGGCTCGCCCAGCATGACGTGCAGCTTGGCCACTGGACCTTCCTGCGCATTCTCTGGGAACGCGACGGCATCACCAAGCGTGAGCTCAGCATTGAAGCGGGCGTGATGGAGCCGACCACATTCGCGGCCTTGCAAGCCATGGAGGCGCTCGGCTATGTCACGCTGGAGCGCCGGCCGACCAATCGCAAGAACATCTATGTGTTCCTCACGCCATTGGGCAAGCGGCTGCGCAAGACGCTGGTACCGTTGGCCGAAGAGGTCAATGCGGTGGCGGTCCAGCATCTCGCCACGGAAGAAGTCGCCACCACGCGCCGCGCCCTGCTGGTGATGATCGACAACCTGACCCGCGACCAGCAAGGTATCGAGCAAGCGTAAGCGACTGCACGGGGAGGACTGCGGCTGGCAGTCCTGTTTTCCCCAACACATCTCCAACCGCCCCCCCTCCTCCTTCCCGCTCTCAATCTTCCAGGCTGCGACCTGCTTCGCAGCCGGCACGTATTCGCCTTTCCGCCGAGCATCTGGCAAGCCGATGTCTTGCTTCCCGTCCGTCCGCGCATTGCGCACGTGACTGTGACGGCGCACGCCCTTTATCATTAGCCTCCTAAGTATTTTCCCTTGGTTTCCCAATCCCGCCTTGCCATCGATGTTTGCTCTGATTATTCTTAGGCCACTAAGTATTTTTCAAGCAAAGCCAGAACGCCAGACCGGCCAGCGCCGGAGATGCGCTGGCCAGGAGCCCCCAAATGATGACGAAGGAAGAAAACGACCTGTTGTGCCGTGTAGAAGGCGATGCGCCGATGGGGCAGCTGATGCGCCGGCATTGGACGCCGGTCTGCCTGCTCGAGGAGGTGACGGAGCCCGATGGCGCGCCGGTGAAAGCGCGCGTGTTCGGCGAAGACCTGGTCGTGTTCCGCGACAGCGACGGCCGCGTCGGGGTGATGGACGAGTACTGCCCGCACCGCAGGGCGTCACTGGTCTTCGGCCGCAACGAGGAAGGCGGCCTGCGCTGCCTTTATCACGGCTGGAAGATGGATGTGGAGGGGAACGTGCTGGAGATGGTCTCCGAGCCCGCATCCAGCGGCATGGCAGAGAAAGTCAAGCACAAGGCCTATCCGGTCAAGGAATGGGGCGGCATGGTCTGGGCATACATGGGACCGGCGGACGCGGTGCCGGAATTCGTGCCACCACGCTGGGCGCCGACCGAGGACACCCGCGTCAGCATCGCCAAGGTGCTGCTGCCTTGCAACTGGGCCCAGGTGCTGGAGGGCGCGATCGATTCCGCGCACAGCTCGAGCCTGCACAGCTCGGACATGGTGCCGGCGCGCGTGGACTGCGCCAAGGCAACCGACAGCCTGTGGCTGCGCCCTTCGACCGACAAGGCGCCGCGGCTCCAGGTGCAGCGCGGCGGCTACGGCTTCCGCTACGCCGCCATCCGCAGGCCGATCCAGCAGGCGCAGACGCATGACTACGTGCGCTCCACGGTCTTCGTCGCGCCGGCAACCGCGCTGATCCCGCCGAACAACCTCTACAACGTCGCCAACATCAACGTGCCGATGGACGACACCAACACGGCGTTCTACTTCATCGCCTGGGGCCATCCGGCGCAAACTCCTGAAACGGAGACGTGGCGCAAGTTCCTGCGCCAGACCGTCGGCGTGGACCTGGACGCGTACTACCGCCCGCTGCGCAACATCGACAACCGCTTCTGGCAGGACCGCCAGGCGATGAAGGCGGGCAACTTCACCGGGATTGCCGGCTTCCCGAACCAGGACGTCGCGATGTGGCTGACGATGGGCCCGATCGCCGACCGCAGCCATGACCGGCTGGGCGCGAGCGACCTCGCCATCGTCGAGTTCCGCAAGCAGATGCTGGATGCCGTCCGGGCGTTCCAGCAGGGCGGCGAGGCGATCGGCACGGGTGCCAATGCGATTCCCGCCGACGTCTGCGCGTTCCAGGCGGTGGTGCCGAAGTCGGATGATTGGCGTACGTTCAACGTGCAATACGTCTGGGCCGGCGGACCGGAACTGCCCGAGCTGGAGCCGTCGTACTCCGTCACGGCATGAGGAGCACAGCCCCCACATCCCCCGCTGACCGCCACCCGCATTCCCCCGAGCCCCCACTCCATCACCGATGACCAAACTCCGCCTCTCCGTCGCCATGGGCGACTATGACCGTACCCGCGCGCTGCTCGATGGCCGCGTCCAGATCGACGGCGTCGATCCCGTCTACATGACGCTCAACCCGGAGGAAATGTTCTTCCGCGCCATGCGCAGCCAGGACTTCGATATCAGTGAGCTGTCTTTCTCGAGCTACCTGGTCAAGCATGCGCGCGGCGACTGTCCGTACATCGCGGTGCCTGTCTTTCTCTCGCGGGCGTTCCGCCACACCTCCATCTACGTGCGCAAGGATCGTATCGGGCGCCCCCAGGACCTGAAGGGCTGCCGCATCGGCATTCCGGAGTACCAGCTCACCGCGATCGTGTGGGCGCGCGCGGTCCTGCAGGACGACTTTGGCATCCACCCGTCCGATGTGACCTGGGTACGCGGCGGCATCGATACGCCGGGGCGTCCGGAAAAGGTGAAGCTGCAGCTTCCCGCCGATGTCCGCGTGGAGGCCGCGCCCGAAGGCCGCACGATCTCCGAGCTGCTGGACAGCGGTGAGATCGACGGCTTCATCGCGCCGCGGCCCCCGGGCGCCGCGGCGCTGCGCAACGAGAACGTGGGCTGGCTCTTCGACGATCCGACCGCCGAGGCGAAAGACTACTTCCGGCGCACTGGCGTGTTTCCCATCATGCATGTGGTGGGCATCCGCAAGACCCTCGCCGAGGCGCAGCCGTGGTTGCCGGGCGCCGTCTTCAAGGCGTTCAGCCAGTCCAAGGCCCACGCGCTGGCGCAGCTGTCCGATACGTCCGCGACCAAGGTGACGATGCCGTTCGTGGAAGAGATGCTGAAGGCCGCGCGCGAGACGCTGGGCGAGGACTACTGGTCGTACGGCGTGCAGGCAAACCAGCGCACACTGGAGACGTTCTCCCGCCATCACCATGGCCAGGGCCTGTCCGAGCGGCTGGTGCCGGTGGAGGAGATGTTCCACCCCTCCACCTACGAGTCCTACAGCATCTGACAAACGCGCGGGCGGGGCCATGCCGCGCCCGCGCACCTCCAGGAGCAAAGATGTTCGAGTACAACGAAACCCTTGAGCAGGCGCTGCGACGCAACGTCGACGACGCGCTGCGCGAGGACATCGGGCGCGCCGACTGGACGGCGCAGCTCGTGCCGGCGGCCAAGCGCGTGCAGGCGCGCGTGGTGGCGAAGGAAAACGCTGTGATCGCGGGCCAGCCGTGGTTCGACGCATGCGTGGCGCGGCTCGATCCGGACGCGTCGATTGCGTGGCGGATTGCCGAGGGCGAGACCGTGCTGGCCGGCTCCGAGGTCTGCCGCATCACCGGTGACGCACGGGCGCTGCTGTCCGCCGAGCGCCCGGCGCTGAATTTCCTGCAGACGCTGTCCGGCGTCGCCACCGTGACGCGCCGCTACGTCGAGCAGATCGCCGGGGTGTCGCCCAATCCGAACGGCTGCGCGATGCTCGACACGCGCAAGACGCTGCCCGGCCTGCGCATGGCGCAGAAGTACGCCGTCCGCGTGGGCGGCGGCGCCAACCATCGCCTGGGGCTGTGGGACGGCATCCTGATCAAGGAGAACCATATCGCCGCGGCCGGCGGCGTGCGCGCGGCGCTCGAACGCGCAGCGCAGCTCGGCGCCGAGGTGCCGGTGCAGATCGAAGTGGAAGACCTGGAGGAGCTGGCGGCGGCACTGGCCGCCGGGGCCACCAGCATCCTGCTGGACGACTTCAGCCTCGACGACATGCGTCGCGCCTGCGCGCTGAACGCCGGGCGTGCGCTGCTGGAGGTCTCCGGTGGCGTCGACCTCGAATCGCTGCAGGCCATCGCCGCCACCGGCGTGGACCGGATCTCCAGCGGCAAGCTGACCAAGGACGTGCGCGCGATCGACCTGTCGATGCGCATCGTCGACTGACAGGAATGCGCATCATGACTACCACACCGCTCCATCCCGAGCCCCACGCAGACACGCCGATGCTGCTGCGCATCGCGCGCATCCAAGACGCCGCGCAAGGCATCCGCAGCTTTGAGTTCGTGCAGGCGGACGGCACCGAACTGCCTCCGTTCACGCCGGGCTCTCACATCAAGGTGCAGGTGCCCAACGGCATGCTGCGCAAGTACTCGCTGTGCAACGACCCCGCCGAGCTTCACCGCTACATGATCACCGTGAAGCGCGACGAACAGGGACAGGGTGGCTCGAAGAGCCTGTGCGACGATGCCAGCGAAGGCGACCTGATCCCGGTCGGCTTGCCCGACAATGCCTTCCCGCTGCTGGAGGATGCCAAGGCGTTCGTCTTCATCGCCGGCGGCATCGGCATCACGCCGATTCTGTCGATGATCCGCAGCTTTGGCGAGCTTTCCACCGCAAAATGGCGGCTCTATTACTTCACGCGCTCGCCCGAGAGCACCGCCTTCCTGGACGAGCTGCAGGCGCCCGAGCTCAAGGGAAAGGTGAAGATCCACCACGATTTCGGCGATCCTGGCAAGGCCTTCGATCTGTGGCCGGTGCTCGAGCGTCCGTGCGACACCCACATCTACTGCTGCGGTCCGCGCGGCCTGATGGAGGCGGTGCGCGACATGTCCGGGCACTGGCCGGCCACCCGGATCCACTTCGAAAGCTTCAACGAGGGCGGCGGCGTGCATGCCGACGACAAGCCGTTCGACGTAGTGCTCAGCCGCAGCGGGCAACGCTACCAAGTGCCGGTCGGCGCGAGCATCCTGAACGTGCTGCGCCAGCATGGCTGCAATGTGCCATCGTCCTGCGAGAGCGGCACCTGCGGCACATGCCGTACCGGGCTGGTGTCGGGCGAGGCAGACCATCGCGACATGGTGCTGATGCCGGAGGAGATGGACCACCAGGTGATGATCTGCGTCTCGCGGGCAAAGTGCGCCGAACTGGTGATCGACCTATGAGCGCCAACGCAACCCGGCAAGTGCGCCTGGGCGTGGTCGGGCTCGGCCGGGCCTTCTCGCTGATGCTGCCTACGTTCCTCGCGGATCAGCGCGTGCGCCTCGCCGCCGCCTGCGATCCCCGCGAGGCGGCACGCCAGCAGTTCGCGCGCGATTTCAATGCGCCCGTCTATGAGGACCTGGCGGCCATGGCGGCGTCGCCAGACCTTGACGCCATCTACATCGCGAGCCCGCATCAGTACCATGCAGCGCATGCGTGCCTGGCGGCGGAAAGCGGCAAGCACCTGCTCGTGGAGAAGCCGATGGCGATCTCGCTCGCGGAGTGCGACCGGATCATCGCGGCTTGCGAGCGCGGCGGCGTACGGATAATCGTGGGGCATTGCCACAGCTTCGATTCGCCATACCTGCACGCGCGGCAACTGATCGCGTCAGGGCGCTTCGGCGCAGTGCGCATGATCAACGCGCTGAACTACACCGACTTCCTGTATCGCCCGCGGCGCCCCGAGGAATTGCAGACGGAGGCCGGCGGCGGCGTGGTGTTCAGCCAGGCCGCGCACCAGGTCGACGTGGTGCGCTTGCTGGCAGGCGCGCCCGCCACACGTGTGCGGGCGACACTGGGGAGCTGGGACCCGGCCCGGCCGACCGAGGGCGCCTATAGCGCCATGCTCTGGTTCGAGGACGGTGCCTACGCGTCGCTGACCTACAGCGGCTATGGCCGTTTCGACACGGACCCGTGGAACGGCGGCTTCAGCGAAATGGGATTCGCCACGCGCGAGGAGGACTACGGCCGCGCACGGCGCAAGCTGGCGTCGATCGGCTCGGCGCAGGCGGAGGCGTGCCTGAAGACGGATGGCACCTACGGCGGCCCGTCGTGGCAGGCCCCGGCCGGCACGGAACGCGCGCTCGCCAACCAGCACTTCGGGCCGGTCATCGTGAGTTGCGAGCATGCCGATATCCGGCCGATGCCGGACGGCATCTGGGTCTACGCCGACACGCAGCGTGAGCACATCCCCCTGCCGGCACCGGCGGTGCCCCGCTTCGAGGTCATCGACGAACTGGTCGATGCCGTCGTCCATGGACTCGACCCGCTCCATGACGGCGCGTGGGCGCGGTCCACGCTCGAGGTCTGCCTGGCGATGCTGACCTCGGCGCACGAGGATCGGGACGTAACGCTCACGCGCCAGGCGAGGGCTTCGCCACATCCGGTCGACGTATCACCGGTCGCCTGAACTCATGGCTCACCCAAGACCACCTTCCGGATAACCCCCGCGCAGCGAGTCCACGAATGCCGTCGTCAGAACGGCATCGTCAAGGGCCGCCGCATGCACTACGATCGTAAAATGGAGACAACACATGAACCGCCCCCAAATCCGGCTTGCACGACGCAGGCTTTGCCTCAGCCTGGGCCTCGGCCTCACCGCGGCATTCGTTCCCGCATTGGCCATGGCCAGCGCCGATGCCTGGCCCACCAAGCCCATCCGCTTTATCGTTCCGTACGCGCCCGGAGGCTTGCCTGACACCGTTGCGCGCGTTTTGTCCCAGCAACTCACCCAGCGCCTGGGCAAGCCGGTCGTCGTTGACAACCGGCCCGGCGCCAATGGCGTGGTCGCCGCCCAGGCGCTCATGACGAGCCCTGCCGACGGCCACACGTTCCTGGTGACCGACGGCTCGATGATGTCCATCAATCCGGCGATTTACAAGAACCTGTCGTATGAACCCAAGCGCGATTTCGTGCCCGTCTCGCTTGCCGCCAGGTCTCCGCTCTTCCTCGCCGTCAATGCACGCGTTCCAGCCAACTCACTCAACGATTTCGTCGCGCTGGCGAAATCCAAATCTGGCACGCTCAACTATGGATCTTCCGGCATCGGCAGCACCCATCACCTGTCGATGGAAGCACTGAAAACCGCGCTCAAGCTGGATATCAAGCACGTACCGTTTCGTGGCTCCGGCCAGTCCGTTCCGGCTTTGATCGGGGACCAGGTCCAGGTGGTGTTTGCTGCCTTGCCGTCGCTGTCAGGCTTCGTCAAATCGGGCCAGGTCAAGATTCTCGGCACCAACTCCCTGCAGCGCTCCGCTCTTGCGCCTAAGATTCCGGCAATCTCCGAGGTGGTGCCAGGATACGACTTCGCTGTGACGGTCGGCTTGCTTGCCGCAAAGGGAACCTCGGACGCCGTGGTCAAGAAAATGGCCGACGCGGTTTCCGAGGCAGTCAAAATGCCCGAGGTGATTTCGCAGCTCCACGTTGCCGGTATCGAACCCGTGGGAGGATCCAGCGCGGACTACGCGAAGGTCATTGCCGACGAGGCGGCTCGCTATGCGCAGGCCATCAAGGTTGCGCATGTCGTGGCCGAGTAAGTAGCACACTCCATCCGCCGCTGTGGCGCCCATTGATCCCAAAGTGGAGAAAGCGTCTAATCATCCAGAGAAGGGACCTGAAGTGACGAGGTCTGTATGCATTGCACAAACTGCGGTTCCGAGAACCCTCCTGACGCCAGGTTCTGCAAGGATTGCGGAGCGCGCCTGGGCCGACGCTGCCCGCAGTGTGGCCACGACTCGGGTTCGGCCGACAGGTTTTGTACCGCATGCGGCGCATCGCTGGTCTTACTGACTGTCGGCCCTTCTGATGGAAATCAGCCGACGGCGGCGCCCGCTCCCATCGACTACACCCCACGCCACCTGGTCGAACGCATCCTGGCGCAGCAGGCGGCGATGGAAGCCAGGGGCGCGACCGCCGGCGAGCGCAAGACCATCACGGCGCTGTTCGCCGACATGGCGGGCTCCACGGCGCTGATCCACGACCTGGACCCGGAAGAAGCGCGCCGCCTGATCGATCCCGTGATCGCCCTGATGATGGAGGCCGTGCACCACTACGAAGGCTATGTCGCCAAGTCGCTGGGCGACGGCATACTGGCCCTGTTCGGTGCGCCCATCGCGCATGAAGATCACCCGCAGCGCGCGCTGTATGCGGCGCTGCGGATGCAGGAAGCGATGCGCCGCCACAGCGACCGCATCCGCCTGGAGCAAGGCATACCGCTCCAGATCCGGGTGGGCATCCACACCGGTGAGGTGGTGGTGCGGTCCATCCGCCGGGACGACCTGCATACCGACTACGATCCGGTAGGACACACGATCAATATCGCCTCGCGGATGGAAAGCATCGCCACGCCGTCTTCCATTCTGGTCAGCGAGGCGACCTGCAAGCTGACCGAGGGGTATTTCGACTTCAAGGCCCTGGGCGCGACCCAGGTGAAGGGCGTTCGGGAGCCGCTTGCCGTGTATGAGGTGGTGCGCCTGGGCGTGTTGCGCACGCGCCTGCAGGTGGCGCAACACCGCGGCCTGGCGCGCTTTGTAGGCCGCGACGGTGAGCTGGCGCAATTGCGTGACGCGCTGGAGCGGGCCAAGGCGGGACACGGGCAGATCGTGGGCGTGGTCGGCGAGGCCGGGGTCGGCAAGTCACGGCTGTTCCATGAGTTCAAGATGCTGTCGCAGCGAGGCTGCATGGTGCTGGAGACCTTCTCGGTGTCGCACGGCAAGTCGTTCGCGTACCTGCCGCTGATCGACCTGGTGAAGAATTATTTCCAGATCGAGCCGCTCGATGATGAGCGCAGGTGCCGCGAGAAGGTCGCTGGCAGGATGCTGATGCTGGACCGCACACTGGAAGAGCTGCTGCCTTACCTGCTCTTCCTGCTGGGCATCAGCGAGCCGGGTTCGGCACTGCCCAACATGGATCCCCGCATCCGGCGCCAGCGCACGTTCGACGCGATCACGCGCCTGCTGGTCCGCGAGAGCCACAACCAGCCGCTCGAGTTGATCTTCGAGGACCTGCAATGGCTGGACAGCGAGACCGAGGCGTTCCTGGATGTCCTCGCCAGCCACCTGCCAGGTGCCAGGATCCTGCTGCTGCTCAACTATCGGCCCGAGTACCAGCATGGCCGGCACCAGCAGGACGCCTATACCGAGCTCCGGCTCGATCCGTTGGGCCAGGCCGAGGCCCAGGAACTGCTCGCCGCGCTGCTTGGCGACGATCCCGCGCTGACGCCGCTCAAGCGGCTCATCCTGGACAAGACCGAGGGCAATCCCTTCTTCATGGAGGAAGTGGTGCAGACCTTGTCCGAGGAGAAGGTCCTGCTCGGCGAACCTGGCCACTACCGCATCGAGCAGACCCCTATCGCGCTGCATATTCCCACCACGGTCCAGGGCGTGCTGGCCGCGCGCATCGACCGGCTGCCCCGCGCCGAGAAAGACTTGCTGCAGAGCCTTGCCGTGATTGGCAAGGAGTTTTCCCTGAGCCTGATCCAGCGCGTGGTCTCCCAGCCGGAGGAACAGTTGCAGCCGCTGCTGGCCAGGTTGGAGGCCGGCGAATTCATCTACGAGCGGCCCGCATTCCCGGATACGGAGTACATGTTCAAGCATGCGCTGACCCAGGAAGTCGCCGGCAGCTCGCTGCTAACCGAAGAGCGCACCGCGCTGCACCAACGCACGGCGCAGGCGATCGAAGCCCTGTTCCGGCATCAGCTGAAGGATCACTACAGCGAGCTGGCCCGGCACTACAGCCTGAGCGGCAACGAACCGAAGGCCGTCGAGTACCTGCAGTGCACCGGCCAGCAGTCAGTACAGCGCTCCGCGTACCACGAAGCGATCCGCCACCTGAATGCCGCTCTGGAATTGCTCCAGCGCCAGCCCGATTCGCCCGAACGCGCACGCCAGGAACTCACGCTGCGCCTTGCCATCGGGCCGGCGCTGATCGCCGCCAGGGGCTTTGCCTCGTCCGAGGTCGAAGCCACTTACAGCCGTGCCCTGGCGCTGTGCGGCGAGGTCGGGGAGACCCCACAGCTCTTTCCCACGCTAGTCGGCCTGCGCACGTATTTCTCCCTGCGCGCCGAGCATCGCAAGGCTTACAAGCTGGGCAAACAACTGCTTGCGCAGGCCAGGAAGACGCAGGACCCGGAGCTCTTGGGCGAGGCCCATGTCTCGCTCGCCACGACCTTGTATTACTGCGGAAAATTCAGGACCTCCGATGGCCACCTGCGAGATGCGCTCGCCCTCTACGGCGCCGAACCGGATCATGTCCACGTGAATATGCATGGCGTCGATCCGGAGTCACGGGCGCTATCCTTTTCGGCATTGGTCCTGTGGAATCTCGGCTATCCGGACCAGGCCTGCAAGCGAGCACAGAATTCGCTCACGCTGGCCCGGCAGCTGTCCCATCCCTTTAGTCTCGCGCATGGCCTCTGCCTGGCGGCCGAGCTGCACCAGTTCCGCTGCGACCCAAGGCTCACGCTGGAGTGCGCCGACGCGGCCATCGCGCTCTCAAGCGAGCAGGGCTTCCCCGTGTGGCTTGCCTGGTCGACCGTCCTGCGCGGTTGGGCGCTGGCCGAGCAAGGGCAGCATGAGGAAGGCATCGCGCAGATGCGCCAGGGGCTGGCGGCGTACCACGCCACCGGCGCGGCGCTGGGGCATTCGCACTTCCAGGAACTGTTGGCACAGATCTACGCACGCCTGGGACAGGTCGATTCAGCTCTGGACGCGCTAGCCGAAGCGGAAGACGCGGTGCAAAGGACCGGTGAGCACTATTGCGAAGCTGAGTGGCATCGGATCAAGGGCGAGATGATCCTTCACGGCTGCCGTTCTGATGGCCTTCTGTCTGAAGATGACGCGCAAGCGTGTTTTCACCAGGCGATCGCGGTAGCCCGCAGGCAGCATGCCAGGTCGCTGGAGTTGCGGGCCTCACTGAGCCTTGCGCGGCTCTGGCAACACCAAGGCCGGCCGGAGCCGGCCAGGCAACTGCTGGACCAGATCCGCAGCGCGTTTACCGAGGGGCTGGACAGCGCGGACATGCGCGACGTCGTGGCGGCATGCCGTTGATGACCATGACTGCGACTGCTGCGGCAACGGTACCGCCGCCGCCAGGACACTCAGCGCTGGGTAGCCGACGGGTCGGCCAGCGCCGTCAACGGGCCCTGCATCCGGTAGAACGCCTTGTCCGCGGCGGTGAAGAATGCCATGGAGCGGCCGCGCACGAAGTCGTCGACATGCACCACGGTCGCGCCATCAGCTTCCTGCCACGAGATCGCATACACGCCCTCCGAGATCTCCTGCCACGCGCAACGGGCCTCGCCAGTCGCTCCGACGTAGGGGCCGGCGACGATCGCGTAGTGGACCGACTCGCCATCCTCGGAGTAGATGTTGTGCGCCGACAGGCCGTCATAGTCGACGCGGAAGCTGCGCCCGGCGAAGAGCGGCTTCTGGGGAGTGGTATTCGTGTTCATCGGATGGCTACCGGATTGATGTTGACCTGCATGGCGAACGGCAGGGTCGCCGCCAGGGCGATTTGCGCCAGTGTTTTCATTCTGAATCTCCTGACCTCCACTCAGGCCGCCTTGGCTGCAAGTGCGGGATAGTCGGTCAGCCCGCGTGCGCCACCACCAAACAGCGAGTCGCGGTCGTGGGGGTTGAGCGTCGCGCCAGCGCGCAGGCGCTCCGGCAGGTCGGGGTTGGCCACGAACGGCCGGCCGAAGGCAATCAGATCGGCCCATCCCTCGTTCAGCGCGGCTTGCGCACGTTCCGCGGTGTACTTGCCGGCGTAGATCAGCGTGCCCCGATACACCTCGCGCAGCCGCTGCTTGAATGCGGCGGGCATATGCGGTGCATCGTCCCAGTCGGCCTCGGCGATATGGATGTAGCCCACGCCTAGCTCGCCAAGCAGCTTTGCCGCGGCCGTATAGGTGGTTTCCGGATCGGCGTCGACGCAGCCATTGAGCGTGGTCAGCGGCGCCAGGCGGATACCGACCCGGTCCTTGCTGCCCGTGCCCTCGATCAGCGCCTGCGTCACCTCGCCCAGGAAACGCAGGCGGTTTTCGAGCTGGCCGCCATATTCGTCGAAACGGTTGTTGGCTTCCGAGTCGATGAACTGGTTGACCAGATAGCCGTTGGCCGCGTGCAGTTCCACACCGTCGAAGCCAGCCGCCATCGCGTTGCGCGCGGCCTGGCGGAATTCGTCGACGATGGCGTGGATCTCTTCCACCTTGAGCGCGCGCGGCTGGGAGGCCTGCACGAAGCCCGGCTTGCCATCCTGTTCGGCAACGAACACGTTCACACCGTGCGCCTGGATGGCGGACGACGACACCGGCGCGTGGCCATCGAGCAGACTGATATGGCTCAGGCGGCCCACGTGCCAGAGCTGCGCGAAGATGCGCCCGCCCGCTTCATGCACGGCAGTGGTGACCTTGCGCCAACCGGCGACCTGCGCCGGCGTGTGGATGCCGGGCGTCCACGCATAGCCCCTGCCGAGCGGCGAAATCCAGGTGCCCTCGCTGACGATCAGGCCGGCGCTGGCGCGTTGCGCATAGTACTCGGCCATCAGTTCGTTCGGCACGTCGTCGGGCTGGCTTGCGCGCGAGCGCGTCATCGGCGGCATCACGATGCGGTTGGGCAGCATGAGAGCACCCAGCGCATGCGGCTGGAACAGCGGATTGCGTGTATCGGACATCATGGCCTCCTCAGTCCCAGGCCGGGGCCAGGCCCTCGGGGCTGACCTCGCGGCCGTTGCGCTCCAGCGCGGCGATCTGCGTCATGTCGTCGGCGTCGAGCTTCAGGTCGCGCGCCAGCAGGTTGCTGGCCAGGTTCTCGCGCCTGGTCGACGACGGAATCACCGCATAGCCGAGTTGCAGCGCCCATGCCAGCGCAACCTGCGCGACGGTGGCGTGGTGCTTGTCCGCGATCTGCGCCAGCACCGGGTCCTTCAGCACCTTGCCGTAGGCCAGCGTCATGTACGACGTCACGGCGATGCCCTGCTCCTTCAGGAACGCGGTGAGCTTGTGGTTCTGCAGATAGGGGCTCAGTTCGATCTGGTTGGTGGCGATTTCGCCCTTGCCAACCGCATCGATCGCCTGCTTCGTCAGCGCGATATTGAAGTTGGAAACACCGATCTGCCGCGTCAGGCCCAGCGCCTTGGCTTCGGCCAGCGCCGCCATGTACTCGGGCAGCTCCACGCCGTTGCCCGGCGCCGGCCAGTGGATCAGGGTCAGGTCGACGTAGTCGGTGCGCAGCTTGTCCAGGCTTTCACGCAGGCTTGGCACAAGCTTGTCGGCGGCGTAGTTCGCCGTCCAGATCTTGGTGGTCACAAACAGTTCATCGCGCTTCACACCGGCCTCGGCGATCGCCTGGCCGACGTCGGCCTCGTTGCCATAGATCTGTGCCGTATCGACGGCGCGATAGCCCAGGTCCAGCGCATTGCGCACCGAATCGATCACGGCCTGGCCGGTCAGGCGGAAAGTACCAACGCCAAATGAAGGAACGCTCATGGTGCAACTCCTATGAAGGAAACTCGAATGCACGCAGTTTGCCGCCCTTACCTTTGCGGATAAAGCCGTGTATAAGGGAAATTCATTTGATTTGAAATCAACAATGAAGACGACCATCGATGAACTGCTGGCCTTTGCTGCCGTGGTGGACAGCGGCTCGATCACGGCGGCCGCCGAGCAGCTCAAGCTGACGGTCTCCGCCACCAGCCGCACCCTGGGCCGGCTGGAGGAAAAGCTGCAGACCACGCTGCTGCGGCGAACCACGCGGCGGCTGGAGTTGACCGAGGAAGGGGCGGCATTCCTGGAACACGCCCGCGCAATCGTGGCGATGGTTGACGAAGCGGAAGAGCAGATCGCGGCGCGTCGCATGCGGCCGGTTGGGCGCTTGCGGGTGGATGCGGCAACGCCGTTCATGCTGCATGTGATCGTGCCGCTACTGGAGGGCTTTCGCGCCAGCTACCCGGAAGTTGAACTGGAACTCAACTCGAACGAAGGCATCATCGACCTGATCGAAAAGCGGACCGATGTGGCGTTCCGCATCGGCCAGCTGAAAGACTCCACGCTGCACGCGCGCGCCATCGGCACCAGCCGAATCCGCATCCTTGCCAGTCCCGACTACCTGAAGCGCCACGGCACGCCCACCAAACCGGCGCAGCTCGCGCAGCATGCGCTGCTGGGCTTCACCCAGCCGGAATCACTGAACGACTGGCCGCTGCGCGACGACGACGGCGGCGTGCTGCATATCAAGCCAACCATCGCCTCGTCCAGCGGCGAGACCCTCAGGAGCCTGGCCCTGAACGGCCAGGGCATTGTCTGCCTGTCGGACTTCATGACGCGCGACGATCGGCGGGACGGGCGACTGGTGCAGCTGTTTGCGAAACAGACCCTCGATGTGCGCCAGTCGATCAACGCGGTCTACTATCGCAACACCGCGTTGGCGTCCCGCATCACCTGCTTCGTCGAATATGTGGTCAAGGTGCTCGGCCAGAAGCCGTTCGAGAGCTAGTGGCACCGGTCCGTATCAGACGCGATCGACAGGCAGCGGCGCGTTCGCGGCCACCAGGTGCTGCTCACGCAGTTCGCGCCAGAAATCGGCGGGAATGACTTCCTTCAGCGCGGCGACGTCCTCGGCGATGCGCTCCGGTCGGCTCGCGCCCGGGATCACGGCCGCCACCACCGGGTTCGCCAGCACGAACTGCAGGGCCGCCGCCTTGATGCTGACGCCGTGGCGCTGAGCGACCGCCTTGATGCGCTCTACCCTGGCGATGATCTCGGGCGGAGCCTTCTGATATTCGAAGTGCGCGCCTCCGGCCAGGATGCCGGAACTGTATGGACCACCGACGACAATCTCGGTCTTGCGTTCCGCCGCCTTCGGCATCAGGCGCTGCAATGCGCGCTCGTGGTCGAGCAGCGAATATCGGCCCGCGAGCAGGAATCCGTCCGGCTGCGCTTCGGCGAGATCCAGCGTCAGTTCGATCGGCTCGACCCGGTTCACGCCCAGGCCCCAGGCCTTGATCACGCCCTCCTCGCGCAGGCGGGTCAGCTCGCGGAAGGCACCCTTGCGCGCGGTCTCAAAGTACGACAGCCATTCATCGCCATAGAAGTCCTGGGCAATGTCGTGGACCCACACAAAATCAAAGCGGTCAGTCTTCATGCGCTTGAGGCTGTCCTCGATGGAGCGCAGCGTGCCGTCGGCAGTGTAGTCGACGACGAGCTTGTTCGGGCGGCCAGCCGCAAACAGTCCGCTTTTTTCGCCCAAGGCCCGCCCACTGGCGTCCTCGACTTCGTCCAGGATCAGGCGGCCGACCTTGGTGCTGAGCACGAATTCGTCGCGCTTGTGTCGGGACAGTGCCTCACCCAGGCGGATTTCGGCCAGGCCCGCGCCATAGAACGGCGCCGTGTCGTAGTAGCGCACGCCTTGCGCCCAGGCCGCGTCCACGGTGGCCTGCGCCTCCGCTTCCGGGATGTCGCGGAACATGTTGCCCAGCGGCGCCGTACCAAAGCCGAGCACGCTGCCGGCCAGTTTGTCCTTGATGCTCATGACTGCTCCGATTGCAGAATAAGTTGGGGTGAAGGCAGTCTAGGGTTGCCAATTAAGTCTGTCCAAGACAGAATTTGCAGAACTTGAGTCCGAGCAGGTCTTAAATGTTAGATATCCGCCAACTTCACTACTTCGTGGCCGTCGCCGAGGATGAGCACGTCGGACGCGCCGCCGAGCGGCTGCATATCTCCCAATCGCCACTTAGCCGGCAGATCGCCCAGCTTGAAGAGAAACTTGGGCTGACGCTGTTCGAGCGCTCGCAGCAACGAATCCGCCTGACCCGCGACGGCCGCACGTTCCTGGCCGAGACCCGCGCATTCCTGACGCATGCCAACCGGCTCGAATCGCTGGCGCGACGGCTTGGCCGCGGCGACGAAGGCGGGCTGTGCATCGGCTACCTGGAATATGCGATGCATTCGGGCGTGCTGCCGAATGCCTTGCGCGAACTGCGCGACAGCCGGCCTGCGGTGCATATCGCGCTGTACAACCAGCAGTCGGACGTTCAACTGGAGGGGCTGCGCCAGCGCAGCCTCGACATCGCGCTCGTCTGCGAGCCGCCGCCACCTGACGATCCAGACCTCGAGGCTGCCCAGGTGCTCAATGATCCGATGCTGCTGGCGCTGCCCGAGGGGCATCCGCTGGCAGTGGCGCAACGGATCACCCCGGAAGATCTCGCTGCGCAGAAGTGGATCGGTGTCATGCACAAGGAAAGCGCGCTACGGCATGACACGTTCATCGCGGCTTGTGCGAAGGCCGGCTTCACGCCGACGATAACGATGGAGGCCACGGAACCGCTGGCGGCCCTTGGCCTGGTCGCCGCGGGACTCGGCGTCACCACGATCCAGCAGAGCCTGCGCCACCAGGCGCCGGCGGGTGTGGTACTGCACGATTTGTCGTGGCTCAACTATCGGACGCCTTTATGGGCGGCCTGGCACAAGATCAACCTGAGGCCCCTGGTGGAGATCTTTCGCAAGACGCTGGTACCGGCAAGCGGCGAGATACCCGATCTCGTGCCGCAGGAGGCGGGCTGACGCTCCCTCTAAACATGCGCACTGTCATGCTGGCCCGGGCTTTTCGAGCCGCCCGGCGGGCCGCAAGCGGAGCGGCCGTGAATTCACCTACATGGGGACAGGCCCTATTCCCATGGCCCGGCACGAATGCTATCGTGCAGCGGCTTGCCGGTGCCACAGCACCCCGCATGCCGGCAAGGCGTCTACAGGATTGCGTACCCCCGATATGTCGAGACAGATTCCCCCACTCAACCCGCTCAGGGCGTTCGAAGTGGCTGCCCGGCATCTGAGCTTCACGCGGGCCGCGGAGGAATTATTCGTCACGCCGTCGGCGGTCAGCCACCAGATCAAGGCACTGGAAGAAAGCCTTGGCGTGCAGTTGTTTATCCGCGAGGCCAAGGCGCTGGTCCTGACACCGGCCGGCACCGCCTACCTGCCCAGCGTGCAGCTGGCCTTCAAGCAGCTCGCCGATGCCACGCACCGCCTGCATAGCAAGGACCGCCCCGCGCTGAAGGTCAACATGCCGCCCACGTTCGCGGTCAAATGGCTGATCCCGCGCATGGACCGCTTCATGAAGGCGCACCCGGATATCGACCTGAAGGTGTCCACCTCGAACCATCGCATCGACTTCGAGCGCGACGATTTCGACATGGCGATCCGCTATGGCCGCGGCGATTACCCCGGCCTGCACTGCGAGCTTTGCATGGCGGTCGAAGTCATCCCCGTGTGCAGCCCGGCGCTGCTGCAAGGTTCTCTGCCGCTCGAAACACCGTCCGACCTGAAGCACCATACGCTGCTGCACGACGACAGCACGTACACGGACGTGAGCAACCCCGACTGGGCAATGTGGCTTGAGCACGCCGGCGTGACCGATGTCGATGCCAGCCGCGGGCCGTCGTTCTGGCCAAGCCACCTGGTCATCAACGCCGCGCTTAATGGCCTGGGCGTGGCGCTGGTCAAGAAGAACTGGATCGAGCAGGACCTGGCGGAAGGCCGGCTGGTGCGATTGTTCGAAGCGATCCGGCTGCCGGTCGAATTCTCTTACTTCGTGGTCTTCCCGAAAGAGCGGCTGGAGGATCGTCGCATCCGCAGCTTCACTGACTGGATCCGCGCGGAAGTGTCGGCGGACCAGCAGCAGCCGGCCCCCGTCTGAGCGCCGGCTTCAGGCCACGGCCGGCATTGACGCCGTCTTCTTCTGCACGCGTGCGCGCAAACGCTCGACATCGACAATGAAGCGGCGATGCGTGCCGCTGCAAACCCGCTCCACCGCATCGTCGGCGGTCACGCTGAATGTGACACTGCGGCCGTCGACGGCCGTGATCTCGGCATGGATGCGCACCTCGCCGCCCAGCGGCGTGGCACCGGTGTGTTGCACCGAGACCTCCGCGCCCACCGAGCTTTCACCGTCATCGAGAAAGCCTTGCACGAAGTCGAGGCAAGTCTGTTCAATGTCGCGTACCAGCTCGGGCGTGGCGTAGATGCGCAGGCTTTCGCCGAGAAAATCTATGGTGCGCTGGCGGTCGACCGTCAGCGTGCGCGCGCAGGTCGCGCCCGGTTGCAATCCGTTCTTCATCAGGGGTTCCTTTCAGGTTTATGGACGAAGCCGCCCGGCCCGCCGCAGCGCAAGCCGGGCGGGTGGCGGATCCTTGTGATGCACTGCTACAGGCGATAGAAGCGCGCGGCGTTGTCGTGCCACAGCGCGCGCTGCTGTTCTGGCGAATAGACGGCGATGGCGGCGCGGAAGCCTGCGACGATGGTGTCGTAGCTCGCCACGAGACTGTCCACCGGATAGTTGCTGGCGAACATGCAGCGCTCCGTGCCGAAGATGGCGATGGCATCGCGGATCACGGGCACGTTGTCGGCCTGCGTCCACAGCTTGCCCGGCAATCCCAGGCCAGAGATCTTCACGGCCACATTGGGTTGCCTGGCCAGCTCGGCCATCGCGGCGCGCCAGCCGGCCAGGCCGGCTTCACTGCGGTCAGCCGGCAACCCGGTATGGTTCAGGATCAGCTGCGTGCCCGGGAAATCCCGTGCCAGTGCTGCCGCCTGATCCAGGTTCCACCACGGCGCCTGCAGGTCGAAGGACATGCCGTGGCGAGCAAGCAAGGCATAGCCTCGCTGCCAGCGCTCATCGTCCATCGAGCCCGGCACGCCGCGCCGCGCGTCCTCGCGCCGCGCCGCGGTCACGGGCTTGTTGCGGATGCCGCGCATCATGGCGTAGGCGGCATGCCCCGCCAGCACTTCATCGACATCGCCTCGGTCAAGCTGGGCATGGCCGACGATCACCGTTGGCCGGCCCGTCTGCGCGGCGAGCTGCGCCAGCCATGCGGTCTCGTCGCCAGGATTGGCGCGCGCCCATTCGGCTTCCACGTGCACCGTCTTCACCGGCGCGCAGCCAGCCGTGTCACGGGCAAGATCCTCGGGAAGATAGTTCCTGCGCAGCGCCGAGTAATCGCCATAGCGGAAGTTCGGCACGGTTTCGTCCTGCAGCCACGGGTACGGGTTGCGCGCCAGGTTCCAGAAATGCTGGTGCGCATCGATAAAAGGCTCGACGGGCGCCGCGCTCTCCGCAGGTGTGTCGCGCATGGGCCTACTCCTTGACGCTGATGCGGCTGGCGAGCTGCTTGAACTGCGCCGACTCCTTCACCATGGCGGCCTGCAGCGTCACGTCATCGGCATAGGTGTCGGTGCTGAAGTGCAGCTTCTCCAGCGTCTGGCGCATCACCGGCTCCTGCACGGATTTCGCAATCGCCGTCTTCAGTACCGCGATCACCTCGGGCGGCGTGCCCTTCGGCGCCGAGATGCCGCGCCAGATCCCCATCGACAGGTCGATATTGCGCTCCTTCAGCGTTGGCACGTTCTCGAAGCCGCTGACCCGCTTGTCGGCCATCACCGCCAGCACCTTGAGCTTGCCCGCGGCCACATGCGTGAAGACCTCCGCCGTACTGACCGTGACCGCATCGATATGCCCGCCCAGCAGCGCGAGCGTGGCGGGAGCGCCGCCGGCATAGGGAATGTGGTTGAATTTCGCGCCGGTCTTGTCCGCCAGCGCGGCGGCTGCCATATGCCACGCGGAGCCCTGCCCTGCGTTACCCACGCGGATATTGGCGTCCGGCTTGCGCGCATCGGCGACAAACTGCTCGATCGTGGTCCACGGCGCATCGGCCCGTACCGCCACGGTGGCCGGGTCCGCGTTCAGGCGCGCGACGGGGATCAGGTCCTGGTAAGTGAACTTGGCCAGCCCGAGGTAGTTCAGGAAGGTCAGCTCGCTGGACGACAGCACCAGCTTGTAGCCGTCCGGCTTCGCGTGAACCACTTCGCCCAGGCCTACCGCGCCGGTGGCGCCCGGCTTGTTGATGACGACGATCGGCTGCGGCAGGTGCCTGGCGGCCGCGGCGGACAGCGCGCGCGCCACCACGTCCGCCCCGCCGCCTGCCTGCCACGGCACAATCAGTTCGATGCGCCGGCTAGGGTATGTTTGCGCACTCGCCGTGGCTGTACCGCCCAGCAGCCCCAGTACCACGGCCGCCGGCATCGCCCAGCGCCGCATTAGCGAACCTGACATCGTCATGGTTGTCTCCTGTCTTTTATCGGTATAGATGATGACCGCGGTGCGCTCAGGCGGCACCGCGTTCCAGTTCCTGTGCGCGGGCCGGTGCGCCGAACGCCCCCTGCGCACGCAGCCGCGTGACGGTGGCCGCGTCCAGGCCGAACTCGCCCAGCACCTCATCGGTATGCTGGCCCAGCAACGGCGCCGGATAGCGCACCTGCTGCGGCGTGCCGCTCAGCTTGACCGGGAACCCCAGCGCCTTGACCCGCCCTTCGACCGGGTGATCGATCTCCAGCACCATGTCCCGCGCCACCGCCTGTTCGCTGGCCAGCGCTTCGTCGTAGGTGAAGATCGGTGCCGCCGGCACACCAGCCGCCAGCAGCGCATCGACCCACTCCGTCGCCGGCTTGCGCGCGAATTCTGCCTCAATTTCAGGAATCAGCGCGGCGCGGTTGCGGATGCGGGCGGCGTTGTCGGTAAAGCGCGGATCGGCAAGCAGGTCGGGCCGCTCGATGACCTCGCACAGCGCGGCCCACAGCTTGGGGTTGGCCGCGCCGATGACAAAGTGCCGGTCGGCGGCGCGCACCGCCTGGTACGGCGCACTCATGCGGTTGGCGCTGCCGATCGGCACCGGCACTTCGCCCGTGCCCCAGTACTCCGCCGACTCCCACACCGACAGGCCGAGCGCCGTCTCGAACAGCGAGGCATCCACATACTGCCCTTGTCCGGTGTGCTCGCGCCCCATCAGCGCGCTCAGGACGCCATAGGCGGTGAACAGCCCGGCCCCCAGGTCGGCGATCGGCACGCTGGCCTTGACCGGCGGCGCGTCCGGATGGCCCATCACGCTCATCACGCCCGACATGGCCTGCGCGATCAGGTCCAGCCCCGGGCGTCGCGACCACGGTCCGGTCTGGCCGAAGCCGGAGATGCTCGCGTAGACCAGGCGCGGGTTAATCTCGCGCAGCACCGCATAGTCGATCTTCAAACGAGCGGCCACGCCCGGGCGGTTGTTTTCCACCAGCACGTCGGCGCCGCGCACCAATTCATAGAAAGCCTCCAGGCCGGCCGGGTTCTTCAGGTCAATCTCGACGCTGCGCTTGTTACGGTTCAGCGCCAGGAAGCCGCCGCTGTCATCGCCCTTGAGCCGGAAACCCATTGACTTGCGGGTCTGGTCGCCGGCCCCCGGCGCTTCGACCTTGATAACATCGGCGCCCATGTCGCCCAGCAGCATGCAGCAGAACGGACCCGCCATGATCTGGCTGACGTCCAGGACCTTGATTTTCGATAACGGCAAATTCATGGATACCACCTGAGGTTGAGGCAGCCGCATGGGAATGACGGTGCCACGGTGCTTGGAAAAAAGGTGCTTTCAACGGCCCACGAATTGCGGCCGGGTCTTGTCGATAAAGGCGCGGTGGCCGATACGGAAATCCTTGGTATCGAAGCAGGCATAGGACTCGGCATGCTCTTCCGGACGCAGCGGCGTGGGGTCCAACAGCCGGCGCACGAACTGTTTGTGCCAGCGCGCCACCAGCGGCGCGCCGGCGGCAATGCGGCGTGCCGTCGCGTAGGCTTCGTCAGGCACCGCCTCATCCGCCACCACTCGGTTGACGAGGCGCTTTTCCAGTGCCTCCGCAGCGTCGAACACGCGGCCTTCCAGCACGATCTCCAGCGCGGTCGCCGGCCCCGCAAGTGCCACCAGCCCGCCCAGTTCGCCATACGACATCACCAGTCCGAGCCGGTTGACCGGCACGCCGAAGCGGCTTGACTTGCCGCAGATGCGCAGGTCGCACATCGAGGCGATCTCCAGCCCGCCGCCGACGCACGCGCCCTGGATCAGCGCGATGGTCGGGTGCCGGCATTCGGCGATGGCGCGCATGGTGGCGTTGGTGATCTCGCCATACTGCTGCGCCTGCGCCGCGTTGGCGCGCATGGTGTCGAACTCGGCGATGTCCGCGCCGGCGGCGAAGGCCTTGTCGCCGGCGCCGCGCAGCACCACGCAGCGCAGCGTGTCGTCGGCAGACAGGCCCTGAATGGCTTCGGTCAGGCCCTGCCACATGGATAGGTCCATGGCATTGAGCTTGTCCGGGTTATTCAGCGTGATGGTGGCGACCTGCGCGTCGCGCTCGATCAGGATCGGTTGTCTCATGGTTGTCGTTGGTGTGGAGGAGGCCCGGCATGTGCGGGCGGTGGTCCGGAATCCGGCTGGTCTGCGCCAGTCTAGGGCCCGCGTCGCGCGCCGCAAAACGAGAAAATCTCAGCGCCGTTTCAAGAAAAACTAGGCATTCGTTGCTGTGAATTTTTCTTGGGCTCCCTTCAAGTAAATCCACGTTGTGACCTGCGGGCCTTGTTTCTAGACTTCGTCACCAATGCAGCCGGCCCGCCTGCGGCGCCCGGCACACCGCACACAGCACACAGCACGGAGACAAGATGGCCCTCATCAACTACATCACCCAGATCCAGATCGACTTCGGCGCGATCGGGCTGCTGGCCCAGGAATGCGAACGCATCGGCATCACGCGCCCGCTGGTGGTCACCGACGCCGGCGTCAAGGCCGCGGGCATCGTCCAGCTTGTGCTGGAACAGCTGCGCCCCGGCTGCGAAGCCGTGATCTACGACGGCACGCCGTCCAACCCGACCGAAGCCGCCATGCGCGAGGCCGTGCGCCTCTATGGCGAGTACCGCTGCGACGGCATCATCGCGGTGGGCGGCGGCTCGCCGATCGACCTGGCCAAGGGCGTGGCGGTGTGCGCCACGCACGACGGCCCGCTGCGCCAGTTCGCCGCGATCGAGGGCGGCGTGGCGCGCATCACCGCCGCCACCGCTCCGGTCATCGCCATTCCCACCACCGCCGGCACCGGCAGCGAAGTCGGCCGCGGCGCGGTGCTGATCCTCGACGACGGCCGCAAAGTGGGCGTGCTGTCGCCTTACCTGGTGCCGCGCGTGGCGATCTGCGATCCCGAGTTGACCCTGGGCCTGCCGCCGATGCTGACCGCGGCCACCGGCATGGATGCCATCGCGCATTGCCTGGAGACCTTCATGGCGCCGGCCTTCAACCCGCCCGCGGACGGCATCGCGCTGGATGGCCTGCGCCGCGCGTGGCTGCATATCGAGCGCGCCCGCCGCGATCCGCAGGATCGTGACGCAAGGCTGGCGATGATGAGCGCATCGATGCAGGGCGCGTTGGCGTTCCAGAAAGGCCTGGGTTGCGTGCACAGCCTGAGCCATGCGCTCGGCGGGCTGATGCCAACGCTGCACCACGGCACCCTGAACGCGGTGCTGCTGCCCGCGGTAATCCGCTTCAATGCGGATGCGCCGTCGATGCAGGAAGAGGCCAAGCTGGAGCGCATCGCGCAGGCCATGGGCCTGCCCGACGCCGACGCCATCGGCGCGGCCATCACGGACATGAACCAGCGCCTGGGCCTGCCGGCAGGCTTGCGGCAGATGGGTGTGGACCCTGCCCTGTTCCCCCGCGCGATCAACTACGCGCTGGCCGACCATTGCCACAAGACCAACCCGCGCGTGGCCAGCGCCGAAGACTACACGGCAATGCTGCAGGCCTCTCTGTAGATCGCGCGAAACACCCGCCCCCGCACGGGGCAGCACAGAGCCCGGCATACCCGACCGGGCCGCATGACAACCCAGGAGACACCATGAAACACGTTATCCCGCATATCGTGCTGGCGGCGCTATTGTCCGTCGCCGGCGTGGTCGCCGCGCAGACGCCCGTCAAGCTGCGCTTTGCCCATACCGTTCCGGAAACCGATTCGCAGCATCAGGCCGCGCTCGCCTTCAGCAAGAAGGTCAAGGAGCGCACGCAGGGCGGTGTCGAGATCCAGGTCTTTGCCAACAGCCAGCTCGGCAACGACACCACGCTGGTCACGGGCGTGCGCAGCGGCACCATCGACATCGGTGCCACCGGCAATCCCTTTGTCACCGGTCTGGTGCCGCGCCTGAACGTACTCGACCTGCCCTACCAGTTCGAGGATGGCCCGTCGGCCTACAAGGTGCTGGACGGCGCGGTGGGCCGCTCGCTGCTCGACGAGCTGGGCGCGCACCGCATCAAGGGCCTGGCCTTCTGGGAAATCGGCTTCCGTAGCCTGGGCAACAACAAACGGCCCATCAACAAGGCCGAGGACATCCGCGGCCTGAAGATCCGCACCACGCCCAACCCTTCGCATATCAAGGCCTTCCAGCTGCTGGGCGCGAGCCCGCAGCCGATGCCGTTCGCCGAGGTCTTCGGCGCGTTGGAATCCGGTGCGGTCGACGGCCAGGAGAATCCGCCCACGCTGATGGTCTCAGCCAAGATGTACGAGGTGCAGAAGTACGTGTCGATGACGCGCCACGCCTATACCGCGCTGGTGGTGCTGATGAACAAGGCCAGGTTCGATGCGCTCAAGCCGGAGTACCAGAAGGTGCTGCTGGAAGAAGCCGCGGCGGCCGCCACCTACCAGCGCAGGCTCAACGCCGACAACGAAGCGGCCGCGATCGCCACGCTGCGCGCCAAGGGCGTACAGGTCAACGAGCATCCCGACAACGCCGGCATCCGCAAGGTGGTGCGCGAGGAAACGCGTCAGCTGTTCGTGCAGAAGAATGGCGACGCCGTGCTGCGCGCCATGGACGCCCAGCGGTAGGAGAGCCACACCATGCCCGCCATGCCCACCGCCATCGTCGATGCCCACCACCACCTGTGGCACCTCGGCCCGGCGCGCCATCCCTGGCTGCAGGAAGGGTACGACCCTGCCGCCTTCTTTCTCGGCGATTACGCCACGCTGCGACAGGACTTCGATCCGCGAGACTACCTGCGGCAGTGGGAAGGGCTGCACCTGGCCGCCAGCGTGCATGTCGAAGCCGAACGGCACGCCGACGAGTCGGTGGCCGAGACCGCGTGGCTGCATCAGATCCACGCGCGCCACGGCTTTCCCAATGCCGTGGTGGTGCATGCCGATTTCAACAGCGACACGCTCGCGGCGCAGTTGCGCGCGCACCAGGCCTTTTCGCTGGTGCGGGGCGTGCGGTGCAAGCCGCGCACCAGCCGCAGCGCCGATGGCAGCGTGCGCGGGCAGCCCGGCACGCTGCAGGATCCGCGCTGGCTGTCTGGCCTGCAGCGGTTGGCCGAGCATGGCCTGGCGTGGGACCTGCGCGTGCCCTGGTGGCACCTTGAGGAAGCCGCCGAGGCGATCGCGGCCGTGCCGGGGCTGGCTGTGGTGGTCGAGCACACCGGCCTGCCATGGGACCGCTCGGAAGCCGGGCTGGCCGCCTGGCGGCGCGGACTCACGGCGCTGGCCTGCCTGCCCGGCGTGCACCTGAAGCTGTCCGAGTTCGGCCTGCCCGGTGCGGCGTGGGATCGCGCCGGCAATGTCGGCGTGATCCGCCAGGCGCTGGAGATCTTGGGCTGGCAGCGCTGCATGTTCGCCAGCAACCTGCCGGTCTCCGGGCTGCGCGCATCGCTGCACGAAATCGTCAACACCGTGGCCGCGGGCCTGGAAGGCCTGCCCGACGCCGCCGCGCAAGCGGTGTGGCACGACAACGCCATGCGCTTTTACCGGATCGAGGCGCCCGCAGCGAGCTTGCGCTGACGCCCGTCCAACCAGGAGTTTTTCATCATGAACCGCATTACGCTCCGCCTGGCCCAGGGCGCCATGGTCGCCATGATGGCCACCATGATCGTGCTGGTCTTCGGCAACGTGGTCCTGCGCTACGTCTTCAATTCCGGCATTGCCTTCTCTGAGGAAGCCTCGCGCTTCATCTTCATGTGGCTGACGCTGACCGGCGCGCTGCTGGTGATGCACGACAAGGCTCACCTCGGCATGTCCACGGTGGTCTCGCGACTGGGGGAAAACGGCCAGCGCGCCTGCCGCCTGCTGGCCGATGCAGGCGCGCTGGGCTGCTGCCTGCTGCTGGCGCACGGCGCCTGGCAGCTGGTGGCGATCGGCATGGACGACCGTGCCCCCGTCACCGGCGTGCCGCTGGGCGTGGTCTATGCCTGCCTGCTGGTATGCAGCGTCGGCATGGCGGCGATTCTTCTGCACGGGCTGTGGCGGCTGGTCAGCGGCCGCATGCCGCAGCACGAACTGGTGCCGCAGTCCGGCGCCACCGGCGAATGACCGCGAGGAGCCCATCATGACCATCTTTGTCTTTGTCGGCTCGCTGCTGGGCGCGATGTCGCTCGGCATGCCCATCGCCTTTGCGCTGCTCGCTTCTGGTGTCGCGCTGATGCTGCACCTGGGCAACTTCGATACGCAGATCCTCGCGCAGAACATGCTGGAGGGCGTCAACAACTATCCGCTGATGGCGGTGCCGTTCTTCATGCTGGCCGGCGAACTGATGAACGCCGGCGGGCTGTCGCAACGGATCGTGCGCGTGGCGAATGCGGCGGTCGGGCACGTGCGCGGCGGGCTGGGCTACGTGGCGATCATCGCGGCCACGGTGGTGGCCAGCATCTCCGGCTCGGCGGTGGCCGATACCGCCGCCGTCGCCGCGCTGCTGATCCCGATGATGCGCAACGCCGGCTACAACGTGCCGCGCGCCGCGGGCCTGATCGCAGCGGGCGGCATCATTGCGCCGGTGATCCCGCCGTCGATCGCCATCGTCGTGTTCGGCGTGGTCGCGCAGGTCTCGATCACCAAGCTGTTCCTGGCCGGCATCGCGCCCGGCGCCATGATGGCGCTGACGCTCGCCGTCACCTGGCACTTCTGCGCGCGCAAGGAGAAGCTGGCGCCGGTGGAACCGTTCAGTGCGCGCCGCCTGGCCAAGGCCGCGCTCGACGGCGTGTGGGCGCTGGTGCTGCCGGTGGTGATCATCGGCGGCATGAAGATCGGCGCCTTCACGCCGACCGAAGCTGCCGTGGTGGCGGTGGTCTACGCCATGGCGGTCGGCCGCTTCGTCTACGGCGAGCTGAAGCTGCGCGCGCTGCCGGACCTGATCGTCACCGCGGCCAAGACTTCCAGCACGGTGCTGTTCCTGGTGGCGTGCGCGCTGGTCTCGGCGTGGCTGATCACCATCGCCAACATCCCGGCACAGGTGACCGACCTGCTCGAGCCGTTCATCGACAACAAGATCCTGCTGATGTTCGTGATCATGGTCCTGGTGATCGTGGTCGGCACCGCGCTCGACCTGATGCCAACCGTGCTGATCATGACCCCGATCCTGATGCCGGTGATCACCAAGGCGGGCATCGACCCGGTGTACTTCGGCGTGATGTTCGTACTCAACAATGCCATCGGCTTGCTGACGCCGCCGGTCGGTACGGTGCTCAATGTGGTGGCCGGCACTTCCCGGTGCAGCCTGGACAGCGTGATCAGCGGCGTCTGGCCGTTCCTGCTGAGCCTGACCGCGCTGATGTTCCTGTTCGTGCTGTTCCCGCAGCTAATTCTCGTGCCGGCCGCATGGCTGCATTGAGGCCAACCGCGCGCCGCCGCCGCATCCGCCTGCTCCGTAATTTTCTTGCCGTAGCCACAAACCCAACCGCAAACAAACCAGACAGGAGACTACAGATGAACCTTCGCAAAACCCTGCGCGCCCGCCAGGCGCTCGCCATCCTCGCAGCGGCCACCGCCGTTGGCGGCCTCGCCCTGATGCCCGCGCCAGCCGCGGCGCAGCCGGCGCCATCCGCCGAATGCAGGACGGCACTGGACGCCCGTGCCCAGAACCCGAACTACCCGCGCGACAGCGTGCCGCGCTACATCAAGACCCCCACCGGCTACCTGCTGGTGCTGCGCATGGGCGACAACGTGTTCGAGCAGATCGAAGCCTTTGCCATCTGCGAGAAGGTGCCCAGCGCGAGCCTGTCCGCGATCGGCTTCGCCAACGTCACGTTCGGCTTCTGGGATGCCGCGAAGAAGCAGTTCAACCCGCGCACCTTCCACAACGTGGAGATGGCCAGCATCGTCGGCAGCCTGGCGTGGAAAGAAGGCAAGCCGTCGATCCATGCACACGGCGTGGCCGGCGACAGCAGTTTCGACACGTACGGCGGCCACATCCTGTCGATGGAGGTCGGCACCGGATCGCTGGAAGTGACGGTGACGGCCTATCCGCAGCAACTGGAACGCGGCATCGACCCGAAGATCGGCGCAAACGTACTGGGGCTGCGCGATAGCCACTGACGGGCCTCGATCTCCTCCATCAGGATCGGGATGGCCATATTGCAGGAGTGAATGCCCATCACGGTGAGTTGCAGCACCTCGAGAATTTCTTCCCGCGTGGCGCCATGCCGAATGGCGTTGCGCATATGCCTGCGCGCACCGGGGGCATGTTGAGCCGGAGGGGGGTCTGCTCCCGTGCCAGTACGGCAGGACCATCGAGCCACACGATTGCGCGAGGGGTGTCGCCGCTCCCGTCGTCAGCAATCTTTCCTGATTTTCACCACGAATTCAGCAACAAATACCCCTGTTATCTGATTAACCTGCCCGCTATTTTCCGTTTGCGGCCCGCCACGGACGAGAAAATAGCTGCTCCCGCCGGCCCCACGAAGGCCGGCGCGGCCTTTCAGATGACACGGAGACAACGACACATGAGTGCAAGCGCAGAACATCTGCAACGCGGCCTGGGCGAACGCCATATCCGGCTGATGGCGCTGGGTTCGGCCATCGGCGTGGGCCTGTTCCTGGGCGCCGGCAATGCCATCAAGATGGCCGGCCCCGCCATCATGCTGGGCTACCTGATCGGCGGCGCGGTGATCTTCCTGATCATGCGCGCGCTCGGCGAGATGGCCGTGCACAACCCCGTGGCCGGCTCCTTCTGCCGCTACGCGCAGGACCACATGGGCCCGCTGGCGGGCTACCTGACCGGCTGGAACTACTGGTTCCTGTGGCTGGTGACGTGCGTGGCGGAGATCACCGCCGTGGCCATCTACATGGGCATGTGGTTCCCCGACGTGCCGCGCTGGATCTGGGCACTGGCCGCGCTGGCGGCGATGGGCTCGGTCAACCTGATGGCGGTCAAGGCCTATGGCGAGTTCGAGTTCTGGTTCGCCATGATCAAGATCGTCACCATCGTGCTGATGCTGTTCGGCGGTGGCGCGATGATCGTGTTCGGCTTCGGCAACGGCGGTGTCGCCACCGGCATCTCCAACCTGTGGTCGCACGGCGGCTTCATGCCCAACGGCGCCTCGGGCGTGCTGATGTCGCTGCAGATGGTGATGTTCGCCTACCTGGGCGTGGAGATGATCGGCCTGACCGCCGGCGAGGCGCGCAACCCGAAGAAGTCGATCCCGGACGCGATCAACTCGGTGTTCTGGCGCATCCTGATCTTCTACGTGGGCGCGCTGTTCGTGATCCTGGCGCTGTACCCGTGGAACGAGATCGGCGCCCAGGGCAGCCCGTTCGTGCTGACCTTCGAGCGGCTGGGCATCAAGACCGCCGCCGGCATCATCAACTTCGTGGTGCTGACCGCGGCGCTGTCGTCGTGCAATGGCGGCATCTTCAGCACCGGGCGCATGCTGTACAACCTGGCGCAGCAGGGCCAGGCGCCAAAGGCCTTTGCCAGGGTCGACCGCAATGGGGTGCCGCGCCGCGCGCTGCTGGTGTCGATCGCCGCGCTGCTGTGCGGCGTGCTGCTCAATTACCTGGTGCCGGAGCAGGTCTTCGTCTGGGTGACGGCGATCTCCACCTTCGGCGCGGTCTGGACCTGGGCCATCATCCTGGTCACGCAGATCAACTTCCGCCGCAGCCTGTCGGCGGCCGAGCGCAAGGCGCTGGCCTTCCGCATGCCGTTCTGGCCGTATGGCTCCTACATCGCGCTGGCCTTCCTGGCGCTGGTGGTGGCGCTGATGGCCTATTTCCCGGAGACCCGCGTGGCGCTGTACGTGGGCCCGGGCTGGCTGGTCCTGCTGACGGTGTGCTACTACGCGCTGGACATGCGCTCGCGCGGGCCGGTCAGCTACCGCGCCTGAGCGTGACGTAGCCAGCGGGGTGCGCCGGCCGGCGCGCCTCGCTACAATGGCTCCCGGGCAATCCAACGCCAGGGGGCCGAATGTCCGAGACCACTGAGGTTGCTGGCAACGCGGCGGCCGCGCCGCCGCGCAACAGCGCCGCCGATGCCGAGGCCCGCGCCATCGCGGTTGCCGATACAGTCGCTCGCACTGCCGTCGAGCAGGCCGACCATGCCATGCGCCACTGGACCGACCCCACGCCGGGGCCGGTGCGCATCGGCTCCGCGCAGCAGCTGCAGATGTTCTGCAATATGCTGCTGCAGACGCACAACCCCTACAAACCCGCAGTCATCGACTGGCCGAAGCTGTCGCCGGAGGCCCTGCATCGCGTCACCTCGCTGCCGATCTGGGACATCGCCGTGCAGACCGAGGGCCGCGCCTCGATCCGCGTCAAGACCTTTGCCGATACCGTCGGCGATCCGCTGCTGCGCAGCGCGCTGGAAATGGACGGCGGCGAGGAGGCGCGCCACAAGGTGGTACTGTCGAAGCTGGTCGAGGCCTATGGCATCGCGCTCGCGCCCGAGCCTGACTACCCGCCCCCTGACGATCCGGAATGGGGCTGGCTGGTCACCGGCTACAGCGAGTGCATCGACAGCTTTTTCGCCTTTGGCCTGTTCGCGGCGGCCAGGCGCTCCGGCTTCTTCCCCGCCGAACTGGTCGAGACCTTCGAGCCGGTGATCCAGGAGGAAGGCCGGCATATCCTGTTCTTCGTCAACTGGGCCGCCTGGTACCGGCGCAACCTGCCGTGGTGGCGCCGTCCGCTGTTTGCGCTGAAGGTGGCGCGGGTGTGGGCCTTCCTGGTCTGGGAGCGCATCGGCATCGCGCGCGGCATCGACACCGACGGCGTGGCCCAGGACGCCAACTTCACCATGAACGGTTCCGCGGCGCTGGGCGAAGCCCTGACGCCGGGCGCGATGATCGACCTGTGCCTGGCCGAGAACGACCGGCGCATGGCCGGCTACGACGCGCGCCTGCTGCGCCCGGAAACCGTGCCGCGGCTGGCCCGGCTGGCGCGGCGCTTCGTCAAATAGGGGCCGGCCCATGCACCTTGCGTTGGCGTTGTCGCTGCTGTCGCTGGCGGTCTGGCTGGTGCTGATCTTTGCCCGTGCCGGCTTCTGGCGCGTGCGCAAGCCGGCTGCCGCACCGGATCCCGCGGCCTGGCCGGACGTGGTCGCGGTCATCCCCGCCCGCAACGAGGCCGAGGTGATCGGCCGCGCCGTGGCCGGCGTGCTGGGCCAGCGCTACCCGGGCCGGCTGGCGCTGGTGGTGGTGGACGACCACAGCCAGGACGGCACCGCCGATATCGCCCGCGCCGCCGCCGCGGCCACCGCGCGCCCGCGGGGGCTGACCGTGATCGGCGCTCGCGAGCTGCCGGCCGGCTGGAGCGGCAAGGTCTGGGCGCAGTCCGAAGGATTGGCCGCGGCCGACCGCATCGCCCCGCAGGCCCGCTACGTCTGGCTGACCGATGCCGATATCTGGCACGGCCCCGGCGTGCTGGCCGGTCTGATGGCGCGCGCCGAGCACGAACGGCGCGACCTGGTCTCGCTGATGGTCCGGCTGCGCTGCGAATCCGCGTGGGAACGGCTGATCGTGCCGGCTTTTGTCTTCTTCTTCGCCAAGCTCTACCCCTTTGCCCGCGTGCGCGATGCCCGCAGCTGCGTAGCCGCCGCGGCCGGGGGCTGCATGCTGGCCAGCCGCGCGGCGCTGGCGCGCATTGGCGGCTTTGCCGCCATCCGCGGCGAGCTGATCGACGACTGCAGCCTGGCCGCGCGCATCAAGCCCGGCGGCGCGATCCGCCTGGACCTGGCCGACGACAGCGTGTCGTTGCGGCCCTACAACGACTGGCGCAGCCTGTGGGACATGATCGCGCGCAGCGCCTACACCCAGCTGCGCTATTCGCCGCTGCTGCTGGCCGGCGCGGTGGCGGGCATGGTGCTGACCTACCTGGTGCCGCCGGTGCTGGCGCTCGGCTGGCGGCTGTGGCCGGCATGGCTGGCCTGGGGCGCGATGACCCTGGCCTACCTGCCGATGCTGCGCGAATACCGGCAGCCGGCGTGGCTAGCGCCGCTGCTGCCGGTCACAGCGCTGTTCTACCTGGGGGCAACCATCGACTCGGCACGGCGCTACTGGCTGCGGCGCGGCGGGCAGTGGAAGGGCCGGGCGCAGGCGCCGGTGCGGTCCTGAGCGCTCCCTGCCAGCTTAGCGCTTGTCGAGATACCCCTGCGCCCGGAACCACTCCAGCGCGTCCCGCAAACCCTCCTGGTATGGCCGCGGCTGATAGCCCAGCACCTTGCGCGCCTTGTCTGATGTAAAGAACATCCGGTACCGGGACATATTGAGTCCATCTACAGTGATGAAGGGCTCCTTGCCGGTAAAGCGCGCCGCCGCCTCCGCCCCGTACGCCAGCGGGTACAGCGGCCAGCGCGGCAGCTGCATGGTCGGCGGGCGCCGGCCGCAGAGCTGCGCGATGTCACGCAGCATCTGCTGCAGCATCACGTCCTGGCCGCCCAGGATGTAGCGCTCGCCGGCCTGGCCGCGTTCCAGCGCCAGGAAATGCCCTTCGGCCACGTCATCCACATGCGCCAGGTTCAGGCCGGTATCGACAAAGGCGGGGATCTTGCCCGTGGCCGCCTCGACGATGATGCGCCCGGTCGGCGTCGGCCGCACGTCGCGCGGGCCGATCGGAGTGGACGGGTTGACGATGACCGCCGGCAGGCCGCGCTCGGCCACCAGCTTTTCGACCACGCGCTCGGCCAGCACCTTGCTGCGCTTGTAGGCGCCGATGGCCTCGTGCGGGCGCAGCGCCGCGGTCTCGTCCACCGGCGCCCGCGCGCCGGCCACCCGCAGCGTCGCCACGCTGCTGGTATAGACCACCCGCTCGACGCCGGCCTGCTGCGCAGCCTCCATCACGGCCAGGGTGCCGTCGACGTTGGTGCGCACGATGTCCTCGGGGTCCGGCGCCCACAGTCGGTAGTCGGCGGCCACATGGAACAGGTAGCGCACGCCCTGCAGCGCGGCGGCCACCGCGCTGGCGTCGCGCATGTCGCCTTCCGCCACGGTCACCGGCAGCCCGGCCAGGTTGGTCCGCGGGCTCTGCGGGCGCACCAGCACGCGCACCCGGAAGCCGCGTGCCAGCGCCCTGCGCGCCACCGCCGAGCCCAGAAAGCCCGAGGCGCCTGTCACCAGCACGTCATCGTTTTTCGTCATAAACCCGTTTTCCCGTGAGGCGGAGTCGCCTTGGCCAGCCTCGCGCTGGCCAAGGCGACTCCAGACAAAGCCGGCGTGTCGGGTATATAGTAACCACCGTGCGACGGAAATGTGATCTGCGGTGGATCTCCGGTGGTTGCCGGTGCATTTCCCGTCCCGCCATCCCAAACACTGACACCCGTTGAAAAGGGTCGGGGGGCTTACTCTATGCAGGTGATTCTTGCTCAGCCCCGGGGCTTCTGCGCCGGCGTGGTGCGCGCGATCGAGATTGTCGACCGCGCCCTCGTCAAGCATGGCGCCCCGGTGTTCGTGCGACATGAGATCGTGCACAACAAGCACGTCGTGGAGGGACTGAAGGACAAGGGGGCGCGCTTCGTCGAAGAACTGGACGAAGTCCCGACCGGCGCCGTGACCATCTTCAGCGCGCACGGGGTCTCGCGCGAGGTCATCGCCGATGCCAGCCAGCGCCAGCTGCATGCCATCGACGCCACCTGCCCGCTGGTGATCAAGGTCCATACCCAGGGCCGCCAGTACGCGGCCAGCGGCCGCACCGTGATCCTGATCGGCCATGCCGGCCACCCGGAGGTGGAAGGCACCATGGGCCAGATCCCGGGCAAGGTGATCCTGGTGCAGAACGAAGCCGAGGTCGCGCAGCTTGACCTGCCCGCCGACACCCCCGTCGCCTACGTCACGCAGACCACGCTGAGCGTGGACGACACCCGCAATATCATCGCCGCGCTCGGGCGCCGCTTCAGCAACCTGGTCGGTCCCGATACGCGCGACATCTGCTACGCCACTCAGAACCGCCAGAGCGCGGTGCGCGACCTGTGCAAGCTGGCTGACGTGATCCTGGTGATCGGCGCGACCAACAGCTCCAACTCCAACCGCCTGCGCGAGATCGGCACGGAAAGCGGCGTGCCCAGCTACCTGATCGCCGAGGGCAGCGAACTGGACCCCGCCTGGGTGCGCAACGCCAACGTGGTGGGCATCACCGCCGGCGCCTCCGCCCCCGAGGAAATGGTCGAGGACGTGATCAACGCCCTGCGCCGGCTGGGCCCGGTGGATGTCACCACCATGGCCGGGCGCGAGGAACATGCCGAGTTCCGGCTGCCGGCCGAGCTGGCCGACGTGAAGCCGAGACCGGCCCCGCGCAAGGCCGGCAAGGAAACCGCCGCAGCCGCGGCCGTACCTGCCACCGCCAACGAGAATATCGCCGGCTGAACCCAACCAGAGGAAGTTGCCTTGGCTATTCCGCTACTGCAGGTCGCCCGCGTGGGCGCCTACATCGTCGGCAAGCATCTGTCGCGACAGAAACGCTATCCGCTTGCCCTGATGCTGGAACCGCTGTTCCGCTGCAACCTGGCGTGTTCAGGCTGCGGCAAGATCGATTATCCGGACCCCATCCTGAACCAGCGCCTGTCGGTGCAGGAATGCCTGGGGGCGGTGGATGAATGCGGTGCCCCGGTGGTGTCCATCGCCGGCGGCGAGCCGCTGCTGCACAAGGACATGCCGGAGATCGTGCAAGGCATCATCGCGCGGCGCAAGTTTGTCTACCTGTGCACCAATGCGCTGCTGATGGAAAAGAAGCTGGACCAGTACCAGCCCAGCCCGTATTTCATCTGGTCGGTGCACCTGGACGGCGACCGCGAGATGCATGACCGCTCGGTGTGCCAGGAAGGCGTGTACGACCGCTGCGTCGAGGCGATCCGGCTGGCCAAGGAGCGGGGTTTCCGCGTCAATATCAACTGCACGCTGTTCAACGATGCCCAGCCCGAGCGCGTGGCGAAGTTCTTCGACTCGGTCAAGGCGCTGGGCGTGGACGGCATCACCGTGTCGCCGGGCTATGCCTATGAACGCGCGCCGGACCAGCAGCACTTCCTGAACCGCGGCAAGACCCGCCAGCTGTTCCGCGACATCCTGAGCCGCGGCCGCGCCGGCAAGAACTGGGCCTTCAGCCAGTCGACGCTGTTCCTGGACTTCCTGGCCGGCAACCAGACCTACCACTGCACCCCGTGGGGCAACCCGGCGCGCACCGTATTCGGCTGGCAGCGTCCGTGCTACCTGGTGGGCGAGGGCTATGCCGCCACCTTCCGCGAGCTGATGGAGGAGACCGACTGGGACGCCTACGGCACCGGCAACTACGAGAAGTGCGCCGACTGCATGGTGCACAGCGGCTATGAGGCCACCGCCGTCGCCGACACCTTTGCCCATCCGCTCAAGGCGCTGGGCGTGAGCCTGCGCGGCGTGCGCACCAGCGGGCCGATGGCGCCCGATATTGCGCTGGACAAGCAGCGGCCGGCCGACTACGTGTTCTCGCGCCACGTCGAGATCAAGCTCGAGGAAATCCAGCGCGCGAAACCACCGTCCAACCGGCCGCGGCCTGCGAAGGCCAACGCCGCGGCCACGCACTGACTGCACTGCCGATGGCCGCCGAACTTGCCGCCACTCTCCCGGGCGCTGCGCTGACCTGCGTGTCGGCGGGCTATGCGCTGGCCGCCGCCTGGCTGTCGCGCCGCGCGCCCGCGGCAGGCGGCGGCACGGCAACGACACCGGTCAGCGTGCTCAAGCCGCTGTGCGGCGCCGAGCCCCGCCTGTACGAGAACCTGGCAACGCTGTGCCGGCAGCGGCATCCGTCGTTCCAGCTGGTATTCGGCGTGCGTGCCGCGGACGATCCCGCCATTGCCGTGGTTGAACGGCTGCGCCGCGACTTCCCGGCATGCGACATCGCGCTGGTGGTCGATCCGCAAGTGCACGGCACCAACCTGAAAGTCAGCAACCTGATCAACCTGTTCGCGCAAGCGAAGCACGATGTGCTGGTAATCGCCGACAGCGATATCGCCGTGCCGCCCGACTACCTGGCGCGCGTGACCGCGCCGCTGGCCGACGCCGGCGTGGGCGTGGTCACCTGCCTCTACCGCGGCAATCCGACTGGCGGGCTGTGGTCGCGCATCGGCGCGCAGTTCATCAACGACTGGTTCGCGCCGTCGGTGCGCATCGCCCACGCGGGCGGCTCGCAACGCTTTGCCTTTGGCGCGACCATTGCGCTGCGCCGCAACGCGCTGGAAGCCATCGGCGGCTTCGCAGCCTTGTCCGGCCGGCTGGCCGATGACTACTGGCTGGGCGAGCTGACGCGGCTGCAAGGCTTGCGCACGGTGCTGTCGGAGGTGATGGTCACGACCGATGTCACCGAGGACCATTTCACCGACCTGTGGCGGCATGAACTGCGCTGGCTGCGCACGATCCGCTCGCTGAATCCGCCGGGTTTTGCCTTTACGTTCATCACCTTCACCTGGCCGATGCTGGCGCTGGGTGTGCTGCTGGCACCGCTGCCGCTGGTACTTGCGGTGGCGGCCGTCGGCGCGCTGGCGCGCAGCGTGCTGGCAGGCAGCGTCGCCGCCGCGCTGCGCGCACCGTTGCGCGATGCGCTGCTACTGGCCGGCTGGGCATTTGCGCTGGCAGGCAAGCGCGTGCAGTGGCGCGAGCAGGTGCTGTCGGTGCGCGATGCCCTGCACGCCAGTCCTGCGCTGACCCCGAACCAACCTTCATCCACCGGCATCCATCCCCAGAGGCCGCTATGAAAAAAACCCTTTTCCTCCAGGCCCCTTCCTTCGACGGCTTCGACGGCGGCGCGGGCTCGCGCTACCAGGCCAAGCGCGAGATCAAGTCGTTCTGGTACCCGACCTGGCTGGCGCAGCCCGCCGCGCTGGTGCCGGGCAGCCGCGTGCTGGACGCACCGGCCGACGGCCTGACCGTGCAGCAGTCGCTGGATATCGCCGCGGACTATGAACTGGTCATCATCCACACCAGCACGCCCTCGTTCCCCACCGACGCCAAGTTCGCCGAGGAACTGAAGAAGCGCAAGCCGGATGTGATGATCGGCATGGTCGGCGCCAAGCCCGCGGTCGATCCGGGCGGCACGCTGGGCGCCAGCGATGCCATCGACTTCGTCTGCCGCGAGGAGTTCGACTACACCTGCCAGGACGTGGCCGCGGGCAAGCCGCTCAAGGACATCCTGGGCCTCTCCTACCGCCTGCCGGACGGCTCGCTCGAACACAACGGGCAGCGCCCGATGATCGAGAACATGGACGAGCTGCCCTTCGTGGCGCCGGTCTACCAGCGCGACCTGAAGATCGACAACTACTTCATCGGCTACCTGAAGCACCCCTATGTGTCGATCTACACCGGCCGCGGCTGCCGTTCGCGCTGCACCTTCTGCCTGTGGCCGCAGACCGTGGGCGGGCACCGCTACCGCACGCGCTCGGCTGAAAGCGTGATCGCCGAGGTCAAATGGATCAAGGAGAACATGCCCGAGGTCAAGGAGATCATGTTCGACGACGACACCTTCACCGACTTCAAGCCGCGCGTGGAAGAGATCGCGCGCGGGCTGGGCCAGCTGGGGGTGACGTGGTCATGCAATGCCAAGGCCAACGTGCCGTACAGCACGCTCAAGATCATGAAGGAGAACGGCCTGCGCCTGCTGCTGGTGGGCTATGAGTCCGGCGACGACCAGATCCTGCTGAACATCAAGAAGGGCCTGCGCACCGACATTGCGCGCCGCTTCACCGAGGACTGCCGCAAGCTGGGCATCCAGATCCACGGCACCTTTATCCTGGGCCTGCCGGGCGAGACGCGCGAGACCATCGAGAAGACCATCGAGTACGCCAAGGAAATCAATCCGCACACCATCCAGGTGTCGCTGGCCGCGCCCTACCCCGGCACCACGCTGTACCGGCAGGCGGTGGAGAACGGCTGGCTCGAGGAGAACAAGGTCATCAACCTGGTCAATGACCAGGGCGTGCAGCTGGCCGCGATCAGCTATCCGCACTTGTCCAAGGAAGACATCTACCACGGCGTGGAGACCTTCTATAAGCGCTTCTACTTCCGCCCCGGCAAGATCTGGGAAATCGTGCGCGAGATGCTGGGCAGCTGGGACATGATGAAGCGGCGCCTGCGTGAAGGCGTCGAGTTCTTCCGCTTCCTGCGCTCGCACGAGGCCTGATCCTGGCCCACGCGCTTTCCTGTGCCTCGCAACGCGCGCTGATCGTCACCGCCGACGACTTCGGGCTGCACCCCGCCGTCAATGAGGCGGTGGAGCTGGCCCACCGCGACGGCGTGCTCAGCGCCGCCAGCCTGATGGTGGGCGCGCCTGCCGTGGCGGACGCGGTCGAGCGCGCGCGCCGGCTGCCGTCGTTGCGCGTGGGGCTGCACGTGGTGCTGGCCGACGGCCCGGCCACGCTGCCGCGCGCGCAGATCCCCGACCTGGTCGACGCCGGAGGCCGCTTCGGCTCGGCCATGGCCCTGGACGGCTGCCGCTTCTTCTTCCTTCCGCGCGTGCGCCGCCAGCTGGCGGCTGAGATCCGCGCGCAGTTCGAAGCCTTTGCCGCCACCGGCCTGCCGCTGGACCACGTCAACACGCACAAGCATTTCCACCTGCACCCGACGGTGCTGTCGCTGATCCTGTCGATCGGGCGCGACTACGGCCTGCGCGCAATGCGCCTGCCGCGCGAGCATGGCGCACCGTTGCTGCTGCGCCCCTGGCTGGCGCTGCTGCGCCGGCGCCTGGACCGCGCCGGCATTGCGCACAATGACTACGTGGTTGGCATCGCGCGCAGCGGCCAGATGGACGAGGCAGCACTGCTGCAGGCGCTGGCGCGCCTGCCCGCTGGCGTGGGCGAGATCTACCTGCACCCGGCCGTGGTGTCGGGCGCGGCCATCACCGCATCGATGCGCGGCTACCGCCATGCCGACGAACTGGCCGCGCTGCTGTCGCCGCGCGTGCGCGCCGCGCTGGAGCGCGCGGCCAACCGGCGCGGCGGCTTTGCCGACGTGCTGGTGCCCTGACTTTTCAACATGAAACGCATTGCTTACCTGACCGGCCTGATCGGGCTGCTGGCGCTCACCGCGCTGGTAATCCACCAGGGCGCCAGCGATATCGCCGCGATCGTGGCGCAGGGCGGCTGGCTGCTGCTGTTGCTGGTGCCCCTGCACGCACTGCCGCTGCTGCTCGACGCGCAAGGCTGGCGCGTCCTGCTGACCTCGGCCGACCCCGAAGAGAAGGCGGGGCTCGGTTTCCTGTGGTGGGTCGCCACGGTGCGCGAAGCGGTCAACCGCCTGCTGCCAACGGTGGGGGTCGGCGGTGAACTGGTCGGCATCCGCCTGACGCGGCTGCGCATCCGCGACACCACCGCGGTGACTGCCAGCATTGTGGTCGAAGTGATGCTGACGCTGTTCTCGCAGTACCTGTTCTCGGCCATGGGGGTGCTGCTGCTGGTGGCCGCGCTGCAGGACAGCGGCGGGGCCTGGGTCATCCTTGCCGGGCTGCTGCTGTCATTGCCGGTGCCGGTGCTGTTCGCGCTGTCGCTGCGGCATACCGCGATATTCGAGAAACTGGAAGGCGCGGCGCGCAAGCTGTTTGGCGAAGATCACCGCATTGTCGCGATGATCGACGGCGCGCGGCTCGATGCCCATATCCGCGCGCTCAACCGGCGCCGGCGCGAGCTGCTGGCGGCGCTGGGCTGGCAACTGGCAGGGCTGGTCAGCGGCACGCTGGAGATCTGGCTGGCGCTGATGCTGCTGGGCCATCCGGTGCCGGTCTGGCAGGCGCTCGCGATCGAATCGCTGACCCAGGCGGCGCGCCAGGTGGCCTTCTTCGTGCCCGCCGGGCTGGGCGTGCAGGAAGCGGTGGTAATGCTGCTGGGGCAGGTGCTGGGGATGGATGCGCAGGTCTCGCTGGCGCTGGCGCTGGTCAAGCGCGCGCGCGAGATCCTGTTCGGCGTGCCCGCGCTGCTGTCATGGCAATGGGTGGAGTTGCGCCACTGGCGGCGCAACCGGGACACCGGTCACGCCGCCCCATGATGGCGTGCGGCGCTCAGGCGTCAGATGCCTGGCGCGCGTTGTGGGTGGTCAGGTACTTCACCAGCCCGTCGACCCCGCTGCGCGCGACGATGTCCGCAAACTGCTTGCGGTACACCTCGATCAGCCACGCCCCCATCATATTGATGTCGTAGATCTTCCAGCCGTTGGGAGTGCGCTGCAGCCGGTAGTCGATCTGCATCTCGTCGGCATTGTTGATCACGCGCGTCTGCACCACCACGTCGGTGGCGCCGCTGCCGGACTTGACCGGCTGGTAGCGGAACTTGACGTTCTGCTCGCGCAGCTGCGCCAGCGACACCGCATAGCTGCGCACCAGCAGCATCTGGAACTGCTCATGGAGCTGTTGCTGCTGCTCCGGCGTGGCGGTGCGCCAGGCACTGCCCACTGCCAGCCGCGTGGTGCGCTGGAAATCCGTGTAAGGCAGGAACTGCTTCTGCACGACGGCGGTGATCTTGCCGAGGTCGCCGGCGCGGGTGTCGGGATTGGACTGGATGGTGCCGATCACGCCCTCTACCGCGGCCTGCACCAGCCGCTCGGGGCTGGCGCGCAGGTCGCCGGGCTGGACAGCCTGGGCGTGCGCTACGGAAACCATGGCTACCGCTGCAAGCGGCGCCAGGGGAAGCAAACCGTGAATCGTCATGGATGTGAGAGCCAGGAAGGAATGTGAAGCGGCGCCGCCGCTGCAGCACAGGCGCCAGGCTGACAGTTTATAGCGGATCGGCCTGAATCGCGGATGCCTGGGCCGCGCATGCCGCATGCGCCACGCTGCCAGCCGATATACTCGCGGTTCGTGCTCCTTGGATCCGCCCATGCTGACTTCGCTGCTGACACGCATTGTCCGGCTTGCCACCGCCTGGCCGTGGCGCGTCATCATCCTCGCGGCATTGCTGACCGCCGCCAGCGGCGTCTACGTGGCCCGTAATTTTGCGATCAACACCGACATCGGCCGCCTGCTGGAATCCGACGCCCCCTGGGCGGTGCGCGACGCCGCCATCGGCGACGCCTTTCCCCAGCGCAACCAGTTGATCCTGGCGGTGGTGCAGGCGCCCGCGACAGAGCTGGCCGACGCCGCCGCCGACGCGCTGGCCGAGGCGCTGCGCCGCCAGCCGGCACGCTTCACCGCGGTCAGCCAGCCCGGCGGCGGCCCGTTCTTCGCGCGCAACGGCTTACTGTTCGCCAGCACGGAGGAAGTGCGCCAGCTTACGCAGCAGCTTGTGCAGGCGCGTCCGCTGGTCAACGCGCTCGCACATGACCCGACACTGCGCGGCCTGTCCGATCTCCTCACCACCACGCTGACGCTGCCGCTGCAGATGGGGCAGGTAAAGCTGGGCGACATGGCCAGGCTGCTGGGCAGCAGTGCCCAGACACTGGACCAGGTGCTGGCCGGCAAGCCCGCCGCGCTGTCCTGGGCAGGGCTGCTCGACAACAGCCTCAAGCCCGGGCCCGACGGCCAGGTCTACAGCTACCTCGCGCTCAGCCCGGTGCTGGACTACAGCGACCTGCAGGCCGGGGCCGCCGCGTCGCGCGCGATCCGGCAGGCAGCGGCCGACCTGCAGCTGGCGCAGCGCTACCAGGCCACGGTGCGCCTGACCGGCCCGCAGGCGCTGGCCGACGATGAATTCGCCTCGGTCAGCGAGGGCGCCGTGCTCAACGGCGTGCTGACGGTGCTGGTGGTGGTCCTGATCCTGTGGCTGGCCTTGCGCTCGGCGCGGCTGATCGTGGCGGTGATCAGCAGCCTGTTTACCGGGCTGCTGATCACCGCCGCGCTGGGGCTGGCCATGGTCGGTTCGCTGAACATGATTTCGGTGGCGTTCGCGGTGCTGTTTGTCGGGCTGGGGGTGGATTTCGGTATCCAGTTCGGCGTGCGCTACCGCGCCGAGCGCCATGACCGCGACCATATCGTCGAAGCGCTGGGGCTGTCCGCGCGCGGCGTGGGCGCGCCGCTGGCCCTGGCCGCCGCGGCCACGGCGGCGGCATTCTTCTGCTTCCTGCCCACCGACTACCGCGGCGTGGCCGAACTGGGGCTGATCGCCGGCGTGGGCATGATGGTGGCATTCGCCACCACCTTCACGCTGCTGCCGGCGCTGATCTGCGTGCTCAAGCCCGGCGGCGAGCCCGAGGCGCCGGGCTTCGCATGGCTGGCGCCCGCGGACCGGTTCTTCGACCGCTATCGCAAGCCGGTGCTGCTGGTCACCCTGCTCGCGATCCTGGCAGGCGCGCCGCTGCTGCCGCACCTGCGCTTTGACTTCGACCCGCTGCATCTGAAGGACCCCAAATCTGAATCGATGGCCACGCTGCTGGCGCTCAGGGACGCGCCGCAGGCCGGCACCGACGATGTCAGCGTGCTGGCGCCTTCGCTGCCGGCCGCGCGCGATCTCGCCGGCAAGCTGGCGGCGCTGCCCGAGGTGGCGCGCGCGGTCACGCTGCAGACCTTTATCCCCGGCGACCAGCCGCCCAAGCTGCAGGCCATCGGCCAGGCTTCGGCCGCGCTGATGCCGGCGCTGACGCAGCCCACCGCCACGCCCGCCACCGACAGCGCGCGCGTCAATGCGCTGCGCAATGCCGCGCGGCAGCTGGCCATCGCCGCCGACGAGCATCCCGGTCCGGGCGCGGCCGAAGCCGCGCACCTGTCCGCCGCGCTGAAGAAGCTGGCCTCCGCCGACGCCGCCACGCGCGACCGCGCCGAGCGCGCCATCGCCATGCCGCTGCAGCTGGCGCTGGCACGGCTGAAGCTGGCGCTGGACCCGCAGCCCGTCAGCCAGCAGACGCTGCCGCCCGAACTGGTGCGCGACTGGATCACGCCGGACGGGCGCGCGCTGGTCAGCGTCAGCCCGAAGCTGCCGCCGCCCGCCAGCGCGCAGCGCGAGGCCGCGCTGGACCGCTTCATCGCCGCGGTGCAGCGCGTGGCACCGACCGCCACCGGCGGGCCGATCGCGATCCGCGGCTCGGCCGATACCATCCTGGCCGCCTTCACTCAGGCAGGCGCGTGGGCGGTGGTGTCGATCACCATCCTGCTGTGGATCACGTTGCGCCGCTTCGGCGACGTGCTGCGCACGCTGATACCACTGCTGGTTTCGGCCATCGTCACGCTGGAGTTGTGCGTGCTGTTCGGCATTGCGCTGAACTTTGCCAACGTGATCGCGCTGCCGCTGCTGCTGGGCGTGGGCGTCGCGTTCAAGATCTACTACGTGATTGCCTGGCGGCACGGCAAGACCCAGCTGCTGCAGTCCAGCCTGACGCACGCCGTGCTGTACAGCGCGGCCACCACCGCCACCGCTTTCGGCAGCCTGTGGCTGTCGCAGCATCCCGGCACCGCCAGCATGGGCAAGCTGCTGGCGCTGGCGCTGGCGTGCACGCTGGTCGGCGCGGTGTTCTTCCAGCCGATCCTGATGGGCCGCCCGCGCGAAGGCGCCCATCACAAACATGACAAAGCTGCCCGGTCATAATCACAAACCCGACGCGGCCGACCCGAACCCCTTCGTACGATGCCTTTACGCCAGCGCGCTACATCCGTTGCCACCACCGCCATTGCCGTCACCCTGCTCGCCGGCTGCGCCACCGGCCCGCAAGCCAATCCCGACGATCCGCTCGAGCCGATGAACCGCGCGGTCTTCACCGTCAACGACAAGCTCGACCAGTACGTGGCCGTGCCGGTGGCCAAGGGCTACAAGGCGGTCACGCCGGAGCCGGTGCGCACCGCGGTCACCAATTTCTATTCGAACATCGCGGACATCGGCAACTTTGCCAACAACCTGCTGCAAGGCAAGGGCGTTGAGGCAGCGGAGAGCCTCATGCGGGTCGCGATCAATTCCGTGCTGGGACTCGGCGGACTGATCGACATCGCCACGCCCGCCGGTCTGCAGAAGCATTCGCAGGATTTCGGCCTGACGCTGGGCACGTGGGGCGTGCCGTCGGGACCCTACCTGGTGCTGCCGCTGTTTGGCCCCAGCTCATTCCGCGACGGCGTGGGCCTGTATGTGAATTTCCAGTTCGACCCGACCACCTATGCCGAGCCGGCGGTGCGCAATTCGCTGTTCGGGATGAACGTGGTGGACGTGCGCACCAACCTCCTGGGCGCCACCGACCTGCTGAAGCTGGCGGCGCTGGACAAGTACACCTTTGTGCGCGATGCCTACGTGCAGCGGCGCCGCTACCTGCTGGGAGAGAACACGTCGCTGCCGGACTACGACGAAAACGACGACAGCGGCGCGGCCGCCGCGCCCGCCGCGGAGGCGCCGGCGGGCACGCCTGCGCCCGCGCAGCCGCAAGCGCCGCGCTGATGCTGTCCTAGTCCACTGAATCACTGAAATTGGTCGGTGCCTGCCATGTCAATGATTCAGTGGACTAGCCGCCGATCCCCAGCAGCACCACCTCGAAGGTAAGCGTGGCGTTCGGCGGGATCGTGCCCGGCACGCCGCGCGCGCCGTAGGCCGTGGCCGGCGGGCAGGTCAGCTTGGCCTTGCCGCCCACCTGCATCGCCTGCACCCCTTCGGTCCAGCACGGGATCACGCGGTTGAGCGGGAACGAGATCGGCTGGCCGCGCTTGTACGAGCTGTCAAACTCGGTGCCGTCGGCCAGCGTGCCGCGGTAGTGGACCTGCACCGAGTCGGTGGCCTTGGGCGAGGCGCCATTGCCCTTGATCAGGTGCTGGATGGTCATGCCCGACGCCAGCGTCTGCGGCGCCGCCGCGGGTGCGGCCGGAGCGGCCGGAGCGGCCGGGGCCGAGGCAGCCGGGGCGGCCGCGGATGCGGCGCAGGCGAAGGTCAGGGTGCCGAGGAAAAGCGCAAGTGTTTTCATGGGAAACCTGGTGGTGAGGTCGTGATTGGGGATGCGGCAGTTTAACCGACACACGGCAACGATATGGCGGCAGCGGCATATAGCGCACAACGCACCCGGGCCATGCGCCTTGTGGCGGGCATGGTGCGGCGCACCCCGCCGCATCCGTTACACCGGGCGTTTTGCCGTCTACGATGGTTCGTGACAGCCCCGCTGCCGCGGGCGCACGGAGATTGCCATGGCACTCACGGATTCACGGGATCTTCCGGTCTCGACCCAGAACGCCCGCTCGGTCGAGCAGTATGAGACCGCCCTGCAACTGCTGAACGGCTATTACGGCGACCCGCTCGCCGCCATCGACACGGCGCTGGCCGCCGACCCCGGCTTCGCCATGGGCCACGCGCTGCGCGCCGCGCTGATGGTCACCTCTGGCGACGGCACCGCCGAGCCCATGCTGCGCCAGAGCGTCGAAGCCGGCGAAGCCCTGCACACCCGCGCCAACGACCGCGAGCGCCGCCATATTGCCGCGGCACGCGCCTGGCTGGACGGCGAATTCGAGCGCTCGGTCCGGCTCTACGGGGATATCGTGATCGACTATCCACGCGACCTGCTGGCGATCCAGACCGCGCATCTCGAAGACTTCCTGCTGGGGCAGTCATCGATGCTGCGCGACCGCGTGGCGCAGGCGCTGCCGCACTGGGATGCCGGCATGCCGGGCTATGGCTACCTGCTCGGCATGCATGCCTTCGGCCTGGAGGAAACCCAGCTCTACGGCCGCGCCGAGGAGAGCGGCAGGCGCGCGCTGGAGCTCAATCCGCGCGACCCGTGGGCCGTGCACGCGGTGGCGCACGTGATGGAGATGCAGGGCCGCCTGGCCGACGGCATCGCCTGGCTGGACGGGCGCCGCGACGACTGGTCCGACGACAATATGCTGGCCGTGCACAACTGGTGGCACCTGGCATTGTTCCAGCTGGAAGACGGCAGGACCGACGAGGTGCTGGCGCTGTACGACCGCTATATCAAGCGCCCCGCGCCGGCGATCGCGCTGGACCTGGTGGATGCCTCCGCGCTGCTGTGGCGGCTGCACCTGCGCGGCGTGGACGTGGGCCGGCGCTGGCAGCCGGTGGCGGACGACTGGCTGGGCCGCGGCGCGGCCGGCTACTACGCATTCAACGATGTCCATGCCGTGATGGCCAGCCTGGGCGCGCACCGGCCCGCGGCCGCCGACCAGGTCCGTGCCGCGCTGGAGCGCGCCGCCCTCGGCAACGGCACCAATGCCATGATGTCGCGCGATGTGGGGCTGCCGGTGGCCGATGCCCTGGTCGCGTTCGACCAGGGCGATTACACCACCGCCATCGACCTGCTGACGCCGGTGCGCCTGATCGCCCACCGCTTCGGCGGCAGCCACGCGCAGCGCGACGTCATCAGCCTGACCCTGCTCGAGGCGGCGCTGCGCGGCGGCCGCAGCAACCTGGCGATCGCGCTCACGGCCGAACGCGCCGCGCTCAAGCCCATGAGCCCTAGCCTGCACCGGCTGGTGCAGCGCGCAGACTCGTGCCGCGCATAAGTCTCACTGCCACGGCCGGGATCGGCGCCTATACTGCACCTGTCCTGACCGGAGACCACCCATGCCCAGCATCCGCGCGCTGTTCCGCCCCGCCCTCTTTGCCGCCAGCGCCGCGCTGGCGCTGGCCGCCGTGCCGGCCATTGCCCATCACGGCTGGTCCACCTATGACGAGACCAAGCCGCTGACGCTGACCGGCAAGATCGTCGAGAGCCACTACGAGAACCCCCACGCGCATATCCGCATCGACGCCGGCGGCAAGCGCTGGCTGGCCGTGCTGGCACCGGTGTCGCGGATGGAAGCGCGCGGCGCCACCGCCGACAAGGTCGCCGTGGGGCGCGAGGTCACGCTGGTCGGGTACGCCAGCAAGGAAAAGGCCGACGAGCTGCGCGCCGAGCGCATCACCGTGGGCGGCAAGACCGTCGAGTTGCGCTGAGCCGGCGCGCGCCGCATGTCGGTGCTGTTCGCGCAATGGACGGAATGGGCCGGCGCGCTGGCGCGGCTGCCGTTCCCGATGGCCCTGCGCAGTTCGGCCTGGGCCTATCCCGCAGTGGAGATCGTCCACCTGGCCGGCATGGCGCTGCTGTTCGGCTCCATCTTCGTGGTCGACATGCGCCTGGCCGGACTCGGCCGGCAGCTGCCGGTGAGCCTGCTGTTGCGCCATGCGCTGCCCTTCACCGCCGGCGCCTTCGTCGCGGTCGCGGCCAGCGGCGTGCTGCTGTTCCTGGCCCATGCCGATGAGCTGGCCGTCAATCCCGCATTCCTGGCCAAGCTGTGCCTGATCGCGCTGGCGCTGGCCAATGTGCTGTGGTTCCACCTGGTGCCATATCGCAGCCTGCATGCCGGGCAACGGGGCTGGGACAGCGGCGTCGCACCGCCAACCGGCGCGCGGGTGAGCGCCATAGTTTCGATGGTGACGTGGTCGCTGGTGATCTGTGCCGGGCGTCTGATTGCCTATGTCTGATCGCGCCGCCCTCACATCGGCACCGGAGACAGCATCCCCAGCATGGCCACCAGGGCCATCACCAGCGCGGCGGCGCCGGCCTCCACCAGCAGGCTGCGCCGCAACGCCAGCGCCGCCATCCGATGCTCCCCGGCCTGCACCGCCAGCGCCAGCCGCGGGCTCAGGCGGAAGCGGTTCGCGGCAGCCATGCCAAGCATCGCCACGAACAGCGCGAGCTTGGCGGCCAGCAGCCCGCCATAGGACATCGGCGCGAACTCCGGCAGCGCCGGGCCCACGATGAACCAGTAGTTGAGCACGCCGGTCAGCAGCAGCGTGGCAACAATGATGGTGCCGACGCGGGCGAACCCGTTCGAGGTGCGGCTCAGCAGCGCCACGGCCGCCTGGTCCGATCCCGGCCGCGCCAGCGACAGCAGCACGAACGCGGCCAACGCGCCAACCCATGCGCCGGCGGCCAGCAGGTGCGCCACGTCGGCGCTCAGGTGGACATAGCGCAAGGCGCCCTCATGCATCGCGCCGTGGCCGCCCCAGGCCAGCGTGGCCAGCGCAATCCCGCCGAACCCGGCCAGCGCAGCGCAGCGCGCGCCCGGCCGCCTGCGCCAGGACACGCCGGCCAGCACGCAAAGCAGCAGGGCCATCAGGCGCACCGACCAGGCCAAGCCGAAATCCGTGCCCGTGACGATCATCGCGAAGACGTGGCCCTGCAACGAAGCGTAGTCGGACACCCCCGTCATCGCCCGGGCCATCACGACGAGGGCGCCCAGCGAGAGCACGATGCCCGCTACGGCACAGCCCAGCGCAAGCGCCTGGCATCGCATGGCAAAGCGTGAGGCCCGCTCACCCCGATGCAGCGCATAGGTGCAGAACAGCGGCAGCCCGAACAGCGAGGCCAGGTCGACATAGAGCGCCAGGCGCAGCCCGGCGGCCACCCAGTCCGGTTGCGGCAATTACTTCACCGTGAAGGCGATATTGCCGTTGACGGGATGGGTATCGGATGACACCGCCCGCCAGTCCACCCGATAGCTGCCGGCCGGCAGCGGCTGCGCCGGCGTGATCACCATGGCCTTGGGGTCGTCGCTGCCGGAGACTTTCGCGGCCATTTTCATCGGCGCATGACTGGCCATGCCCGGCATGCCGGTCATCACCAGGCTGGCGCCGGAAAACTGGGTGACCAGGGTCTCGGAGAACTGCAGTTCGATCTTCTGCGGCGCCGCCACTTCGGCCTTGTCCGCCGGCGTGGACGACACCAGCTTCGGGTGCGCGAAGGCGATGCTGCTGGCCAGCGCGGCGCTGGCGGCAAGCAGGGTCTGGATCAGGGGGCGATTGGCATGCATGGTTATCTCCGCTTGGGATGATGAAGTTGTGGTGTCAGAACCAGACCCGGACACCGGCGACGAAACGCGTTTCGCCCGCCTTGCCGCCAGAGGTCCGGATCATGTCGGCGGTATTGCCGAAGGTCTGGTAGCGCTCCACGCCGATATACGGCGCAAACTGCCGGCTGAACTCATAGCGCAGCCGCAGCCCCACGGTGCCGTTGGACAAGCCGCTGCCGATGCCCACCTCCGGGTCGTTCTTGCCATAGAGGTTGGCTTCGATGCGTGGTTGCAGGATCAGGCGCTGCGTCAGCAGCAATTCGTATTCGGCGGACAGCCGCAGCGCGGTGCGGCCGCTGGTGCCGACATAGGCCGTGGCATCGACCTCGAACCAGTACGGCGCCAGCCCCTGCATGCCAAAGGCCAGCCAGTTGCGGGCCGGGCGGCCACTGCCGGCGTCGTTGCGCAGGCCCAGCTGGGTATCCCAGTAGCTGGCCACGGCGTGGCCCCACAGCAGCTCGGTGCGGGCCTCGTGCATCTTGCCCTTCGACGCTTCGCCCTCGGCCTTGAGCACCAGCTTGTCATAGCTGTTGCCGAACCACGCCTGCATCTCGTAGTCGGCGGCATTGCTGCCGCTGGCGTGGGCCCACTCCAGGCGGTCGACCAGCACCGAGGCGAACAAATGCTCGTCGGCCATCACCAGCTGGCGCTTGTCGCCGAGCGCGTACTTGCCGACGCCCAGCTGGTAGCCGCCGGAATAGGCATGCGGATCGCGGGCGTCGGGCGGCGCGCTGCCGCCCTGCATCTTCATGTCGCCATGGTCCATGGCAGGGGCGGCCATGCCCTGCATGTCCGGCATCGGCGCGCCGCCACCGTCCATGGTCTGGATCCCGTCCTGCTCCATGCCCTGCATCTGGCCATGGTCCATGCCCTGCATGGCGACCGGGGCATCGTGCTTGTGCGCATGGCCGGCATGCGGGTCCTGCGCCTGGGCTGCGCCGATTGCGGTCAAGGCCAGCGCCGCGGCCAGTATCGTCTTCGTGTGCCTGTGCATGGAGATTGCGAATTCAGGTTGAGCCATCATGCCACCACCACTTCGCGGAACATGCCCGCATCCATATGCAGCATCAGGTGGCAATGCCAGGCCCAGCGTCCGAGCGCATCGGCGGTGACCAGGAAGCTGATGCGCTGCGCCGGCTGCACGGGGATGGTGTGGCGCCGCGCCTGGAAGCTGCCGTCCGGCGCTTCCAGCTCGCTCCACATGCCGTGCAGGTGCATGGGGTGGGTCATCATGGTGTCGTTGTGCAGGATCACGCGCAGCCGCTCGCCGTGCTTGAAGTAGATCGGCGTCGACTTGCCGAACTCGACGCCGTCGAAGGACCAGGTGTAGCGCTCCATATTGCCAGTCAGGTGCAGCTCGACCTCGCGCCCGGGGCCGCGCGCATCCATGGCGCCGCCGATGGTGTGCTGGTCGGCCAGGGTCAGCACGCGCCTGCCGTTGTTGCGCAGGCCGATGCCGGGATCGTCCAGGTTGGTGCGGGCCATGTCGACGCGCATGTCGGTGCCCGGACCGTATTCGGTGCGGGCGTGGCGGGCGGTCTTGCTGGGGACCTTGAGCGGATCGGCGGCGGCCATGGCGTGCTGGCTGTGATCCATGCCGGCGTGGTCCATGCCCTGCATCGGCATCGCGCCGTGCTGCATGCCACCGTGTCCGCCATGCCCGCCGTGGCCTGTCATCTCGCCCATCATGTCGGTCATGGTCAGCCATTCGGCCTGGTCGAGCGCGGGCACCGGCGCCGCCAGCCCTTCCCTGACCGCCAGCGTGCCGCGCGCATAGCCGGTACGGTCCATCGACTGCGCGAACAAGGTGTAGGCGTCGTCGCGCGGCTCGACGATGGCGTCGCAGGTCTCGCCGGGGCCGAAGCGGAATTCATCGACCGAGACCGGTTCGATATCCTGGCCGTCCACCTGCACCACCCGCAGCTTCAGTCCGGGGATGCGCACGTCATAGAAGGTGTTGCCCGAGCCGTTGATAAAGCGCAGGCGCACGGACTCGCCGCGCCGGAACAGCCCGGTCCAGTTGCCGGCCGGAGTGACGCCGTTGGCCAGGTGCGTCAGCGTGGCGCTGGACAGGTCCGCCAGGTCGGTCGGGCTCATCCGCATCTGGTTCCACATGCTGCGCTTGTCCAGCGCCTGCTTCAGCCCGTCGCGCGAGACGTCGCGGAAGAAGTCGACCACGGTCGGCTGGTTGTAGTTGTAGTAGTCGCCCTGGATCTTGAGCTTGGTCAGCACCCGCATCGGGTCTTCGTCGGTCCAGTCCGACAGCAACACGGTGTGGTCGCGGTCGGCCCGCACGGTTTCCTGCCCGGAGGCCGGATCGATGACGATGCCGCCGTACACGCCGGTCATTTCCTGGAAGCCGGAATGCGAGTGGTACCAGTAGCTGCCGGTCTGCGCGACCTTGAAGCGGTAGGTGAAGGTCTCGCCGGGCGGAATGCCGGCGAAGCTGATGCCCGGCACGCCGTCCATCTGGAACGGCAGGATGATGCCGTGCCAGTGGATCGAGGTGGCCTCGCGCAGGCGGTTGGTCACGCGGATGGTGACCGTGTCGCCCTCGCGCCAGCGCAGCGTCGGGCCGGGCAGCATGCCGTTGATGGTGGTGGCGATGGCCGGCTTGCCGGTAAAGTTGACCAGCGACTCGCCGATCACCAGGTCGAACTCGGTGCCGCGCAGGACCGGCGCCGAGCCGGAGCCGGCCGGGGCAGCCTGCCCGGCGCGCTGGCCCGCATGCTGCGCCCACGCGCTGCCGCCAACGCCGGCAAGGCTGGCCACCACGCCGCCGGCAACCAGCCCTTGCACGAAGCGGCGGCGGGGTAAATCGGGCAGCACAAGGCCGGTACTGGGGTGGCGTCGCATGTCATCAGTCCTGGTTGAAGGCATGCCAAGCGTAGCGAAGGCCACCCTACGCACGTCTGACTGGAACATGACATTCCGGTAATCTTCCGGTCATGTTGGCGCCCGCGTTGCCGGCGTAGAGTTGCCGGATCCTGCCCAAAGGGCCGATCGATCAAGGAAAGTGCTGTGAAACTGCTAGTGGTGGAGGACGAGTCCAAGACCGGCGAATACCTGCGCCAGGGGCTGACCGAGGCGGGCTTTGTCGTCGACCTGGTGGCCAACGGGCTGGACGGCCAGCATATGGCGATGACAGAGCCCTACGACCTGGTCATCCTGGATGTGATGCTGCCGGACGTCGACGGCTGGCGCATCGTGCAGGCGCTGCGCGCGGCGGAGATCGCCGTGCCGGTGCTGTTCCTGACCGCGCGCGACAGCGTGGCCGACCGCGTCAAGGGGCTTGAGCTGGGTGCGGACGACTACCTGGTCAAACCCTTCGCCTTTTCCGAGCTGCTCGCGCGGGTGCGCACGCTGCTGCGCCGGGGCACGGCGCAGATGGCGCTGGACCGCATCCAGGTGGCCGACCTGGTGCTGGACCTGGGCCGCCGGCGGGCCACGCGCGCCGGGCGCCGCATCACGCTGACCAGCAAGGAGTTCGCCTTGCTGGAACTGCTGGCACGCCGCCGTGGCGAAGTGCTGCCGCGCTCGCTGATCGCCTCGCAGGTGTGGGACATGAACTTCGACAGCGACAGCAACGTCATCGACGTCGCCATCCGGCGCCTGCGCGCAAAGATCGACGATGAGTTCGAGCCCAAGCTGATCCAGACCGTGCGCGGCATGGGCTATGTGCTGGAAGCCCCCGAGGCAGCGGAGGACGCTGAGTGAAGGGCCGGATGTCGCTGACGGCACGGCTCACCATCCTGTTCTCGCTGTCGTCGACCGCGGTGCTGCTGGGGCTGGGCGTGCTGATCTGGCTGGCGATCGACAATCATTTCGCCGACGAGGACTACGCCGTGCTGGGTGACAACGTGCGGCTGATCCGGAAGATCGCGGCCGAGGGCCCGGCGGCGTCGCTGCCGCAGCGCCTGGGCCCGGTGCTGGAACACCATGCCGGATTCGTCGCCGAAGTGCGCGCCGCCGACGGCAGGCGCCTGTATGCCACGCAGGACTTCGACTTCGGCATCGCACAGGCCGCTGCCGCGCAACTGCCGGCGCAGCGGCATGCCTTCACCTGGGAACAGGGTGGCCAGACCTACCGCGGCATGCGTGCGCTGGCGCAGGTGCCGCCCGGGCAGCCGGGGCCGCTGCAGGTCGTGGTCGGCATGGACACGGCGCTGCATGCCCACTTCATGCACGCCTTCCGCCAGTCGCTGGCCTTCTACACCGCGCTGGCCGCGCTGGCGAGCGGGCTGCTGGGCTGGTGGGCCGCGCGCCGCGGACTCTGGCCACTGCGCACCATGGCCTCGCGCGCACGCGCCGTCACCGCGCACAAGCTCGACGAGCGCATGCCGGTCGATGCCGTGCCGGTGGAAATGGCCGACCTCGCGGCGACGCTCAACGCCATGCTGGAACGCCTGCAGCGCGATTTCGCGCGCCTGTCGGAGTTCTCATCGGACCTGGCGCACGAGCTGCGCACGCCGATCACCAACCTGATGACGCAGACCCAGGTGGTGCTGTCGCAGCCGCGCGATGCGGACAAGTACCGCGACGTGCTGGCGTCCAACGTGGAAGAGCTGCAGCGGCTGTCGCGCATGGTGTCGGACATGCTCTACCTGGCGAAGATGGAGCACGGCATCACCCTGCCGAACGCGGAGGCGATCGAGGTGGCTGATGAGGTCGCTGCGCTGTTCGATTTCTACGATGCGCTGGCCGAGGACAAGGGTGTGCGCATGGCCGTGCGCGGCAGTGGCCGCATCACCGGCGACCGGCTGATGCTGCGGCGGGCGCTGAGCAACCTGCTGTCGAATGCGTTGCGGCATACGCCGGCGGGCAAGGGCATCGTGGTGGAGATCTTGCCCTCTGCCGAAGGGGTGACGGTGGTTGTCGAGAACGAAGGCGAGACCATCCGGCCGGAATTGCTGCCCTCGCTGTTTGACCGGTTCTTCCGTGCGGACAAGTCGCGGGCGCGGCCAGAATCCGATGGTGCGGGGCTGGGGCTGGCGATCACGCAGGCGATTGTGGCCGCGCATGGTGGGGGGATTGGAGTGGAGTCGGCAGGAGGGAGGACGCGCTTTGTCCTGACGTTCAAGGCGTAGGGACTGAGGAAGATTCCGCCGTGCCAGCGCTGATCGCATCCGCCGGCAAGCCAGGCAGCATGGCGCGTATCGCGGGGACGAGCTCCCGCGTGAGCACCGTCCGCGTGATGCGGGCAATGTCTTCGGCGAGGCCGGACCATTCCGCCATTCGGCAAAGCAGGTAAAAATCGCGCTGGCCGAGCCGGGATGGCGGGATCGGCACCAGCTCGACCTGATCCAGCCACCCCCGCGATTGCCAGAGGCAAAGGGGCGTGCTGACGGCCCACCCAAGTCCCGCAGCCACCAGGCTCAGCAGCGGGTCGGTCGCATCAAACTCGAATCGACGTGCCGCTTCCACGCCGATGTGGCGCAGGTATCGCTCGACTTGCTGGCCGATGACCGAGCGCTGCGTGTACCGGATCAGCGGCAGATCGCCAACACGGTCGGCGAGGTCTCGCGCCTCGGACAACGGCAGTACATGGCTGCCTTTGGGAAATACGGCCACCCAGCTTTCGGAAAACAGAAGTCGCTGTGCAATGCGTGCGTCGGCTTCCGGCACTTCGGTGCAGATCGCCAGGTCCAGCTCCCGGCCCAGCAGCTGGGCATTCAGGCCCGGGGTCAGGCCAGACCATAGCTGCATTTGCCGGGCAGACCCTGACAGTCCGCGAATCAACGCCGGCCCCAACGTCGCTGCAAAAGAGTCCACACAACCGAGCCGTATCTGGGCGTGGTCCAGCCGCACGCGCTTGCGCAACTCCTCATCCACATGCCGGGCCTCGGCCAGCAGGCGGTCCGCCATCTCCAGCAGGATGTTCCCTGCGCGCGTAGGCCTGGCAGGCCGCACTTCCCTGTCGAACAGCTGGATCCCGTACTCGACTTCGAGCGAGCGGATCATCTGGCTGACCGCGCTTTGGCTGACGCCGAGCCGTTGTGCGGCCAGTGCCATGGAACCGGATTCGCAGACAGCCATAAAGACCTGTAGCGCGTGGAGGTCGGGCACGCACGCGCGGCGCCGGGTCGGGGAAATCGCGGAGGGCACGGGAGCGGACTTGGCCATGTGCTTGCCTGCAACGGTGAGCGGTGACGGCCACTATAACTTAAGAAAATCTAAACTTTTCTATAAATATTTCTTCATTTAAGGCTCCACGCTGCCGTCGCTCCTAGGCTTGCATCCAGTTTCTGATCCCACCAGGAAATCTCCATGCAAAGCTATGACGCGATCGTAATCGGGGCCGGCGTGATCGGCAGTTCCGTCGCCTGTCATCTCGCCCGCCAGGGCTGCACTAACGTGCTGGTGCTCGAGCGCATGCAGATCGGTACAGGAACCACCTCCCAATCCAGTGGCATCCTGCGGACGCACTACTCGGTCATCGAGAACGTCCGGCTGGCGCAAGCGTCGTGGCAGGTGTTCAACGACTTTGCCGCTTACCTGGGCGACGAAGAGGCCTCCGCGGGCATGGTCAAGTGCGGCTACCTGATCGCCGCGCCGGATGGTCCCAAGCTGGCCCCGCTGCGTGCCTCGCTGGAGGCCCAGCAGGCACAGGGGATCGACGTGCGTTGGCTCGATGCAAAGGAAGCGCAAAGCCTGCTTCCGATTGCCCGCTTCGATGACGCCGCGCTGATCGGCTACGAGCCGGAAGCCGGCTTTGCCGACGCTTACCTGGTCGCCACCGGCTTTGCGCGGGCGGCGCGCCGCCTCGGGGTCAGGATCCTCGAAGGCGTCGGAGTCGAACGGTTGTTGCTCGACGGCGGCAAAGTCGCCGGCGTTGAAACCTCGCGAGGGACCTTCCTCGCCGGCACAGTGATCAGCACCCAGAATATCTGGGCGACCGAAATCGAGCGCTGGACCGGGATTGCCAGCCCGGTCGTCCCCGAGCGCCATGCCGTGCTGGCACTGGAAGCGGCATCGCCCTATACGTTCCAGATGCCGGTGTACAAGGACCTCGGCTCGCCCGGCATGCTGTATTGCCGCAGTTACGGCGGCAGGCAGATGCTGGTCAGCGAGGGCACCGTCGGTGAGACGCTGTCGTCGCCGGACAACGAGCAAGGCGACATCAGCATGGATTACATGGTCGAAGTCGGCGCGCAAGTCGCCGAGCGCTTCCCCACCTATGCGGAGGCCGGGATTGCTTCGTCCTGGACGGGCGTCTACGACGTGACGCCCGACTGGAACCCAGTGCTCGGGCGTCTGCCCGATGTACCGGGTCTCGTGGTGGGTTACGGCTTCTCGGGCCACGGCTTCAAGCTGGCCCCAGCGGTCGGACGCGTGCTGGCCCAGGCAGCCCTGGGCATGGAGACCGAGATCGACATCGCCCCTTATTCGCTGGAGCGCTTCCGCAATGGTGCGCTGCTGACTGGCAAGTACGGTCTCGGCGCGGTGTCCTGAGCCCCGCCTTTGCTGTGCTGCCGATCCTGATCGCAGGGCACCATCACTCCCCTTGTCGCGGATAGATGGTGATGGACAGGAACCTGATCGGACACCTGGTCAGGCCTACCGGGCCATGCGGTATCTCGCCGGCGAAGGTCAGGGCATCGCCGGGTTCGAGCGTATAGGTTTGCTGTCCGCAGCGATACTCGACCACGCCCTCCAGCATGTACAGGAATTCGGTGCCAGGGTGCTGGAAGGTCGGATAGCGCTCGGTGCCGTCCTCGATCGTGATCAGGAACGGCTCAAAGGCTTTCATGGGGCCCTGGTCATAAGCCAGCAGATGATAGGTATGGCCGCTCTTAGTGCCGCGTCGCACTACCTCCATCCCCGCCCCATGCCTGACATGCTGCGCGGCGGCCGACGCGCCATCGTACTTGCTGAACAGCACCGCCATTGGCACGCCCAGCGCGCGGGCGATACGTGCAAGCGTATCCATGCCTGCCATGGTGCCGCCGGTCTCGATCTTCGACAACATCCCGCGGCTCAGCCCCGCCTGTTCCGCGACCTGCGCAATCGTCAGCCGCTCCCGCAGTCGCAGTTCGCGAATGACCATGCCCACCGATTCCTCAATGTGGGGCAAGTGGGCTTCAAAAGGGGGCTCGGCATGGGTCTTCATGTGGGGTTTCTCAGTCATTGACGCACCAGGAGCAAGATTCCTGATAGGCACATTTGTTGCTCCACAGGAATCATCGCAGATTTGCTTCCCGATGGAGCAAATCTTGCGCCTGGCGCTGCGAGGCGCATTCCAAAGTCGGAAGGAGCCGATCCATGAAGTCAGAGTTGAGTGCGCATCTTGCCGCGCCAGCCGGGGCGTTGACCCCCGCTCCGCGGTTCAACACCGTCGAAGAAGCGCAGGACTATCTCCTGGCGCGCGGCGTCAGCTACGTCCTCGCGCAGTTCGTCGATATCCACGGCGTCGCCAAGGCCAAATCGGTGCCCGTGGCGCATCTTGGTTCGGTCCTGGCGGAGGGTGCCGGCTTTGCCGGCTTTGCCATCTGGGGCGTTGGCATTGAACCGCATGGCCCGGACTTCATGGCTCGCGGGGATCTCGACACCATCGGGCTGGTGCCATGGCAACCGGGCCTGGCCCGGATCGTATGCGAAGGGCATGTCGATGGTGCGCCATGGCAGTACGACAGCCGGGTCGTCCTGAAGCGGCAGATCGCCAGGCTCTCGCAACGCGGCTACACGCTCTATACCGGCCTCGAGCCTGAATTCTCGCTGCTGCGCCGTGACGACAAAGGCGGCATCGCGCCGTGCGACCCGAGCGATACGCTGGCCAAGCCTTGTTACGACTACAAGGGGCTGTCGCGCACGCGTACTTTCCTGGAGCGTCTGTCCAACGGACTGCGGGCCGCGGGCCGCGGGCATCGATGTCTACCAGATCGACCACGAAGACGCCAACGGGCAATTCGAGCTGAATTACACCTTCACCGACTGCCTGACGTCCTGCGACCATTTCATCTTCTTCAAGATGGCGGCATCGGAAATCGCCAACGAGCTGGGCCTGGTGTGCTCCTTCATGCCGAAGCCCTTTGCGAACCGCCCTGGCAACGGCATGCATATGCACATGTCGATCGGCGACGGGCAGCGCAACCTGTTTGCTGACAAGAGCGACCCGCGCGGGCTGGACCTGTCCCCGCTGGCCTATCACTTCCTCGGCGGGCTGCTGGCCCATGCGCCGGCCCTCACGGCGCTTTGCGCGCCCACCGTCAATTCCTACAAGCGGCTCGTGGTGGGCCGTTCCCTCACCGGCGCCACCTGGGCTCCGGCGTATATCAGCTATGGCGACAACAATCGCTCCAGCATGATCCGCATCCCCAAGGGCCGGCTGGAACTCCGGCTGCCCGATGGCGCCGCCAACCCGTATCTCGCCACAGCGGCCGTGATTGCGGCGGGGCTTGACGGCATCGACCGGAAGCTCGATCCCGGCGCACCGCGCAACACCAATCTCTATGAGTGGAGCGAGGCGCAACTGGCCGAAGCCGGCATCGGTCTGCTACCCCAGAACCTTGGCAGCGCGCTGGATGCCCTCGAAGCCGATGCGCTGATAACCGAGGCACTGGGACCCGTTGCGCAAGAGTTCCTGAAGCTCAAGCGCATGGAGTGGCTCGAATATCAACGGCATGTCTCGGACTGGGAAGTGAAGCAGTACCTGGAATTCTTTTGAAGAAGGAATCACGCTATGTGCGGAATTGTTGGATTGTTAGTCAAGACATCTTCACTGCGGGAAAAGCTTGGCGAGCTGATGGTACCCATGCTGATCGGGATGACCGAGCGCAGCCCGGATTCAGCGGGATTGGCGGTGTTCTCGGCGCCGGTGGAAGAACGGCACAGGAAGCTCAGCGTCTATGCCGGATACACCGATGACGCCGAGCGCTATGACTGGAATCGCCTGGCCGACGCATTGAATGCGGCGCTCGATGTGCACGCAACCGTGCAGGCAAGGGGAAACCATGGCATCGTGACCTTCCGGGGCGAGCCAGAGCGCGTCAAGGACTGGATCGCCGCGAACGACCCGAAGCTGCATGTGTTCTCGACGGGTCGCAGTATCGACCTCTACAAGGACATCGGCACCCCGGCTGAAGTGGCGGCCCGCTACCGCTTCGCCGAACTCCAGGGCAGCCACCTCGTCGGCCATACCCGCATGGCTACCGAGTCCGCCGTCACGCCCGATCGCGCACACCCGTTCACCGCCGGCGAGGACTTCTGCCTGGTGCATAACGGCTCCCTGTCGAACCCCAACGGCATCCGGCGCATGCTGGCGCCCCATGGCATCCACTTCGACACCGACAACGACACCGAGGCGGCCACGCGTTTCCTGGAATGGCGGCTGCGCGAAGGCGACACGCTCGAGCAGGCGCTGCAGGCAGGCTTTGAGGTCCTGGATGGTTTCTACACCTTTCTGATGGGAACGCCCACGGAACTGGCGCTGATCCGCGACCCCTTTGCCTGCAAGCCCGCGGTGGTGGCCGAAACCGACGACTATGTCGCCATCGCGTCGGAGTTCCGCTCGCTGGCCCATCTGCCCGGCGTCAGGCACGCCCATGTTTTCGAACCCGCACCCGAGGAGATGTACGTATGGAAAGCGTGAAGTTTGACCTCGCGGTCACGCCGCTGCGCGAAGTCAACCAGTACCTGCACAAGGACGTGCCTGCGCAAGGCGGCCTGCGCGTGCAGATCGACAACCCGAACGGCGCGCACGCCATCGCCGCCGGATTGAATGCGCCTGTCGACGTGGTCATCGAAGGTCATGCCGGCTACTACGCCGCCGGGATGAATCAAGGCGCCACCGTGACGATCAACGGCAGCGCCGGAACGGGCGTCGCCGAGAACATGATGAGCGGCAAGGTCCACGTCAAGGGCTTCGCTTCCAACGCCGCAGGCGCCACCGCCCACGGCGGGCTGCTGGTGATCGACGGGGATGCCGGCCTGCGTTGCGCGATTTCGCTGAAGGGCGCCGATATCGTCGTCGGCGGCTCGGTCGGCAGCTTCTCGGCGTTCATGGCACAAGCTGGCAACCTGGTGGTGCTCGGCGACGCCGGCGAAGCGCTGGGCGACTCGCTCTACGAAGCCGCCATCTACGTGCGCGGCAAGGTGAAGAGCCTGGGCGCAGATTGCGAAGAGAAGACCATGGGCCCGCGCGAACGCGAGGTGCTGGCCGACCTGCTCCACCGCGCCGGCCATGTGGATGTCGACCCGTCGTCGTTCAAGCTGTACGGGTCTGCCCGCACGCTCTACAACTTCCATGTCGATAATGCAGGAGCCTACTGAAGTGAATGCCTCGACCCAACTGCAGGAGCTGGCATTGAGCTCCACCCAGACTCCCCCGCGCTATTCCGCGACGTTCGACCCGGCCACCCTGGCCGAAATCCGTCGCGCCGCGGCCACCGGCATCTACGATATCCGTGGCGGCGGCACCAAGCGCAAGCTGCCGCACTTCGATGACCTGCTGTTCCTTGGTGCCTCGGTCAGCCGCTATCCGCTGGAAGGCTACCGGGAGAAGTGCGGGACCGACGTCGTACTGGGAACGCGCTACGCCAAAAAGCCGATTCACCTGAAGACGCCGGTCACCATTGCCGGCATGAGCTTCGGCGCGCTGTCCGCCCAGGCCAAGGAAGCACTGGGGCGTGGCGCCACCATCGCCGGCACGAGCACGACGACGGGCGACGGTGGCATGACTCCGGAAGAGCGCGGCCAGTCGCAGACGCTGGTGTACCAGTACCTGCCCTCGCGCTACGGCATGAACCCCGACGACCTGCGCAAGGCGGACGCCATCGAAGTGGTGATCGGACAGGGCGCAAAACCCGGCGGCGGCGGCATGCTGCTGGGACAGAAGATCAGCCCGCGCGTGGCAAGGATGCGATGCCTTCCCGAAGGCATCGATCAACGCTCGGCTTGCCGGCATCCGGACTGGACCGGCCCCGACGACCTCGAGATCAAGATCCTCGAACTGCGGGAAATAACCGACTGGGAGAAGCCCATCTACGTCAAGGTTGGCGCCACCCGCCCCTACTATGACGTGGCCCTGGCGGTCAAAGCCGGCGCCGATGTGGTGGTGCTCGATGGCATGCAGGGTGGCACGGCCGCGACGCAGGAAGTGTTCATCGAACATGTGGGCATCCCCATCCTCGCGGCCATCCGGCCCGCGGTGAAGGCGCTTCAGGACCTGGGCATGCATCGCAAGGTGCAGCTGATTGTCTCGGGCGGCATTCGCAACGGCGCCGACGTCGCCAAGGCCCTCGCTCTTGGGGCAGATGCCGTTGCCATCGGCACGGCAGCACTGGTCGCGCTGGGAGACAACGATCCGCGCCATGCCAGCGAGTACCACAAGCTCGGGACCGTTCCGGGGGCTTACGACGACTGGCATGAGGGCAAGGATCCCGCAGGCATTACGACGCAGGATCCGGAACTGGCTTCTCGCCTGGATCCGGTACAGGCCGGGCGGCGCCTGGCAAACTACTTGTCGGTCATGACGATGGAAGCGCAGATCATCGCGCGGGCCTGCGGCAAATCGCACCTGCATAACCTGGAGCCCGAAGACCTCGTTGCCCTGACCGTCGAGGCGGCGGCGATGACACAGGTGCCGCTTGCCGGGACCGCGTGGGTGCCTGGGCAAGGTGGGTACTGAGTTCAGGGGCACCCAAAAAAGCCGCCCACGCCAGTTACGGCCATTGGGGGAGCTGGCGTGGGCGCGAAGACCACCGGATGCGGCTCCAGCGGCAATCCGATGCTACGCAAATCCCCCCGTGACGACTGCCAACAATTGTGTCGGCAGCCGTAACGTGGCTTGCGGCCATTGCTGTGCCGCTCAGGCCACAGGCAATTCGATGCGGAACACCGCCCCCGCGCCAGCCGCACTCCGCACGCTGGCCTTGCCGCCATGCCGCTCGGCCACGGCCCGCACCAGCACCAGTCCCAGGCCCGCGCCTTCCGGCGCGCCCCGCTGTCCCTCATGTAAGCGCGCGAACGGTTCGAACAATCGAGCCTGGTCGGCCTCGGCAATCCCCGGCCCGTGGTCCTGGACGGCAACGACAAAGCTGCCCGGCTCACGCGTGAGCGAGACCGTCACGGTCTCCCCTTGCGGGCTGAACTTGATTGCATTGCTGACCAGGTTGGCGATGGCGCGTGCCAGCAGCGTCGGTTCACCCTGCAGCACCGCGGGGTCGTCAGGCAGGTCGATCTGCAGCGTCACGTCGCCGGACTTGGCCAGTGCCCAGAGTTGGTCCGTCGCATCCAGCACCAGGCCACCCAGTTCCACTTCCATGAACGCCAGGGTATTCGACTCCGCGCGTGCGACGCTGATGAAGTCGTCGGCCAGCGTCATCGTGCGGCGCGCATGCGCGGCGATGCGGGCCAGCACGCCGCTGTCCGTGGCGACATCGCCGGCGGCTGCCTCATCGCGCCGCGCGCGGCGCTCATGCAGATCGATCAGGGCCAGGATCGATGCCTGCGGCGAGCGCATGTCGTGCGACAGGAAGCGCAGCATCTGCTCGCGCTGGCGCTCGGCGATGCGGATCGCGGTGATGTCGATCACGCTGACGATCAGGCCGGCTACGGCACCGGCCTCGGCATGCAGCGGCGCGCCGTGCAGCAGGTAGCGGCGGTCGCCGCGCCCGGCTACCTCGATGCCGCCGTCGGGGACCGGGGCCGGGGCGATGCCGGCATCGGCGTAGCGGTCATGCAGCGACTGCCAGTACGCTAGGGCTGGTGCCGGCGCGGGAAAAATTGCCTCGATCAGTGCGCGGATGGCGGCCCGCGGCGGACCGGCCTCGCCCGGCGCGCGCGCGGGCTCGCCGTCCAGCACGGCGGGCGCCAGCGCCACGCAGCGCCGGTTGGCCAGCATCACACCGCCATCCAGGTCGCAGATCGCGGTGGCATCGGGCAGGCTTTCCAGGCCATCGGACAGGAAGCGGCGCGTGCCGCGCAGCTGCGCGCTCATGCCGTAGACGGCGCGCATGCGGCTGTCGAGCGTGGCGCCGGTATGGAGTGGCGCGGCAATCAGGCCGGGCTCGCGTTCCAGCCGCGCCAGTTCGTCAGAAAGGAAGCGCAGGGCCGCCTCCTGGCGCAGCCAGCTCCACAGCGGGTAGAACAGCACGCAGCCAAGCGCCGCGGCGGCGGGCGCGAACCACAGCCGCGCCAGCGCCAGCAGCAACAGCGAGCCGCCCAGCAGGGCGGCCAGCAGCAGCCCGGTGGCCACCAGCGCGCCGCGCGGGGGCAGGCGCAGCGCGGCCAATGCGGCCAGCAGCACCGCCAGCAGCGTGCCGCCGACCTGCCACGCGCGCGGCACCGCCACGATGGCGTCGCCGTCGGTCAGCGCCTGCACGGTATTGGCCAGGATCTCCACCCCGCTCATGCCGCGGCCATCGCGCGACACCGGCGTCGGCAGCACGTCGCCCATGCCGGTGGCCAGCGCGCCGATCAGCACGGCCTTGCCTGCGAAGATGGCGGGATTGGCGCGGCCGTCCAGCACGTCGCGCGCCGACACGCGGGCAAAGGTGCCGGGCGGGCCGGCATACGGGATGCGCAGGCGGCCGCTGCGCTCCCAGCCGTTGGCCTCGGTGATCCGGGCCGGCTCCTGGCGCGCGATGCCGGGCGGCTCTCCGGCGCGCCCGAACGCCGCCATCACCGCGGCCAGGTGCGGCACGCCGGCGGCGGCCACCGGATGGGGCCCCTCGCTCAGATAGACCTGGCGCGCCACGCCATCGATATCGACCACCATGTTGATATGGCCCACCGCGGCGCCCAGCCCGGCCAGCGGGTAGCGCACCAGCATGCCGGCGGGGCCGGATTCAGCCACCACCGGCAGCACCACGTTGCCGGCCTGGGCCAGGCTGCGGGCCAGCACGGCGTCGTCTTGCGGATAGCGGGTATCGCGCTCGGCCAGGATCACGTCCACGCCGATCACGCGCGGCCGGCCGGCGGCGATGCGCTCGACCAGCTGCGCCAGCACCGCGCGGCGCCAGGGCCAGCGGCCGATGGCGGTGATGCTGGCGTCATCGATGCCGACGATGACGATGTCGTCGCGGGCCGGATGGTGCTGGGCGCTGATGGCGATATCGTAGGCGGCCAGGTCGGCGCGCTCGGTCCAGCCCTGGCGCGCGGCCAGCACCACCAGCGCCAGCACGGCCGCAAGCAGCAGGCACCATTCGATCCGCGTGCGCCGCCCGAAAGCCCGCCCGCCTGCCCGCGTAGGCGCGGCCGGTGCCGGGCCTGGCGCGTCAGTTGAGCCGGACGCGGCCACCACCGTCTGGCCGGTCGCCCGACCCGATCGCGCCGCCCTGCGAGTCGCGCAGGAAGGCAGAGACCTCGATGCGCTGCGGCGCGGAGAACGCCGCCGGATCCGGCGTCACCCCCGGCGCCGCACGTGCCACGCGGATGAAATAGAAGCCGGGCGCGGGGCGCGGCAGGTCAATGGTGTTGGTGGTGGTGTGCTCGTCGGCCAGCAGCGTGGCAAAGCCGGCATCGGCCGACACCTGGACCCGGTAGCCCGCGCCGGCACCACTGCCCTCGGGCCAGCCGATATGCAGCGCGCCGCCGTCGTCCTGCAGGGTCGGCACGGGCGGCTTGGGCTCGACGCTGAACGAGACCGCGTCCGACCACGGGCCCGGCCGGCTCGCCGCATCGACGCTGCGCACGCGCCACCACCAGCGGCCCGGCACCAGCGCTTGCGCGGCGGTGGGCGCGGAGGCCGCCTGCACCACGGCATCGCGCGTAAAGGCGGGATCGGCGGCCAGCGCCAGTTCGTAGCGCGCAGCACTCGGCACGGTGGCCCATTCGAAGGCGACGGCGTCGGCATAGCGCACCGCATCCGCGGCAGGCTGCTGCGTGAACGGCGCCGGCGGGTTCAGCCGCACCGCCACCGGCGCCTGGGCGCCGTGCCCGCTCAACTGGTGCTTGTCGATGGCGCTGACGCTCAGGTACAGCGTGCCCTCGGGCAGCCCGTCTACACGGGCGGTCGTCGCCTTGGCGCCACTGACGATGCCGGTCCAGGCCAGTTCGCTCAGCGCCGCATCGCGCGCCACCAGCACGCGGTAGGCGGTGGCGCCCGGCACCGGCTGCCAGGCGGCCTCGAAGGACGGGCCCAGCACGGTATCGGCCGGGGGCAACAGGGCCGGCGCCGGCAGCAGCGCCACCGGCTGCGACAGCTTGCCGCCGGCCGACACGCCGATGCCATAGCCGGCACCGACCGACGCCGCCGCGGTCATCGCGCGCTCCGGTGCCGGCCGGGCGCGGGCGCCTCGCGCCGCGCTGACGCCGACGCGCCCTTCCAGCACCTCGCTGCGGCTTCCCGCGGTGTCGGCCGAGACCCGGTATCGGGTGCCGCGCACGCCGGTCACCATCATCGGCGTATGCAGCTCGAAGCGGCCGACGCCGCCGCCCTGCGGCGCCACGCGCGTATCGGCGGCGCCCTTGTCGATGCGGATTACGGTGTCGGTCAGGCCGCTGCGCGCGAACGTGCGCAGCCGGCTGACCGAGAGCGTGGTGGCGGGCGGCACCGTGACGCGGCTGCGGTCCGGCAGTTCCAGCGTGACCGAGCCGCCCGCGGGGGTCTCGATGCGCGCGGTTTCGTCCAGCGTCATGCCGGCTTGCACCGGCCGGCCATTGGCGCGGACCTCGCCGGCCACATAGACCACGCGCGCCGAGGCGGCCTGCTCGGGAATCTGGCTGAGCGGGATGCGCAGGCGCGAGCCGGGCAACAGCCGGTACGGATCGGCCACGCCGTTCAGGCGCTGCAGCGTGCGCCAGCCTTCCTCGGACGCCATGTAGCGCGAGGCCAGGCCGATCAGCGTATCGCCCGGCTCCACCAGGTAAATAAAATCGGCGCCTTCCGCGCCCGCGGGCCCGGCGTGCGCCGGAACTGCCACGCCGGCCAGCAGGGCCAGCGCGGCCCATCCAATCCGCTTACGCATCCGCCCCGGCCTCATCCGCTTCCGCGTCAGCCGCGGAAGCCTCTTCAAAGCGATAGCCGTGCGAATACACGGAGGTCAGCCGCACGCCGTTCTCGGGCCGCAGCGCCAGCTTCAGGCGCAGCCGCGAGATATGCGTATCCAGCGTACGCGAGCCCGCCCCCATGGCGCGGCCCCAGACGGCCTGCTCCATCACCTCGCGCGCCAGCAGGCGCCCGGTATTGCGGAACAGGAACAGGGCCAGCTCATATTCGCGCGGCGACAGCAGCGCCGGCTCGCCGCCGACGGTGATGGTGCGCGCGTGGGTATCGACGGTGTAGTTGCCGCGCCGGATCAGCTCCACTTCCTGCGCGGCCTCGGGGTAGGCGCGGCGCAGCAGCGAGCGCACGCGGGCGATCAGCTCGCCGGCGCGGATGGGCTTGAGCATGTAGTCGTCGGCGCCCACCGTCAGGCCGTCGACGATGTCGGATTCAGCGGTGCGGCTGGTGACGAACAGGATCGGCGGCATATTGCCGGACTTCTGCCGCACCCAGCTGACCAGCTCATAGCCGCTGGTGCCCGGCAGCTGCCAGTCGACCAGCAACAGGTCATAGGCGCGCTCGCGCAGCGCGCGCAGCAAGTCCGCGCCGTTGGCAAAGGACTCACACTCGAAGCCGGCTTCGCTCAATATCTGCCGGATCAGTTCGGCCTGATCCGGATCATCCTCCACGGAGGCAATACGCATACCTCTACATCCTTCTGCCAGCTTCCGACTGCAACTGCGGTCTCTGCCACGGCATGTCGACGGCTCGGCCGGCAAGTCATTCCTCATATTCACCCCCAGGGGGGCGCGGCCGTCGATCTGATCCGACGGGCCAGGCCGAAGCCCGCCGGCTGCCGCCATGTTACCCAATCGCGGGCCCTTTCGTCGAGATGCCCCGACGAGGGGTGGCGGCGGCAACTGCGCCGATCCTTCCGCGATCGTCTTTCGATCTGCACCGTCCTTGCCGCCATCGCGCCGCCCGGGGAGCCAGGCGGCGCGGCCCCGGCAGGGCCTATTGCAGCATGTAGGTCTCGTACTCCAGCCGGTCCAGCTTGCGGTCCAGCAGGTACAGCGCCAGCGCCACCACCACCAGCAGCGACACCGCAAAGCCGTAGCCGTACCAGGCCGGCCCCAGGTGCAGCGTCAGCAGCGTCAGCGCGAAGTTCAGCACCACGAAGGTCGCGGTCAGCAGCAGCACCTCGCGGCGGCGGTCCAGGTAGAAGTAGATGTTGAGCACCCCCAGCAGTACCACCTGCAGGCTGGCGCCGATCACGTCCACGTAAAGCAGCGGCAGGTACAGCTCGGAAATGCCCAGCAGCCGCAGCACCCACACGCCCACCGCGAACAGCAGCAGCGCCGCGATGGCCTGCACCTTGACGATCTCGTACAAACCCAGCCGGATGGTCTGGACCATGGTGTTGCGCATGTCCTCGATATGCTCGAGCGAGCTGCCGCCGCGCACCGCGTTGTAGAACGCGTCGTAGTACTCGACGAAATCGGTCTCGATGCGCACCAGGAACACCGCCATGCCGGGGATGATCGCCAGGTAGGCCAGGAACACCGGGATGTCGTAGATGATCGACGCATGCAGCGGCCCGATCACCTGCTGCCCCGTGGAGGGCGCGTACCAGAACATGAACTTGTCGATCCAGATGCCCAGGTTGTACAGCAGGCCGATCGCGACCAGGCTGGGGTAGGCATAGCGGCGCTGGAACACCTCGAACGACATGAACTGGCGGCTGGTGTAGTTGCGGTAGATCAGCGTCACCATGCCGGTCAGCAGGCACAGCTGGCCGGCGGCGAAACCGCCCAGCAGCCCTTCCAGCCCGTGGCCGCGCAGCGCCAGCGCGGCCCCGACCGAGATCGCGTAGCCCAGCAGGAAGGTCCACACGATCGCCTTGTACTGCTTCATGCTCGACAGGAAGATCGCGGCAATCCAGATATTGCTCAGCACCACGAACCCCGCCACCATCAGCAGCCGGTACAGCACCGACTGCTCGCCGAAGCTGAACACCGCGCACGCCACGCCGATGCAGCCCGACAGCACCGTCGCCAGCAGCGCCACCGCGTGATAGTTGCTCAGGACCAGGTGGTCGCGCTTCTCGAACAGCCGGTCCGAGGTGAAGCGCGTGAACGCCAGCTGCATCGGCCCGGTCAGGATCAGGCTGCCAGCGATCAGGTAGGTCACCGACACCTGGAACTGCGTGATCAGCGAGCCCGGCACCACGAAGGGCAGGCTCAGCATGCCGATCAGCAGGATGCCGACGATCGACAGGATCCACGGCCCGGAGCTGATGATGCCGGCATACGCGTAGGCGCTCAGCATGCCCGACAGGTTGTCCCGCCGCAGCATCTTGCGCAGCTCGAATCCAATGCCAGCCATGCTCAGGCTCCTCCGTGGACCGGGCAGCGCGCGGGGTTGCCGCCGCCCTGCCGCTCAGGTCCGCCATGCCCGGCGCCGTCTGGTTGCGCCATCAGCCGTTGATACAGTTCGCGGTAGCTGCCCACCATGCGGTCCTGGGTGTAGTAGCGCTCCACGCGCGCCACGCCGGCGGCCTGCGCCGCCTGCCAGCGCGCCGGGTCCTGCAGCAGCCCGAGCGCCGCCGCGGCCAGTGCCGCGGGGTCGGCAATGCGCACCACCTCGCCGGCCGAGCCCAGCGCGGCGTCCTCGCCGGGCAGGCCGAACAGCAGCTCGCGGCACGAGCCCACGTCGGTGGTCACGCACGGCACGCCGGCGGCAAAGCCCTCCAGCACCACCAGCGGCAGCGCCTCGCTGATCGAGCTCAGCACCAGCACGCCCACCTGCGGCAGCAGCGCGTCGATGCGCTGGAAGCCCAGGAACTTGACCTTCTGGCCCAGGCCCAGGCTTTCGGCCAGGCTGCGGCATTCGCGCGCGTAGTCGGGATCCTCGTCCTCCGGGCCGGCGATCCAGCCTTCGGCGTCGGGGTACTCGCGCACCACCGTCAGCATGGCGCGGATAAAGGTCTTGACGTCCTTGATCGGCACCACCCGGCCGATCAGGCACAGCACCGGCGGCACGCCCGGCTTGCGGCGCGCGCGCAGCGGCGCCAGGCGCGGCAGGTCGATGCCGTTGGGGATGCTGCGCGTGCGCGCCTCAGGGGCGCCGTCCTGCACCTGGCGGCGGCGGTTGCCCTCGTACAGCGCGACGATGTCGTCGCCAGCGTCGTAGCAGACCCGGCCAATGGTCTCGAAGAAGCGCACCCACAGTTCGCGGAAATAGCTGATCTGGGAGATGTCGCGCTCGAACACATTGCGGTTGTCGCGGATCCACTGGCTCTGGAACAGGTCGATCTTGCGTTCCTTGGTGTAGATGCCGTGCTCCGACACCAGCAGCGGGCGCTGGTTGCGGTGGCGCAGCAGCGCCCCGAGAAAGCCCGCATAGCCGGTGGAAACCGTGTGGTAGACGCGCGCCGGGATCAGGTTGTCGGCAATGCGCACCAGCTGCCACAGCGGCTTGTGCATGATGCGCACGGTCCAGAAATAGTCCGTGAACGACGGGTCCGTGCAGAAGCGCCGGTATTGCTCGGTGATGGTCTGCCAGGCGCGGCGGCTGTACAGGAAGGCGTCCTCGCCCAGCGCCCCGCCCTCGCGCAGCGCCGGCATCAGCTCGCGGATCATGGCGCCGGCCTCGGCCTCGCGGCCCGGGTCGCGCAGCAGCTCGTGCAGGCGGTCCGAGGCGTCGAACGCCCTGGCATCGCCGGTGCTGCCCTGGACCAGCGGCGGCGGCGGGAAGTCGTACAGGTAGTGCGTTTCCAGGTGCACCACGTTGGGCGGCAGCTGGTAGGCCATGTCGCCATAGTCCTCGCGCCGGCTGCCGATAAAGACGATGCCGAAGCGCAGGTCCGGGAACGCGCGGATCATCTGGTTGACCCAGCTCGACACCCCTCCGCTCACATACGGGAAGGTGCCTTCGAGTAGCAGCATGACGTCGGCCGACGTCCCTTTTACCAGAATCTCGCTCATGATTGCCAGTACCGCAGCAGGGGCCGCACCAGCGGGAGCGGCGAGGGGCTGTCAAACGATGCCATCAGCTGGCGCACCGCGGCGTAGTCGCGTTCCAGGTAGGCGGCTTCGGCCAGGTGCGGCAGCACGCGCTCGCGCGCGAAGCCGAGGGATTCGGCGCGCTGCAGCCAGTCGCGCGCCTCGCGCGGGGCATTGCGCGCCAGCGCCAGGCGCCCGCGCATGTACCACAGCGAGGCATTGTTGTCGTCGTACTCCAGCGCCGCGCTGGCGTAGCGCTCGACCTGGCTGGCGGTGTAGCGGTAGACATCGCCCTGCACCAGGTTCTGGTAGATCAGTTCCCAGTACAGGTCGGCCAGCCGCTTGCTGATCTCGGCGCGCTCGCTGGCGCTGTTGGCGCTCTCCAGCCGCGGCAGCTCGGCCAGGATCTGCTGGGTCAGCTGCTTCTCGGCGCCGTCCAGCATGCCGTAGGCCAGCAGCCGCACGTCGTCGACGCTGTCGGCCAGCAGTTCGCGCAGCACCGGGCTGGCGGTGCGCGCCGGCATCGACTGCATCGCCACCAGCGCGGTCATGCGCTCGGTCAGGGGCGCGCGCGCATTGCCCAGCTGCGCACGCAGGCGCGCGCCGCCGCCGTGGGTGACGCGCGACATCAGGTGCGTGACGAACTCGGGCAGGCCCACGGTGCCGATGCCGCTGGTGTCCACGCGCCGCGGGAACAGCTTCGAAAACAGGTAGCTGCCCAGGCACACCAGCGCGCCGCCCAGCGGCACGAAGAAGCAGAACAGCGCGAGAAAGCCATAGCTCCACAGGAACGGCACGCGAAAGCGCCGCGGCAGCAGGCGCCACAGCAGCAGCGCCGTCAGCGCGGCAGCCACCGCCTGCATGCCGAAGAAGGCCAGCAGCAGCGCGGTGCTGTTGCCGGCGCGCGCCAGCAGCGCCAGCGCGGCGATCTGGGCGGCGAGCCCGCTGGCGCCGAGCTTAAACATGGGGCGCTTCCCCGGCCGGCAGCGTGGCGGGGGCGATCGCGCCATCCACCTGGGCCCGGCGTAGCAGCTTGACCAGCGCGTCTTCCGAGCCGGCGCCGGGCACCGCCAGCGTATAGACGCCGATGCCCGCACTGGTGAAGTCGGTGCCGAACTGCGCGCGCAGCATGTCTTCGATGCGCACCAGGTAGGCCGCCACCGCCTGCGCATCGGACAGCGGCATCAGCGTCAGCATGGCACGGTGATGGGCGTTGACCACCGGCCACGCCACATCCAGCGCGCGCCGGCTGCGTACCACCTGCTCGAACAGCGCATCGCGCTCCGGATCCGCGTCGAACACCAGCGCCACCACCGAGCTTTCGATGCCGGTCTCGCGCCGCAGCCGCGACAGCCGCGCATAGTCCAGCGCAAACGGGTACGGGCAGGCCGGCAGCGCCGCCTGGATGGTGCGGGTGGCGCCGGCGTGCTCCACGCCGTCAGCGTAGTAGCCCAGCAGCACCATCAGCATCTGCAGGTTCTCGTAGGTCAGCGACAGGAACGGCATGCGCTCGACCACCAGCAAGCCGATCAGGTGGTCGGAGCCGGCCAGCACCGGCGCCACCGCCACGTAGCGCGTCTGCGCGCCATGCTGCAGGCCGTCGGCGCGCAGGTGCGCCAGCTGGCGCGTGTCCAGGCAGTGGCGCACCAGCGGGTCGGTGGTATCGAGCGTGAATTCCGGGCCGACGCTGGCGACAGGGGCACCGTCCACGTGCTCGCCATCGCAGGCATAGAGCTCGGCTGCCTCGAGCTGGCAGGCCTGCGCTACCACCTGCAGCATCGGCTGCGCGCCGGCCAGCACCTGGCCGGTGCGCGCCGCCTCGTCCAGCGCCACGCTGCGCAGCTGCGACAGCGTGTCGCGCAGCGTGGTGGGCCGCGCCAGCAGGTCGTTTTCCAGCCGCGCATGCGAGATGCGCAGCAGGTAGTGGTTCTTGGTCAGTGCCGCCAGGCGTTCGTCCAGGTAGCGGTTCACGGCGCGGGCACGCGCCAGGCGCGTGCCCCAGATATCGCCGAACTGCCCCGCTACTAGCACCAGCAGCAGCCCGCCGAGGAAGAACAGGCGCGGGAAAGGTCCTGCCATCACGCCGGTCTGCTGGTAGAAGTACCAGCCGCCCAGCAGCATCAGCACGCTGCCCACGCCGATCAGCGTGCCGTAGCGCAGCGCCAGGATCACCGGCAGCAGCCAGGCCCACGGAAAGCCCATGCCGAGCAGCAGCGGGTTCTGCGGCAGCGCCAGCCACGCCAGCCCCATTGCCGCCAGCATGGCCACCACCAGTTCCACCACGGCCGCGCGCCCGCTGACCGCCGGCGCCAGCAGGCGCGCATAGCGCCCACCCAGGCCGATGCCCTGACCTTGCCGCGCGCGATATGTCTTGTCAGCCGTATTGGCCACGCTCATCCCCTTGCTTCAACCATTCCATCGCCGCATCGGTGTGCAGCCTCGTCCTGATGGCTTGCCGCCGCCTCAGCCCTGCATCAGCGGCGCCAGCAGGCGGCGCAGCAGCTTCTGCGCGGTGCCCGACAGCGACGCGCGGCTCCAGCCGCTGTCGCTGCCGGTGGCCGACCACACCACTTCACCGCTGGCCACGTCCAGCAGCTGCAGCGAGATGCCGACCGCGGGCTCGCCGTCCACGCCCACCTTGTAGCGCCATTCCTGCACCGCACCGGTCAGCGCGTAGCGGGCCTTCTCGGCACGCGCCCATTCCAGCGCCTTGCCCACGGCCTCGCGCTCGGCCGGCTCGAACAGCGTTTCCGGGTTCAGGCTGGCCGGATAGCGCTTCAGGCTGGCCACGCCGCCGGTCTTCAGCAGGCTCTCGGCAATCGCCTCGGCGCGCAGGCCGGCCTGCGGCGTCTCGGTGTAGTTCACGATCGGCAGCACCGCGATGGTCTCGCCGCGGGCCAGCGCCGGCGCGCGGCCGACATCCGTCACCGCGCAACCCGCCAGCCACAGTGCCGCGCCCAGCGCGCCGCACCATGCCGCCAGCCGCCTGGCCACCGTCTTGCCTGTCACTGCCGTGGTTTGCTTGTTCATCTTCATCCCCTTTTCCATGTCCTGTTGTTACCCGATCCGTGCCATCCGCTGCCGCCGGCTCAGTACAGCCAGCGATAGCGCATTCCCAGTTCCGTCAGCGGCTTGCCACCGTTGCGCGCCGCGGTCTCATGCGAGATATACAGCGCCAGGTGGTCGTTGCCGAACACCGATCCGGCCAGCCCGCCCTGCACGCGGAAGTTCTGCCGTGCGCGCGTGTCGCGCAGCAGCCCCACTTCACCGAACGGCCGCCACTTGCGTGTGTACTCATCCAGCAGCTCAGTGCCGAAGCCGAACAGCACGCCGGCCTGCGTAAAGCCCTGCGGCATGTAGAACGCCGGCGTGGCTTCGTCGCCGGCCGGCACCAGCGACGCCATGCGCGGTGTCAGGCTGCCGCCGTTGGCGCTGTAGTTGGCATGCGTGCCGACCACGCGCACGGTGTAGTCCGGATACGAGGTGCGGATCCTGTAGCCGGCCTCGACGTCATAGACCATGCCATGCCCCAGCGCGCTGCGGTCCTGCCCGCGGAAGCTGCTGTACTCGATGCGCGCGCCGACGAACTCGCGCAGGCTGAAGCGCCAGGTTGCGCCCAGCCCCACGACGTCCTTGGCCCCGCCCACGCGCAGTGGCGCCGATTCATCGGCCGGCTGGTTCAGCCCGGCCAGCGTGCTGAACTGCAGCCGGCCCTGCTGGTTCCACTCGCCGAAGAAGCGCGCGGTCGCCATCGTGTCCAGTCCCTCGCGGTAGCCTGCCGTGGCACGCCAGCGCTTGCTGTTGTCGCGATAACCCAGCGACAGGTCGGCGCGCCGGTCGGACGACGGCACGTTCACCAGCTGCTGGGGGTCGGTGCTGCGCTGGTCGCGCCAGGTGCCGCGCAGGTTCAGGTCATACCCGTCCCACAGGCGCACGCCACCCGCGAGGCTGCCTTCGGTATATTCCAGCGGCTTCTGGTGCATGAAGCTCACGCGCGGCTCGATCGCCTGGGCGTTGTAGAGCAGCGTCTCCTGCAAGGTGTCCTGCAGCGTGTCATCGGAACGGGCCCGCTCCTGGGTCTCGAAGGCCAGCGTCTGCGCGGCGCTGATGCGGTTCAGTTGCTGGTTGGCCTCGATCTGGTTAGCCACCGGCACGCGGCCGGCCTGGCGCTCCAGGATGCGGTCCAGGCTGTTCATGTCCTGCTGGTCCAGCGCAATCGCCACCTCGGCATAGGCCGGGCGCTGCAGCCGGTTGACGTACTGGCGGGCCAGCCAGCCGCGCGCCAGTTCGTTGGATTCCGCGGACATCGCCCAGGCCAGGGCGGCATCGCGACCGGCAGCGGACAGCGCGGCATCGCGGCGGGCCGCGTTGCGCACGACCTCCGCGGGCGCGGGCGCAGTTGCCGCCTCATGCAGCGGCGGCAGCCCGGCCACCTCGCCCAGCTGCGACGGCGCGCCCGCCATCGGCGGCACCAGTTCGCGCGCCGCGGTGGAAGCGCGGTCCGCGCGCAGCATCTGGATCACCAGCGCGCGCGAGACATCGCCCGAGGCAAAGCTCTGCCCCAGCGCCACGGTCTGGCGGCGCAGGTCCGCGCGCGAAGGCGCGCCGGAATCGTTCTCGTACTCCTCGTCGCCGTCGGTGTTGTCGGGCCGCAGCCGGGCATAGCGCACCCCGCCCTGGGACCAGCCGTGATGCAGGTCGATCCAGGCCTGACGGCGCATGCGCCAGGCCATGTCGGTCTGGCCGATGGTTTCATAGGCATCGGCCATCAGGCTGAGCCAGAGCGGATCGGCGCTCTTGCCGTCATTGAGCCTGCGCAGGTAGTGCAGGGCCGCGCGCCCGTCCTGGAAGCGCATATGGCCCGCGGCAAAGGCGCCCCACAGGTCGGGGTTGTCTTCCGCGTCGTCCTTCACCCGGCGCATCACCGCGCGCACCTCGGTATCGCTGCCCTGGTCGACCAGCGTCCACAGCAGCGCCGCCAGGGTTTCGCTGTCGGCATCGCGCAGGCCCGCGGCGTGGCGCAGGTCGGCCAGGGCCAGGTCGCGCTGGCCGGTCACGCGGTAGTACTCCGCGCGCCGCATCAGGAAGCGGCTCGACTGCGCTGCCGCCTGGCGCTGCCCGGGCGTCATGTCCCGCAGCAGGCGTTCGATACGCGGGTAGGCATGGGCACGCGTGTAGTAGTACAGCGCCAGCTCCAGCGATGCCGGCTTGCCGCTGCGGCGCCAGTCGGCCTCGGCGATGCGCCCGGCGTCGATCGGGGTCTTGTCGTAGTAGGCGATCAGGTTGGAGAAATCCGCCTCCTGCGTGTCGCGGACCTCGTCCAGGCAGTCGTTGCGCGCCGGGCCCGCCGGCAGCTGCAGGCAGTGTTCGTCCTGCGTCTGCGCCGCCGCCAGCATCAGCTGGCGATAGCCGTCCTTGAGCAGGTCGTCGCGCTGGTTCAGCCGCGCCAGCTCGGTAAAGGTGCGCCAGTAAAGGATGTCATCCTTCCCGGCCGTGGCACGCGCCGGCAGCATGGCGTCCAGCGCCTGCGCCAGCTTGCCGCGCACATAGAGCAGGTTGGCGAGCTTGAGGGCATAGGCAGAGCGTGGGCCAAAGCGCTGCTGCAACTGCGTATAGATCTGGAACGCGCGCTCGTCCTTGCCGGCGCGCTCGGCCAGCGCGGCGTGGCGCTCCATGATGTCGCGCGCCCTGGGGCCGTGGCTCAGGCCTTCGAGGAAGCGCATGGCCTCTTCCGGTTCGCCCAGGCGTTCGTAGGCGGCCACCACCTCATCCACCGTCTTCAGGTTCGAGCCGCCCGCGCGGTGGCGCAGCGCGGCCAGGTAGGCGCGGTCGTCGGACAGGCCGGGGGCGAGCCGCATCACAGCATCCCACGCGCGCTCGTCGTTGGTGGCGCGCGCATAGTCGAGCCAGCTCTTCAGGGCCACGGCGGGCTGGCGGTTCCATTCGGCCACCTGGGCCAGCCGTTCGCGCCAGATCGCCTCGCCCGGCAGCCGGCGCACCGCGGTCTCGGCCACGCGCTGCGCCTGGTCGAGCTTGCCGGCCGACAGGAACACGCGATAGGCGAGGTCGTAGTCGTCGGCGTTGAACGGCTTGTCGGCTGGCTCCGCCGGTGCTTGCGCGGGCGCCGCAATCTTGCGCGTACCCAGCTGGCCGGAAGCGGCCAGCGCTTCACGCAAGGCCAGGCCGCGCGGCCCGTCGAGGAAGACAAAGCCGCGCTCGGCCCAGGGCTGGCTGGCGGCGATGCGGCGCACCTCGGCCTGGCGCGCGGCCAGCGCCATGTCCCCGGCATCGCGCGTGCGCGCCGAGACCTTCAGCAGCCGCTCGACATAGCGGCTGGCCTGCTCCGGCTTGTTGGCCGCCAGCGCCAGCTTCGTCAGGTAGCGCAGCACCTCCGGATCGTCCAGCAGCTTGCCGCCGTGGCGCTCGGCCTGTGCCAGCGCTTCATCCAGCAGGTTGCCTGACTGCAGCGTCTGCACTGCCTTCAGGAACAGCGCGCGCTGCTCGGCCAGCGTGGTGGCGGCCGCCTGCTGCGCGAACAAGGCGTTGGCGGCGTCACGATAATCGCCGCCCGCGATCGCCAAGTCGGCCAGCTGGCGGTTCCAGAAGGCCGCGTTGTTGCGGTCCTGGCTGGCCAGCGCCGCATAGAACTTGCGCATGGCGTCCTGGGCGCCGGCCTGGCTGGACTGCGTGGCCAGCGTTTGCAGGTCGGCCAGACCCCAGCTGCGCCCGGCAGCCTGGTCCAGCAGGCTGCGCAGCTGCACCAGGTTCTGCTCGCGCTCAGGCGTATCCGGCAGCGCGGCCCAGGCGCGCTGCTGCGCGATCTCGATGCGGGTGCGCAGGATCTGGCCCGACAGGTCGGTGCCCTGCACCGCCTGCATGCGCGCCAGCATGGCCTGCGCCTCTTCCAGCCGGCCGGTGCGCGCGTATTGCTCGGCCAGCACGCCCATGAAGGCGGGGTCGTCGGGCGTGACCTTCCACCAGGCTTCCAGGTAGGCCATGGTCAGCCCGTCGATGGTGCGACCCTGGCCCAGCAGGCGTTCGCGCAGGGTCTCGCGCGGGAACATCAGCGCCAGGCCGATCCCCACCATCGCGGTGAAAGTCAGCACCAGCGCCGGCGGCAGCAGCCGCTCGCGCTCAACCGGCGCAGCGGACTTCGACTTGTTGCCTGGCATGGTTCGGATCGGTGACGGGTGCGGTATCCACGCGCAGCGTATTGCGCTCGCGGACGGCCTGTACGGGCTTGCCATCGACGCTCACACGGCAGTTGCCGGCATTGGCAAGACGGAAGAATGGCTTGAAGTAGCCGCTGAAGGCGAAGCGCGTGACGCCATCGCGCTGCGACCAGTCGCGCACGATGCCGTTGGCTTCGGCCAGTTGCGGCGCGGCCGGGGCAGTGACGGTGTCGCGCACGGCAAAGCGCGCATCGCCGCCATCCAGGTGCAGGTAGACGCCGCCGCCCGGTGCCGGCGAGGTGCCGGTCACGCCGTGCGCCGCGCCCACGTCGGGCATGCCCGCGCCGCTCCAGCGCAGGTTGCGCAGGTTGCCGTCGCCGCGCACGATCCATTCGGCACCGGTGCTGCCCGGCTGGCCGTCGCCCACGTCCCGCGCCACGGCCATGTCCTGCCAGTCGAGCACCTTGCGCACGTAGTCGGTCGAGTGCAGCGGCAGCAGCGGCTGCGCCAGCACATAGTCATAGACCTTGCGCAGCGCCTTCAGCGACGCGGCCTTGGTGCCCGAATAGCTGTGGTAGTAGATATTGACCGGCTTGAAGCGGTAAGGCTTGTCGGTCAGCTCGTAGGTCTCGATCACGCGCTCGAAGCCGTAGAACGGGCCATGCCAGAGGTTGGTGTAAACGTTCTCGTTCTGGTTGGGCGCAAACACCTGGAAGGTGCCGCCGGGCTTGTTGATGCCCAGCGGCGCAATCGCGGTCCAGCTGGGATTGCTGCGCGTAATCAGCGTATCGCCGCCGTTCATGTTGAGCACGCGCGCCTTGTCGGTCAGGCGCAGCGCCTCGGCCGGCGGCTGGCAGTCGCCCGACCACAGCAGCATGCTGACCGGCTTGCCGGCCGGCGCCAGCGTGCGGTTGATGTAGTCGATGGAGCCGCCGATCTCGCGGTTCAGGTCCATGCTGTAGCCGGGGATGCTCAGGTGGAAGGCCTCGTCGCCCTCGACCACGGCGGCCCCGCTGGATTGCGCTGCCTGCCCTGGCGGTGCCGGCACCGTGCGCGACCATTCGAATGGATGCGAGAAGGTATGGCTGGCCACCTCGACATAAGGCTGCGCGAAGATCTTGCGCGCGATCGGCTCAAGCTCGGCGCTGAGCCTGGGGTACATGCCGTCCTTGCTGACTTCGCCCTGGATCACCGACATCGTCATCGGCAGCCGGTAGCGGTCGAAGATCTCGCGGAACAGCACCTCGCCGGAGAAACCGCCGCCGGGAATCTCGGCGCGCGAGGCAAAGCCGTCGCCGTCGATATGGATGGTCAGCAGGCGCCGGCCGTTTTCGGTGGTGACATCGGGCACGGGCATGGCGGGCAGGCGCAGCGCCTCGCGCAGGAAGTCCAGCGGCTGCACCACCCAGCGGCTCTGGGCGTTGCCGTTGCCGCTCTGGCGCACCGCATACGGCCCCAGCACATAGCCGCCCCACGGCGTGATCGCGGCGGCGTCATAGGTCAGCGTGCCCGAGCGCAGGCGCAGCAGCGAACGGTAGCCATCGCCGTCCGGCACCTGGATCGCTTCGGCCTGGGTGCGGTCGGGGGCCACCGGCATCTCGAAGCCCATCATCCGGTCCTTGGCCAGCACCTCGACCGGGCCCGACACGCGGCCCTTGACGGTCTTCAGCCCGAAGCTGCGCGCCACCGCGCCGCTCACATTGGTGCCGAAGTCGTTGAGGAACACCACCGGCATGCCCTGCGCCATGCGCGCCTGCACCCAGGTATAGAAGCGTCCCGGCTGCGCCGTGACATTGCCTGACAGGTACACCACCACGCCGGCGTAGCGGTCCGGCCCGATCTCGGGCAGGTCCTCGCGGGTCTCGGCGAAATCCACGCGATAGCCAAGGTAGTTGAGCGGCATCGAGACAAAGCGCACGCCCTCGGAATCATCGATCGACACCCCGGGGCGGCGCTCCTGCACCACCAGCACGCGCCGGGGCAGCACCTCGACCTTGCCGATGCCAACCGTCTGCAGCCCGGGATCGGCCACATAGGGCGTGATCCCCAGCGCGCGGATGCGCTGCGCGGTTTCGCGTGCGCAGCGGCGGTCCGCCGGCGGGCAATAGTCGATGGAGATCACCGGCAGGCGGTACTGCTCGCGGATGGTGCGCGCCTGCGCCAGCAGCCAGTCGCGGTCCGCCTGCGGCACGTCGACATAGCGGCCCTGGGCCTGGTTCCAGCCGCGGAACAGCGATTCGAAGGCAAAGGCATAGGCCAGGTCATGCACCTGCGGCAGGATCTCGAAGCCGCGGTTGAAGACCAGGCGCGCCTCGGGGTAGCGCGCCTTGATGGCGCGGATCACGCGCACCAGCCCGGCTTCCTGCCGCGCGCGCTCGGCGTCGGTCCTGGCGGCAAGCTGGTAGGAATCGAGGGTATCGAGGAAGAAGCCGCGGAAGCCGCGCTGCCACAGCGGCGCGATCACCTTGTCGACATAGAAGGCGGGCCAGCCGTCGGCTGCCTGGTCGATGACCGGGGCGTTCCAGGCGTCATTGCGCCCGACGAACCAGGCCTTGGGGATGTCCTTGAAGTAGGGGCGGCTCTCCAGCACCTCGCCCACGCTGACATAGGCAAACCAGGCGGTGGCCGGCGTCGCCGCCTGGCGTGGGTCGAAGCCGCTGTCGGGCTCGACCACGGCGATGTCGAAGGCCTGCAGGGCGTCAACCGGCGGCCTGGCGCCGTAGTGCAAGGCGATCGACGGCATGGATGCCGTCTGCGCCGCGGGCGGCGGCGCGGCCGCAGCCGTCGCCGCCCCGAGGGCCAGCGCCAGCGCGATGCCTTGCACCTGCTGCGCCATGCGCATCCCTACCCACCCCGATCGGAACGGCATGCGGCCGCCCCGGCTCCCTTGTGCTTCCTCCAGCTGCTTCACAGGCTTGCTTCCTCTTCTCTGCGCACGCCGGCAAGTGCCTCACGCACAACATTTCCTGATGCGGTCGTCGCCGCCTTGTGTCCGACTGTGGATCTCAGAATCGGAAAAATCCGATGGTATCCGGCAAACGAATGCTAGGACAGACGCATGGATCACATTGTCAACAATTGTCCCAACACTGAGACATTGAGCCGGCTCGCGCGTTAACGCGCGCCGCGGCGCTGCAGGGCGCGCGCCAGCCACGCTCGCGGTACAGGCGTACCGCGAGCGTGGTTCAGCTCAGATGCAAACAACGGAAACAGTCAAGGTCCCGTGCACGACGGGTGGTGGAGCTGTCCGCAACCGCAATGCCGGACAGCTAGGTTTGAAACGCCATGATGGATTCCCCGTTCCGATATTTTATGTATGGGCCCGCATACAGTGGGCGCGCTCATGTATGTCTGTACATGACGCGAGCGCGGCCACCGGCCTGGCCTTTATTGTCAGCATAATGGTATATCCGGGCCGCGCCCGCTTCCCCCGAACGCGGTAGGCATTGGGCGCCGTAAGAATTTGTAAAAAAGATGGTACGCCCATGCACCGGACGGCAGCCATTATGCACGGGAGCGTGGCATCACGCCCGCTGACGGTGCACGCACAACCAAATCCGCCAATAGAAAATCAGGGAATTCACTGAACTGAAGCTGAAGTAGAAAACGCTAACATCTCCTATCGGAACCTCTCATCATGATTAGGCGCTTAGCCTGATTGACACGCCGGGAAAATTCGGCAGAATGATTCCCACTTGTGCAGCGCCCATGCGGTGTGTCTTTTGGTGTTGTCGTTCCGTGACGTTTTCGGTTGTCACGACAGCGACATATCGAAGTCATATGGAATGCGCTGGCGGGGAACATAAAAAGGATCCGCTGGGTGCGTTGCACACGGTGTATAACGAGCGTTTTCGCTCATTTTGAAATTCAAGGTTGAGATAGATATGGAAACCGGTACCGTTAAGTGGTTCAACGACGCAAAGGGCTTCGGCTTCATCACGCCGGATGAAGGTGGCAATGATCTGTTCGCGCACTTCTCCGCAATTGAAGGCAATGGCTTCAAGTCGTTGAAGGAAGGCCAGAAGGTACGCTACGTCAAGGCCATGGGCCAGAAGGGCGAGCAAGCCACCAAGATTCAGGCCCTCTGATACCGGTGGAGTCCGGGCCGGTCCAGCGGGCCGGCCGGAAGGAAAGCCCCGCAGCTTCGGCGCGGGGCTTTTTTATTGGCGCGCCGGCACCGGGGCCGTGGAGACTGCGGTCCTGCAACGGGTGAAATTGCTATAATCGGCCGACCCACAACCACCCTCCCGCCAGTGGGTGCGCACGGATGCTGCGCGGTCAGTGCGGGACGGTATGCAGCGTGTCGAGGAGTTTCGTGGCCGGTACTCAAATCGCAACGCAAGACGCCCCGGTCGCCGCCGACCAGGGCAGCCAGGCGGGCCCAGCGGCCTCGGCCGGCAGTTCCTTCCATGCCGCGCTGCGCATCCTGCCGCCAGCGCAGCGCCAGGCCATGTTCGAGATCTATGCGTTCTGCCGCGCAGTCGACGACATCGCCGACGGCAACGCACCGCACGCCGAGCGCCTTGCGGCGCTCGATGCCTGGCGCCACGACATCGCCGCCTGCTACGCCGGCAATCCGCCTCGCGCCCTGCAGCCGCTGAGCGCGCAGATCCGGGCCTTCCACCTGCAGCAGCAGGATTTCCTCGCCGTGATCGACGGCATGACCATGGACGTGGTGCAGGACATCCGTGCCCCCGACGCGGCCACCCTCGACCTGTATTGCGATCGTGTCGCCAGCGCTGTCGGCCGGCTCGCGGTGCGCGTGTTCGGCCTGGAAGAAGCGTGCGGCATTGCGCTTGCGCACCACCTGGGCCGCGCGCTGCAGCTGACGAATATCCTGCGCGATATCGACGAAGACGCTGCCATCGGCCGGCTCTATCTGCCGGCGGAAGCGCTGGCCGCGGCCGGCATCGGGGCGGACACGCCCCAGGCCGTGGTGGCCCACCCCGCCGTCGGCCAGGCCTGCGCGGCCGTGGCGCGCGAGGCCCAGGCGCACTATGACCAGGCCTATGCCATCATGGCGCGCTGCCCGTCCCGGCAGGTGCGCTCGCCGCGCATCATGGCCGAGGTCTACCACCGCATCCTGGCGCGGCTGCGCACGCAGGGCTGGCGCGTGCCGCGCCAGCGCGTGCGCCTGCCGCGCGCCCAATTGCTCTGGATCGTGCTGCGCCACGCCATTGGCTGAGCGCTGCACCCGATGCATGCCGGGCGCGGCCGCGCCGCGCACCGGCATAAGGAGTCTGCATGTCGATGAATGAGACCGCCTTTGCCACGGCAGTGCCCCGGATCGCGCCGGCCAGCGCGGGCGAGAGCCCCTCGCCGCGCGACGCCGTGCAGGCACTGGACCACGGCATCGGCCGCGCGATCGACGCGCTGCTGCACCAGCAGCGCCCCGACGGCCACTGGGTCTATGAACTGGAAGCCGACGCCACCATTCCCGCCGAATACGTGCTGATGGTGCATTACCTCGGCGAAGCCCCTGACCTGGAGTTTGAAGCCCGCCTGGCCCGCTACCTGCGCCGCATCCAGAATCCCGATGGCGGCTGGCCGCTGTTCCATGAGGGCCGCTCCGACGTCAGCGCCAGCGTGAAGGCCTATTTCGCGCTGAAGATGGCCGGCGACGATCCCCAGGCCGCGCATATGCAGCGCGCGCGCCGGACCATCCACGCGCTGGGCGGCGCCGAGGCCAGCAATGTATTCACGCGCACGCTGCTGGCCCTGTACGGCGTGATGCCGTGGTCGGCGGTGCCGATGATGCCGGTCGAGATCATGCTGCTACCGCAGTGGTTCCCGTTCCACCTGTCCAAGGTCTCGTACTGGGCGCGCACGGTGATCGTGCCGCTGCTGGTGCTGAACAGCCTGCGCCCGCAGGCGCGCAACCCGCGCGGGGTCGGCATCAATGAGCTGTTCGTCGGCAACTGCCATACGGTGCGCCTGCCGCCGCGCGCGGCGCACCAGCACGCCGGCTGGTACACCGTGTTCCGCGGCCTGGACGCGCTGCTGCGCGTGGCCGAGCCGCTCGTCCCGCGCACGCTGCGCCGGCGTGCCATTGCCGCGGCGCAGGCCTTCGTGCGTGAGCGGCTCAACGGCGAGGACGGCCTGGGCGCCATCTTTCCGGCAATGGCCAACAGCGTGATGATGTTCGACGTGCTGGGCGTGCCGCCCGACGACCCGGCGCGCGCGGTGGCGCGGCAATCCATCGAGCGGCTGCTGGTCGAGCACGGCGACGAAGCCTATTGCCAGCCCTGCCTGTCGCCGGTGTGGGATACCGCGCTGGCCGCGCACGCCCTGCTGGAAACCGGCGAGGCGCGCGCAACGGCCGCGGCCGGGCGCGGCCTGGACTGGCTCAGGCCGCTGCAGGTGCTGGACGTGCGCGGCGACTGGGTCGTGCGCCGCCCGCGGGTGCGCCCCGGCGGCTGGGCCTTCCAGTACGCCAATCCCTATTACCCGGACGTGGACGACACCGCCGTGGTGGCCGCCGCGATGGACCGCTACATGCGCGCGCACGATGTGCCGGGCCGCTATGACGAAGCCGTGGCGCGCGCCGCCGAGTGGATCGTCGGTATGCAAAGCAGCGACGGCGGCTGGGGCGCGTTCGAGCCCGAGAACACGCATCTCTACCTGAACAACATCCCCTTTGCCGACCATGGCGCGCTGCTGGACCCGCCCACCGCGGACGTGTCCGCGCGCTGCCTGTCGATGCTGTGCCAGATCGGCGCCACGCCGGCCAAGAGCGAACCCGCCGCGCGCGCCCTGCGCTACCTGCTGGCCGAGCAGATGCCCGACGGCAGCTGGTTCGGCCGCTGGGGTACCAACTATATCTACGGCACCTGGAGCGCGTTGTGCGCGCTGAACGCCGCGGGCCTGGCCCCGGAAGCGCCCGAGATGCGCCGCGCCGTGGCCTGGCTCGAGCAGATCCAGAACGCCGACGGCGGATGGGGCGAGGACGGCAGCAGCTACCGGCTCGATTACCGCCGCTACGAGCCGGCGCCGAGCGTGGCCTCGCAGACAGCGTGGGCGCTGCTGGCGCTGATGGCAGCCGGCGCCGCGCGGCATCCGGCGGTGGCACGCGGCATCGACTACCTGCTGCGCACCCAGCAATCCGGCGGGCTGTGGCATGAGCCGCGCTTTACCGCCGTGGGCTTTCCGCGCGTGTTCTACCTGCGCTATCACGGCTATGCGCGCTACTTCCCGCTGTGGGCGCTGGCGCGCTACCGCAACCTGCAGCGCGGCGGCGCGCACCAGGTGTCGTGGGGGCTATGAGGGCACCGTTCGTGCTGGTCGTCACCGGCATGGCGTTCGAGGCGCGCATTGCCGCCGGCCCTCATTGCCGCGTGGTGCACGGCCTGCGCGGCCTTGCGCTGGAACAAGGCGTTTCCGCGATGGCGAGCCGGTACTGCATGGGCATCCTCAGCTTTGGCGTGGCGGGCGGGCTGGATCCCGCCCTGGCGCCGGGCGATCTCGTGCTGGCGGACTCGGTCTGCGCGGCAGGCGAACGCTACGACACCGACATGACCTGGACCCGGGCAATGCACGCGGCACTGCCGCATGCCAGGGTCGGGATGCTTGCCGGCGCGGACCAGCCGGTGCTTTCGGTTGCCGCCAAGCAGATGCTGCACCGGGCCACGGGGGCGCTCTGCGTCGACATGGAATCGCACCTCGCCGCGCGCATGGCGGCGGCTTGCCGGCTGCCGTTCGCGGCTTGCCGCGTGGTGATCGACCCGGCCAGTCGCGCGGTCCCGGCTGCCGCGGCGGCGGGCATGGGTGAAGACGGCAAGACCGATGTGGGCGCGGTGCTGGGCGGGCTGCTGCGCGCGCCGTGGGAACTGCCGGCGCTACTGCGGCTGGCGGGCGATGCGGCGGCCGCGCGCGGCGCGCTGCGGGCAGCCCGGCTGGCGCTTGGGGATGAATACGGCTTGCGCGATATGCGGACGCTGGCCGGCTGAAGGGATCCCCTGACGGCGTCAGCCGCCAAACTTCCGCACCGCATCCAGCGCCAGCCCGCTGCCGATGCTGCCAAACCGGTCCCCTTCCACGCAACGCGCTTCCGGCAACAGCGCCGCCAGCCGCTGCCGCAGCAGCGGCACGCTGCTGGAGCCGCCGGTGAAGAAGATGGTATCGACCGCGGCGCTATCCACGCCGGCATCCACCAGCAGCTTCTGCACGGTCTGTTCGGTCTTCACCACCAGCTTGTCGATCGACGCATCGAACTCGTCGCGCGTGATGGTCAGCGTCAGCCCCTGCTCCAGCCGGTGCAGGTCCACGTCGGTGCTGCCGTCATCGGACAAGGCGATCTTGGCGGCTTCCATCTGGATGGCCAGCCAGTGCCCGGCACGCTCGCGGATCAGCCGCACCAGGCGGTCGAGCTTGACCGTATCCGCCGCGTCGCGGTAGTTGTCCATCACCAGCGACCACGCCTTGCGCGTATAGACCAGGTTGATGGTGTGCCAGCTGGCCAGGTCGAAATACTGGCTGGACGGCATCGCCTTGCCGTTGCGCAGCGCGCTGCCCAGGCCCAGCAGCGGCATTGCGCGCGCCAGGCTGAGCGCACGGTCGAAGTCAGTGCCGCCGATATGCACGCCGCCATTGGCCAGGATGTCGTCGCGCCGGTCGCTGCGCGCGGCGCGCTCGGGCGACAGGCGCACCAGCGAGAAGTCCGAGGTGCCGCCGCCGATGTCGGCCACCAGCACCAGTTCCTCACGCGTGATCCGGGCCTCGTAGTCGAAGGCCGCGGCGATCGGCTCGTACTGGAACGCGATCTCGCCGAAGCCCGCGTCGCGCGCGATCTCGGCCAGGGTGTCTTCGGCGAGCTGGTCGGCGGCCGGGTTCTCGTCGATGAAGAATACCGGGCGGCCCAGCACGGCGCGCGAAAACTCCGTGCCGGCAGCCTGCTCGGCACGCGTCTTCAGCTCGAGGATGAAGTGCGCCAGCAGCTTGCGGAACGGCATCGCCTGGCCCATCACCTCGGTGCTGTCGTCCATCATCGAGGTGCCCAGCAGGCTCTTGAGCGAACGCATCAGCCGGCCTTCATAGCCAGCCAGGTAATCGCCCAGCGCGGCGCGGCCATAGCTGACCAGCGGATCCTCCGCGTGGAAGAAGATCACCGAGGGCAGCGTCACCTTGCCGTCCTCCAGCGGCAGCAGCGCCGCCGGCCGCGCCGGATGGCTCCAGCCGACCGTTGAATTGGACGTGCCGAAGTCCAGGCCGCATGCGTTTGACATCATCGATTCCGTTCCCTGCAAGACAAAGTGGCCCGCGCGGCGCAAGGCCGGCGCGGGCGGGGGCGTCATTGTAGGGCAGTCGCGCGGACCGTGGAGGCCCGAGGGGCAGACGATGTTGTCGGGAAGCTATTTTCAAACATGCATTGAAGGCAGTACTAATCAAATGTCTCTTTTTCAATGACATGGCAACTGGGACCATGGCGACCTCGGCGTGGTGCTCCCTGCATCACCCACTTTCCAACTGGAGCCTGGTCATGAATCTCTCCGACATCGTCGATACCCGCTATGCCACCAAAGCCTTCGAGGCAGGCCGCACCCTGCCCCAGGCCACCGTGGACCAGCTGCTCGCCGTGCTGCACAAGAGCCCGTCCTCGGTCAATTCCCAGCCGTGGCACTTCGTGGTTACCGCCACGCCCGAAGGCCGGGCCCGGATGACGCGCGCCACCGTCGACCGCCATCCCTACAACACGCAGAAGATCCAGGACGCCTCGCATGTGATCGCGCTGTGCGTGCGCACGGAAATGGATGCCGCCCACCTGGCCGGCATCCTGGCGGCCGAGCAGCGCGACGGGCGTTTTGCCGATGACGCGGCCCGCGCCGGCATGGACAAGATCCGCCGCGGCTTTGTCGACCTGCACCGCTATGACCTGCGCGACCTGCAGCACTGGATGACACATCAGGTCTACCTGGCGCTGGGCGGCCTGCTGATGGCCGCGGCCGCGCTGGGCGTGGACGCCACGCCGATGGAAGGCATCGATACCGGCCCGCTCGACCTCGAACTGGGCCTGCGCGAGCGCGGACTGACCAGCGTGGCGCTGGTCAGCCTGGGCTATCGCAGCGCGCAGGACTTCAATGCCGCGCTGCCGAAGTCGCGGCTGTCGCGGGAAGAAGTGTTCACGTTCCTGTAATTCCCGTTCCTGCAAGTCCGGCCCCGGCAGGGGCCGGCGCGTGCCTTGACACGCCCGCATGCCCCTCCTATGCTGCGTCTGTTCTTTATTAAAGACCGTCGTTCTGTTCTACGGAACACCAAGGAACGCACGGCCGGACGTAGCCCATGCAAAAACCCCTGCGCCATATCCGCGTGCTCGACCTCACCAATGTGCTGGCCGGGCCGTTCTGCTGCCACCAGCTTGCCCACCTGGGCGCTGAAGTCATCAAGGTGGAAACCCCCGGCACCGGCGACCTGGCCCGGCAGCTGGGCGCCGATGCCGAACTGAACCAGCGCCTGATGGGCGTGTCGTTCCTGGCCCAGAATCCCGGCAAGCAGTCGCTCACGCTCAACCTGAAGCACGCGCGCGGCAAGGAGGTGTTCCGCAAGCTGGTGCAAAGCGCCGAAGTGCTGGTGGAGAACTTCCGCCCCGGCGTGATGGACCGGCTCGGGCTGGGCTACGAGACCCTGAAGCAGGACAACCCGCGCCTGATCTACTGCGCGATTTCCGGTTTCGGCCAGGACGGGCCGCTGGCCGGTCTGCCGGCCTATGACCAGATCATCCAGGGCATGGCCGGCGTGATGAGCATTACCGGCGATGCGCAGAGCGCACCGTTGCGGGTCGGCTATCCGGTCTCGGACACCATCGGCGGGCTGACCGCGGCGCTGGCGGTATCGGCTGCGCTGGCGGACCACCAGCGCACCGAAGGCTATTTCATCGACGTATCGATGCTGGAAGCCACGCTGGCCACCATGGGCTGGGTGGTGTCCAACCACCTGATCGCCGGCAAGGTGCCGGCGCCGATGGGCAACGAGAACATGACCGCCAGCCCCTCGGGCACTTTCCGCACCGCAGACGGGCTGCTCAATATCGCGGCCAACAAGCAGGAACAGTTTGAAGCCGTGTGCCGCGTGCTGGGCCGTCCCGAGCTGGCCGCCGATCCGCGCTTCGCGCAGCGCCAGGCGCGGCTGGCCAACCGGGGGGAGCTGACACAGGCGCTGGAAGCAGAGCTGGCCAGGAAGCCGGCCACCGAATGGTGGCCGATGCTGACCGAGGCCGGCGTGCCCACCGGCCCGGTGCTGGACGTGCCGCAGACGCTGGCCCATCCGCAAGTGCGCGAGCGCGGCATGATCGGCGAATTTGCCGACGCGCCCGGCGTGGGCCGCGATATCCGCGTGGTGCGCACCGGCTTCAAGCTCAACCGCGAGGCCCCGGCCGTGGACACGCCGCCGCCGGAGCTGGGCCAGCACACGCGGCAGGTGCTGGCCAGCCTGGGCTACAGCGATGCGGACATCGACCAACTGAGCGAGGAGCGCGCGATATGAGCGGCATCGACACCGACCACTACCCCGGCCACCCCCGCGATGACGCCATGGACCCGGGCCAGCGCCTGTCGCAGGACTGGTGGCGCACCGGCATCATCGACATGCGCCCGGGCGAGATCCGCTACCGCGGCTACCCGATCGAACAACTGATCGGCCGGGTCTCGTTTGCGCAGATGATCTGGCTGATGCTGCGCGGCGAGCTGCCCGGCCCCGGGCAGGGCGAGCTGCTGGACGCGGCGCTGATGGCCGCGGTCGACCACGGCCCGCAGGCGCCCAGCATTGCCATCGCACGCATGGCGGCCACCTGCGGCGTGGGGCTGAACAACGCCATGGCTTCCGCCGTCAACGTGCTGGGCGACGTGCATGGCGGCGCCGGCGAACAGGCGGTGGCGCTGTACCAGGACGTGGCGCAGCGGCTCGATGCGGGCAGCGCCATGGACGACGCCGTCGCCGCCGCGCTGCAGCACTACCGCGACCTGCACGGCAAGTTCATTGCCGGCTTTGGCCACCGTTTCCATCCGGTCGACCCGCGTGCGCCGCGGCTGCTGGCGCTGGTCGACCAGGCCGCGGCCAACAGCGTGGTCAGCGGCCGCTACGCGGGGATCGCGCGCGCGGTCGAGGCGGCGCTGGGTGCCGGCCGCGGCAAACCCATCCCGATGAATATCGATGGCGCCACCGCGGTGATCTATGCCGAACTGGGCTTTGCCGCACCGCTGGCGCGGGGGCTGTTCTGCCTGTCGCGCTCAGTCGGCATCCTGGCGCATGCCTGGGAACAGACCTGCGAGGGCGGCCGCAACAAGGGCCCGATGCCGCGCCAGTTCCTGTGGACCTATGACGGCGCGCCGCAGCGCGATGTGCCGGAGCCAGGCCGGCAGGCATAACGGGGTCAGCCGGCCAGGTCGGGCTCTGGCGCCAGCAGCGACGCCGGCGATGCGCTCGCGGCCGCCGGCGCCGCCATGGACGAGGCCAGCACGTAGCGGTCGCGCCCATGTTCCTTGGCGTGGTAGAGGGCGCGGTCGGCATCGGCGAACAACAGGCGCCACAGCGCTTCCTTGCTGCCCGCGCCGCCGCGCAGCTGCGCCACGCCAATGCTGACGCTGGCATGGCCATGGCCGGCGGGCAGTTCAATCGCGCGCACCTTGCGCAGGATCCGGTTGGCCAGCGCCGAGGCCTGCTGCTCGTCGGTATGCGGGCACAGGATGCAGAACTCTTCGCCACCGTAGCGCCCGGCCACGTCCGAGGCGCGGCGCGAATTGTCCAGCGCATGCGCAACCTCGCGCAGCACGGCGTCGCCGGCGTGGTGGCCGAACGTATCGTTGACCTGCTTGAAGTAATCGATGTCGATCACCAGGCAGGACAGCGCCTGCCCGTCGCGCTGCCAGCGCGCCACCAGCGACAGTGCCGACATCTCCAGCGCCCCGCGGTTGAGCAGCCCGGTCAGGGCATCCACGCGCGCGCCACTTTCGTTGTGCGCGACGATCTGCTCCATCGCCATCATGGTGAAGCCGAACAGGCCCAGCAGCGTGGCGATCAGCGGCGCCAGCAGCCAGCCCGAGCCGGCCGGGCCGGCAAAGAACAGTGTCAGCGGTGCGGCGCCCGCCACGGGCAGATACATGGCATGGCTGAAGCCGGCCAGTTGGGTGGCCAGATGCACCAGGCTGGCCACCAGCACCAGCGGCGCGCCGATGCTGCGGCGCCCGCGCCCGGCGCGCGCCAGCGTGGCAAAGGTGGCCAGCGACACCAGCGCCAGCAAGCCGTAGACGATGCGCAGCACCACCTGCTGCCCGGCGGGCATGCCGCTGGTGGCCGCCATCAGGCCAAGCACGATCACGCCCGCGGCGGCCAGCGCCGCGGGATGGGCCGGCACCCCATAATAGACCCGCACGCCGCGATAGATCAGCAGCCAGCCAGCCACGAACGCCAACGCACCCAGCGTGCCCAGCTGGCCCGTGCCGGTGGCCGCGCTGATGGCCAGCGCCAGGCCCGCGGCCGACACCAGCACGTGCCCGAACGCCCACAGCCGCCCCGCCTCGCTCGCGCGCAGCGCGAACACTAGCCCCGCCGCAATAATCAGCGTGCTGCAGAAAAACACCATCATCACCACCGCAATGGTCTGCTGGTCCAGGTGCACGGGGATTTCCTCAAGGATGCCGTCTGCCGCACCGTCAATATCGAGCAGCGGGCATCAGGCCACAGGGGCGCGAAGCAGGCATCTCCCGCACTTGTTTTCACAACATGTGACGTGCGTTGTTTTCAATGCCAGCCGCATGATAGCCCGCGCATGCCGGGCCGTGGCACCCCCGACAAGCCGGGTCGGGCCGGCTGCACACGCAGCTTAGTCCGGGGTGGTGTTGTCCGCAATGCTGCCTGGAAAGGAGCCGCCCAGCACTTGGGTCAGCACACGCGCCGCATGCAGCACATCGACGCGGAAGTCCTCTCGGTAGCGCGAGGCCGGGCAGGTCAGCGTCAGTGCACCACACAGCACATCGCCGGGACCGAACACCGGCGCCGACACCCCGGCAAGATCGGGGCTGCGGTCGCCCACCAGGGCCGCCACGCCCTCGTGCCGGATGCGCTCGTAGAGCGTGCCGGACTCGCCGGCAAAGGCACGCAGCACGCGCGCGCCGGCGCCCCGGTCGCGCGGCAGCAGTTCGCCGGCGCGGACATGGTCGCGCACCGGCTGCGGCGAATCGACGCGGTACAGGCACAGCCGGTGCTCGCCCTGCTCGACATGGAAGGCCGCGCTTTCACGCGTGATGCGCACCAGCTCGCGCAGCGCCGGCATCACCACCGCCTCCAATGAGAACGACGCCGCGTAGACGGCATTGAGCCGCGCCACCTCGGGACCCAGGCCATAGCGCCCGTCCGGCTGGCGCCGCACCAGCCCGGCGTGCTCGAGCGAGGCCAGCAAGCGCAGCAGCGTGCTCTTGTACAGGCCGCTGCGCTGCGCCAGCTCGGCCAGCCCCAGCGCGGTATCGCCAAGACGGAACACCGACAGCACGAACAGCGCCCGGTCCACGGCGATGGCGCCGCCTGCGGCGGCGTGCTTGTCGGCTTCTGAAACCTGTGCGGCTTTGCGTGGCATGGCGGACGACGGCGATCCTGGGTGGACCGGAGGACGGAACGATGCACCAACGTATAGAACGCATCCCGGCTTGTCAATCCGAGCTGTTGCGAGTCAAGGAAGCAGCACACGTGCGGCGGAGCCGCGCAAACAACGCCGCACGCATTCATGGATCCGGGCGGCGCGCTGGCGTTTTTCTGCAACACGTGGCCGGCGCCTGCTGCCGCCCAGGCGGCCGCCCAAGCGCCTTCGCCGGCCCCCCGGCTACCGCATGCGCCACATTGCGTGCGCGTACTCGCCACTCCCCGGTTTGCAAGCGGAATTAGAGGGAAAGTTACCTGCTTTTGATTAAGCAGCCGCTGCACGGCGTGGCTAAAATCATGCGTTGCCTGACCTCTGCGCAATCCCTGCGCTGCTTTCCGTACCCTCGCTGCAATGTCTCACCGCCCTGCTTTTCCCGACCCTGGTATGACCGTTCCCGCCCTCTCGCTTGGCGCCATCCTGGATGACCTGCGTAGCGCTCCGCGCCCGCTGACCTCCGCGGAGTACACATACCTGGCCCACCTGCGGCAGCGTATCGTCACCGGCGACGCAGACCTGTGGACCACGCTCGAGACCGCCGGCGTGCCATGCAGGGAACGCCGCCTGTCGCCCGAAGTGGTGCAGGCGCTGACCGCTATCGGCCATTTGCCGATGCACTGAGCCCGGCGCGCGCCACCCCACATTGCAGAAATTTCCCGGGGTCATTTCAGAAAGCCGCACCCTCCAGCCAGCCTGCGTCCCGCTACGATCGATCCACTTTCGATTCGCCGGGCACCGTGCTTTCAGTCAAGCGCCAAGCATGCCCCGGCCATGGCCCAGGCATGGCTTACCCAAACAACCGGCGCGTCAGCTTCCTGTCGTTGCGCGCCTTTGTCGCACTGATGCGGCACCGTGATGCCGTCCGCGCCGCGCAAGCGCTGTGCATCCATCCGCAAAGGCTGTACTACCACATCCGCGGCCTCGAGGCCGCGCTCGGCAAGCCGCTGTTCCTCACTTGTAGCCCGGACTGGCTGCCGACACCCACGGGCGTGACCGCACTGCCCAAGGTCGTCGCCATGCTGGCCATCTGGGAACAGATCGAGGCCGGCATCCGTGCCAGCCAGCCTGCCGCGACGGCCCGGGAACCCGAACCCGGCGCCGTTGCGCGCCACGGCGCCGCATTCTGGGTGCGGCAGGCGACGATGTAGCGTCAGGCCAGCCGTTCGCAGCAATAGGCCTCGGTGCGATAAGGGAAAGCAACCTCGGCACGACCCGCCAGCGCGGGATGCCCGTCGATAACCGCCTGCAGCCGTTCACGCACGCGGGCTTGCTCCGCCGCCGGCAGCGCGGCAATGAAGCTCACCGACATCACCCGGTCCACGATCACCTGCTGCGGCGCCCCTACATGCGTGTAGGGCAGACGCTGCAGCGCCAGCGGCCCGAAGCCCTCGGCGGGAAAGACCCGCCTCCAGTCGCCCTTGTAGAAGCGCGGCGCGTCGCCTTCATACGGCGTCATGATGGCCGTCAGCTGCGCCACCCAGTCCACGCTTTCATCGCGCACGTTCCATACCAGCCCTAGCCGGCCGCCGGGGCGCAGCACGCGGCCGATTTCCGCCATCGCGCGCGCATTGGCAAACCAGTGGAAGGCCTGCGCGCAGACCACGGCGTCGACGCTGGCATCGGGCAGCGGGATAACCTCGGCACTGCCTTCCAGCGCCTGCACTGACGGCAGCACCGTGGCCAGCTGCGCGCGCATCTGCGCCACCGGTTCGACCGCGATCACCGTCGCCCCCGTCTCCACCAGCCGGCGCGTGAACTTGCCGGTGCCCGCGCCCAAGTCCAGCACGGTGCGGCCCGCGCGCAGGCCCAGCGTGCCGCGCAGCCAGGTGTCGATTTCAGCGGGATATTCGGGACGTCCGCGCGCGTAGGTATCGGCCTGGCTGGCGAATCCCTGTGCGGCGGCCTGGTGGATGGCGGTCATGGGTGGGCTCCGGTTGGTACCGGTGCCGTAGCCTACGCTTCATACCGGCGTCGGGCAAGACTATTGCTGCATGCCCCAGCGGCGCACGGTCAGCCGTTCCAGCGTGGTGAACACCAGCCCCTCCACCAGCAGCCCGATCAGGATCACCGCCGCCAGGCCCGCGAACACGCGGTCGGTATAGAGCTCATTGCGGTTCTGGAAGATAAACCAGCCCAGCCCGCCCTGCCCCGACGACGCGCCGAACACCAGCTCGGCCGCGATCAGCGTGCGCCAGGCAAAGGCCCAGCCGATCTTTAGGCCCGACAGGATCGCTGGCAGCGCCGCCGGCACCAGCACCAGCGCGACATAGCGCAACCCGCGCAGGCCGTAGTTGCGGCCCGCCATGCGCAGCGTCGGCGGCACCGCCCGGAAGCCCGCGTACATGTTCAGCGCCAGCGGCCACAGCACCGAATGGACCAGCACGAAGACCAGGCTTTTGGTGCCCAGCCCGAACCACAGCAGCGCCAGCGGCAATAGCGCGATCGCCGGCAGCGGGTTGAACATGGCGGTGAGCGTGTCCAGCACATCGCGCCCGAAGCGCGTGGACACCGCCAGCGAGGTCAGCACGAACGCCAGCACGATCCCGGCCGCATAGCCGCGCAGCAGCACCGACAGCGAAATCGCCGCCTTGCCCGGCAGCTCGCCGCTGGCCACCGTGTCGCCGAAGGCGCGCATCGTGGCCAGGCATGACGGCAGCAGCAGGTCGTTGTCCTGCACGCGCGCCACCAGCTCCCAGATCAGCCCCAGCGCCAGCAGGATTACCGCCTTGCGCAGCCAGCCGTGTTGCCACAGGCGCTGGTGCCACGGCAGCGCGCGCGCAAGCGGGGCCTCGGTGAAGGGTTCAGGCTCGCGTTCGTATTCGGGCCGAAGCGTGTCGGCCAGTGTCAGTGTCGGTTGCGTCATGATGCGATGTCCCGGTTCAGCGGCCCGCTGCGCTGCGCGCACGCGGCGCGGCCTCGGCGGCGGGCTCGTCGAACAGCAAGGTATGGATGCGTTGCGCGGCGGCCTGGAATTCGGCGCCGCCCTGACTGGCCAGGCTGAACTGGTGGCTGTTGAGCTCCGCGCGCACGCGGCCCGGGTGCGGCGACAGCAGCAGGATGCGGCTGCCCACCACCAGCGCCTCTTCGATCGAATGTGTGACGAACAGCAGCGTGAAGGCCGCGTCGTCCCACAGCGCCAGCAGCTCTTCCTGCATGCGCCGGCGCGTGAGCGCGTCCAGCGCGGCAAAGGGCTCGTCCATCAGCAGCACCTTGGGGCGCATGGCCAGTGCGCGCGCGATCGCCACGCGCTGCTTCATGCCGCCCGACAGCGTATGCGGGTAGGCATCGGCAAAATCGGCCAGCCCCACCTTGTGCAGGCTGTCCAGCGCCAGCTCGCGCGCCTCTACCCGCGACAGCTTGCGCGCTTGCCGCAACGGGAACATCACGTTCTGCACCACCGTCTTCCACGGCGGCAGCTGGTCGAACTCCTGGAACACCACGATGCGGTCCGGGCCGGGCTGCAGCACGCGCCGGCCTTCCAACCGGATCTCGCCCTCGCTGGGCGGAACGAACCCGGCAACCGCCTTCAGCAGCGTGGACTTGCCGCAGCCGGACGGGCCCAGCAGCACGAAGCGGTCGCCGGCATGCACGTCGAAGCTGACGCGATGGGTGGCGCGCACGATGCGCTCGGGCGTGCGGTACTCCAGCGACACGCCATCCACCTGCAGCAGAGGCGTGGCGCGGTCCGACACTACGCGCAGGTTGTGGGTGGCCATGCTCAGCTCCCCTGCGCGGTGACCGGGTCCTGGAAGAAATAGTCCTGCCAGGACTTGGGCTGGTTGCGGATCGCGCCCACGCGGTGCATGAAAGCGGCCAGCGCAAAGGTGTTCTGCGGCGCCACGCGGAACTGCACCTGCGGGTTCTTCAGCACGCGCAGCAGCAGCGCGCGGTCGGTCTTGGCCTTGCTCTGGCGCAGGTAGATATCGGCGGCGGCTTCCGGATTGGCGGTGGCAAACGCCGCGGCCTCGGCTAGCGCATCGACGAAGGCGCGATAGGTCTTGGGGTTGTCGCTGCGGAATTTCTCGGTCGCGTACAGCACCGTGGAGGAGCTGGGGCCGCCTAGCACGTCATACGAATTCAGCACGATGCGCGCGTTCGGGTTGCCGGCCAGTTCCTGCTCCTGGAACGGCGGATTGCCGAAGTGGCCGGTGATCTCGGTGCCGCCGGAAATGATCGCCGCGGCCGCATCCGGGTGCGGCACCGCCACGGTCCACTTGTCGAGGCGGTTGTATTCCTTGTCGCCCCATTGCCTTGCCGCAGCCAGTTGCAGCACGCGCGACTGCACCGACACGCCCACCGCCGGCAGCGCGATGCGGTCCTTCTCGGTGAAATCGGCAATCGACTTCACCTTGGGGTTGTTGCTGACCAGGTAGTACGGGAAGTTGCCCAGCGACGCCACGCCGCGCACGTTCTGCTTGCCGTGGGTGCGGTCCCACAGCGTCAGCAGCGGGCCCACGCCGGCGCCGGCGATATCGATGGCACCGGACAGCAGTGCGTCATTGACCGCGGCGCCGCCCGACAGTTGAGTCCATTCGACCTTGATATCGACACCCAGCTGCTTGCCGTGCTTCTCGATCAGCTGCTGGTCGCGCGCCACGTTGAGCAGCAGGTAGACCACGCCGAACTGCTCGGCGATGCGCAGCTTGCCTTCGGCGTGCGCTGTGCCGGTGATGGCCAGGCCGGCGCTCAGCGCCAGCAGGCCGAGCCTGCGGGAGAAACGAGAGAACATGATCAAGACTCCGGGGAATACGGTGGATTGGCGCACGCCACTGCGAGCGCCCTGGGATGACTTGCGATACCGCTGCCGCCTTCAGCGCGGCACGTCGCCTTCGATGGTGGTGCGGTACATCACGCGCCGCAGTTCCGGCGGACAGCCCGCGGCAAGATGCAGCAGCGAGCGGTTGTCCCAGAACACCAGGTCGTGCGGCTGCCACTGGTGGCGGTAGATATGGGCAGGTTCGACGCTGTGCGCGAACAACTGCTCCAGCAGTTCGCGGCTTTCATCTTCGGGCAGGCCGACGATGCGGGTGGTGAAGTGCTCGCTGACGAAGAGCGCCTTGCGCCCCGTTTCCGGGTGGGTGCGCACCACCGGCTGCAGCACCGGCCTGACCTGCGCGATCTGCTCCGGCGTCAGGTTGGGCCGCCACGGGCTGCGCTGCTGCAGCTCGGCGTAGCGCGCCAGGTAGGTGTGCTCGGCCTGCAGGCCATCGACGGCGCGCTGCAGCGCAGCCGGCAGCGTTTCCCAGGCCAGGTGCATGTTGGCGAACAGCGTATCGCCTCCCTCGGCGGGCAGCTCGCGCGCATGCAGCAGCGAACCGAGGCTGGGCTTTTCCTTGTACGACAGGTCCGAATGCCAGAAGTGGCCGGCATCGCCCAGCCCGATCGGCTTGCCGTTCTCGACCACGTTGGACACCACCAGCACTTCCGCATGGCCCGGCAGCTGGAACTGGTGCAGCACGTGGATCTGCAGCGGCCCGAAGCGTCGGCTGAAGCCGATCTGCTGCGCGGGCGTGATCTGCTGGTCGCGGAACACCACCACGTGGTAGTCGAGGTGGGCGCGGTGGATGCGGGCAAAGTCCGCGTCGGACAGCGGCTGCGACAAGTCGAGCCCGATCACTTCCGCGCCCAGCGGCGCGTCCAGCGCACGGATCTCGAAGTTGCCCGCGTCTGCGGAAAATGCGGTGGAAAGCGGCGCGCTCTGCTGGCGCGAAACACTGGCGTGGGCGGTTGCGGTCGTCATGGCAAGCTCTGGCATACGGGGGAAGCCGATGCGGCATCCGGGATGCCGCGTACAAGCTTGCACTGTAGAGAGCCGGCCATTGCACGGTCAACGAATCATATCGCTGGCCCTTATCCGCTTATCGCATATCCATGTCTCGACATTGGCGGGCCATCAGGGCTTGCCGGGGCAACCGCTGCGGCACGGCACGTTGGCCGTATCCGGGCGCGCGTCGGCGACAAAGCCATCGCGGTTCGGCATCTTCACCTGCGGCAGCGTGCGCGCGTCCAGCGCCGCATCTGCGGGCAGGATGCCGTTCTTGTGCAGCAGCCACGCGGTGACGGCATAGACCTCGTCCGGCGCCAGGCTCTGCGGCGCGTTATAGGGCATGGCGCGGTTGATGAAGTCGAATACGGTGGTCGCATAGGGCCAGAAGCTGCCGATGGTCTTGACGGGGTCCTTGCCCCTGGCGGCGTCCTTCAGCGTGCCCTGCCCGCCCACCAGCGCATCGGCCGGCTTGCCTTCGCCATTGACGCCGTGACATGCGGCACAGTGCTGCGCATAGACCTGCTGGCCCCGCGCGACCGTGCCGCTGCCTGGCGGCAGGCCAGTGCCGTCCGGGGTCACGTCGATATTCCACGCGGCAAGATCGCGCTCGCTGGCGGGACGGCCTATGCCGTAGCTCTGCGCAAGGACCGTTTGGGCAGCGCAAGCCAGCGCCAGCACAGCGGCGGCACCACTGATTCGTTCAAGCGCGCGCATTGGCAATACTCCCGTCCGCGGCCACGCGCCAGCGCTGGATCGCGTTGTAGTGATAGGTGGATGCCACGCCGCGCACGGCCACGAGCTGGTCCGGCGTGGGCTGGACGTTGCCGGCTTCGTCGATGGCGCGGCTCTCCAGCGAAACTGGCCCGCCATCCCAGCGCCACGGCAGGCGGAAGCGCACCAGGGCGCGGTCCAGCACCGGCTCCTGCAGCTGCGCCTCGCGCCAGCTGCGGCCGCCATCGACCGACACCTCGACGCGGCGGATGCGCCCGTGACCCGACCACGCCAGGCCCGAGATCTCATAGAACCCGCGCTCACGCAGCTTGTGATCCGGCGCGGGGAAGGTGATCACGGACTTCACGTCCATCAGGAAGGTGAACTGCCGAGCGCTGCCGTCGGGCAGGGAATCCGTGTATTTCGAAGTCTCTTCGCGCGACATGAACGGCGCGCGCCCCAGCTTCAGGCGCCGCAGCCACTTGATGCTCATGTTGCCCTCATAGCCCGGCAGGAACAGCCGCAGCGGATAGCCGTGCTCGGGGCGCAGCATCTCGCCGTTCTGCGCATAGACCAGCAGCGCGTCCTCCAGCGCCTTGGCCAGCGGCACGCTGCGCGTCATGGCCGCGCCGTCGGCGCCCTCGGCCAGCACCCACGCTGCTTCCGGCGCCACGCCGACTTCGTCCAGCACCGCGGACAACGGCACGCCGGTCCACTCACAGCAAGACAGCAGGCCGTGGCTGATCTGCACCGACTTCGCACCGGGCGCCTTCCACTCGCGCCCGGTGTTGCCCGAACACTCCAGGAAGTGGATGCGCGACACCGACGGCAGGCGCACCAGGTCGTCCATGGTGAAGATGCGCGGGCGCGCCACCAGCCCGTGCACCGCCAGCCGGTGCTGCGCCGGGTCGATCTGCGGGATGCCGGCGTGATGGCGCTCGAACACCAGCCCGGTCGGCGTGATGATGCCGCGCAGGTCCTGCAGCGGCGTCATCGACGAGTTGGCACCGGGCAGCGGCGCCGCGCTGCGGCTGCGGCGCACCACGTCTTTCTCGAACGGGGATGGCTGGCCATACGGATGCCACAGCACGGGTTCACCCGGCGTGCGCGTCCACGGCGCAACCGTCAGGGGTTCAGCGCGCGCCGCAGTGGCGGCACCAGCCGCGGCGGCGCCCAGCACCGCCCCGCGCTGCAGGAAGCGCCGGCGGCCGGAAGTCAGGTCATTGCTCATCGTGAGGGCTTGGTCAGCCTGCCAGGGATCAAAATGCGCAGACTGTAGGACAGCACCGGCGCTCGGCCAACGAAGAAGAATGCATGCCGATATGCTAACGCCGCTCTGCGCGCCATATGCGCGGGGCCGATAACCAAAGCCGGAATCATTCGTTCAGGTCCGCGCGCAGCGCCGCTTATCGTGGAGCCGTCCTCCACTTCAAGAAGGTCTGCACGATGACGACCCCGCGCCCCGATGCCATTGCTGCACCCACGCTGACCCGCCGCGAACTGCTGCGCTGCGCGGCCTGGTCCGGGCTGGGCATGGCGGCGTCGCTGTCGCCGCTGTCCGCGTTCAGCGCCAGCCCCGCCGCGCGGCCTGACGTGATCCGCGTCGGCGTGGCCCAGCCCGCCACCGGCACCCCGCCCAGCTTTGCCGGCAGCTCGCTGGCGATTGCCCATGCGCGCGGCTGGCTGGAGGAATCGTTCAAGCCGACCGGCACGCGCGTGGAGTGGTTCTTCTTCAAGGGCGCCGGCCCCGCCGTCAACGAGGCGCTGGCCAACCGCCAGCTCGACTTTGCGCTGCAGGGCGACCTGCCGTCCATCGTGGCCCGCTCCGCGGGCCTGAAGACGCGGCTGGTGCTGGCCACCGGCGTGCGCGCCAACATCTATGTGGGCGTGCCACCCGATTCGCCGCTGAAGACGGTCAGCGACCTGCGCGGCAAGCGCGTGTCGCTGTTCAAGGGCACCAATATGCATCTGCCCGCGCTGCGCCTGCTGGAAGCGAACGGGCTGTCGGACAAGGACCTGCGCCTGCTGAACCTGGACACGGCCGGCTACCTGGCGGCGCTGTCCACGCGCGACATCGACGCCGCCATCGGCGCCATGGACATCCTGCGCCTGCGCGACAAGGGCGCGGTGCGCATCCTGTACTCCAGCAAGAACCAGTCGCCGATCTACACACGGCAAAGCCACGTACTGGTGAGCGACGAATTCGCCGGGCGCTATCCGGAGGCCACGCAGCACCTGGTGAAGGCCGCGGTCGAGGCGGCGCGGTGGGCCTCGGACGAGAGCCATCGCGAGGAGGTGCTGCGCACCTGGGCGCGCGCGGGTACGCCTTATGACCACTGGAAGGAAGACTTTGACGGCGAGCCGCTGCGGGTGCGGCTGAACCCGAATTTCGATCCCTTCCTGGTCAGCCGCTACAAGGACGCGGTCGAGCAGGCCTATCGCTTCAAGCTGAGCCGTGCGCGCTTTGACGTGGACCAGTGGATCGACCAGCGCTTCCTGAAGGCGGCGCTCACCGACCTGAGCCTGCAGAGCTACTGGCCCGTCTACCAACCCAACGGCAAGATCCTGGGAGCCTGACATCATGGCTGTCGCCGATTCGCTTTCACTGCCCGCCGCCGCAGCACCGCGCGTGGCTGTTCCACGCAAGCCACTGCGCTGGCAAGACGCCACACGCTGGCTGCTGGCCTGGCCGGTGCCGCTGGCGCTACTGCTGCTCTGGTACGTGGCCGCCCGCAATGCCTGGATTCCGCCGCAGGTGCTGCCCGCACCCGAAGACGTCGCACGCACGCTGGCCGACCTCTGGCAAAGCGGGGAACTGCAGGCCAACCTGGCCATCAGCGCGCTGCGCGTGGCCGGTGGCTTTGCCGTGGGCCTGGCCGGCGGCCTGGCGCTGGGCGCGGCCATGGGCCTGTCGCCGACGTTGCGCGACTACGTCTACCCGACCTTCAAGGCCTTCAGCCAGGTGCCGGTGCTGGGCTGGCTGCCGCTGCTGATGCTGCTGGTCGGCATCGACGAAGCGCTCAAGGTGATCCTGATCGCCAAGGCCGCCTTCGTGCCGGTGGCGCTGAACACGTACAAGGGCATCGGCAGCGTGCCGACCCGCTACCTGGAAGTGGCGCGGGTGCTGCAGCTCACGCGCTGGCAGACGCTGTCGCGCGTGGTGCTGCCCGCCGCGGCCGCGCCGGTGTGGAACGGCGTGCGCTACGGCCTGACGCACGCGTGGCTGGCGCTGGTGGTGGTGGAGCTGCTGGCCTCTTCAGAGGGGCTGGGCTACATGATCGTCTACGGGCGCCAGCTGTTCCAGCTCGACATGGTGCTGGCCGCCGTGGTGGTGGTGGGCGTGGTGGGCTTTGCGCTGGACAAGACCCTGGCGCTTGCCGAAGGCGCAGTGCTGCGCTGGCGCAAGCCGGGCTTCTGAGGCGGGGCCGCGATGACCACTTCTGCTATCCGCCCCCGTATTCGCCTGCCCCGCGCCCTGCGCGGCTGGGTGCTGCCGCTCGCGTTGCTCGCGCTGTGGTGGGCCGCCGTGCGCTTTGGCTGGACCACTTCGCCGTTGCTGGTGCCGGTATCCAGCGTCTGGGACACCGCGGTGCGCCAGGTGCAGAGCGGCGCGCTGGCCACGGCATTGGCCGCCAGCCTTTGGCGCGACCTGGCCGGCTTTGCCATCGGCGCCAGCGCCGGACTGGTGTTCGGCACGGCGCTGGGCCTGTCGCGCCTGTTCGAACGCATGGTCGGTCCGAGCTTTCACACGGTCAAGCAGATCTCGCTGTTTGCATGGATCCCGCTGATCTCGGTCTGGTTCGGGCTGGGCGATGCCGCCAAGGTGGTGTTCCTGTCGCTGGCCGCATTCTTCCCGGTGGTGCTGAACACCTTCGAAGGCATCCGCGCCGTGCCGGCCGACCTGCTCGAGGTTGCGCGCGTCTTGCGATTCAACCGCACCCAGGTGCTGTGGCGCGTGGTGCTGCCGTCGGCGGCCCCGTCGATCTTCGCCGGCATCCACCTGGGGCTGATCTATGCGTGGCTGGCCACGCTCGGCGCGGAGTACCTGCTGGTATCCGGCAAGGGCATCGGCAACACCATGACCGACGGCCGCGAGAACTTCTGGATGGACCTGGTGATTTTCGGCGTGATCGTGGTCGGCCTGGTCGGCTTCACGCTGAACTGGATCGCCAGCCGCATCGAATCCCGCCTGCTCGCCTGGCGCGGGCGTTCGGTAGCCGCGGACTGAGCCACGTTGCCCCTGATTGAACGGAGACCACAAATGCCACATGCCGGCACGCTAAGCATCGCGCACCTGCACAAGCAGTACGAAGTCGAAGGCCGGGCGCTGCCCGTGCTCGAGGACATCACCCTGACCATCGCCCCTGGCGAGTTCGTCAGCATCGTCGGCGCCAGCGGCTGCGGCAAGTCCACCCTGCTGCGGCTGGTGGTGGGCCTGGAAGAGGATTACCGCGGCGAGATCCTGCTGGACGGCAAGCGCGTATCGGGCACCAGCCTGCAGCGCGGCATCGTGTTCCAGGAGCACCGCCTGTTCCCGTGGCTGACGGTGGAACAGAACATCCGGCTGGCGCTGCTCAACACGCCGGGCAGCGACGCGGAGAAAGACCGCAACGTTGCCGAGCATATCGCGCTGGTGGGCCTGCGCGGCTTCGAGCAGGCCCACCCGCACCAGCTCTCTGGCGGCATGTCGCAGCGCGTGGCGATTGCGCGGGCACTGGTGACGCGGCCGGAGATCCTGCTGCTCGACGAGCCCTTCGGCGCGCTCGATGCGATGACGCGGGCCTACCTGCAGCAGGAACTGCAGCGCATCTGGCAGGCAGAGGGCATCACCATGATCCTGGTCACCCACGACGTCGAGGAAGCCGTCTTCCTGGGCGACCGCGTGGTGGTGATGGAACCCCGGCCCGGCCGCATCCGCCGCGTCCTGCCGGTGGACCTGCCGCATCCGCGCGAACGCGCCGGACTTCCCTTCGCGCGCGTGCGCGATGCCGTGCTGCGCGAATTCGCCGGGCAGGAGCCTGTCGTGCTGCGGGCGCCTGAACCTGAACTCGCCTGACCCAACCCCGATCCCCTCCGGAGCTTCGTGATGACCCAAGCCAACGCTACGCAAGACCAGACCGTCCAGCTCGACATCCACCCGGTTGCCGGCCGCATCGGCGCCGAGATCCGCGGTGTCGCGCTGCACGGCGACCTGCCGCCCGCCACCTTCGCCGCCATCCGCGCAGCCTTGCTCAAGCACAAGGTGCTGTTCTTCCGCGACCAGGTGCATCTGGACGATGCCGCGCAGCAGGGCTTTGCGCGCCTGTTCGGCGACACCGTGCCGCACCCGACCGTGCCCTCGCGCGACGGCACGCAGCTGCTTGAGCTGGATTCGCAGCATGGCGGCCGCGCCAATTCCTGGCATACCGACGTGACCTTCGACCTGGCCTACCCCGCGGTCTCGGTGCTGCGCGCCGTGACCGTTCCCGCCGCCGGCGGCGACACGGTGTGGGCCAACACCGCCGCCGCGTACCAGGACCTGCCCGAGCCGCTGCGCGAACTGGCCGACAAGCTGCGGGCGCTGCACACCAACGACTACGACTACGCGGCCACGCGCGTCAACCCCAGCGACGAAGGGCTGAAGCGCTACCGCGAAGTCTTCACCTCGGCGCTCTACGAGACCGAGCACCCGGTGGTCCGCGTGCACCCGGAAACCGGCGAACGCACGCTGGTGCTGGGCCACTTCGTCAAGAAGCTGCTGGACTACGCGTCGGCCGATTCGGCGCACCTGCTTGCCGTGCTGCAGGGCCATGTGCACCGGCTGGAGAACACCGTGCGCTGGCGCTGGCGCGCGGGCGACGTCGCCATCTGGGACAACCGCGCCACCCAGCACTACGCCATCAACGACTATGGCGACGCGCACCGCGTGGTGCGCCGCGCCACCGTGGCCGGCGACATCCCGGTCGGCGTGGATGGCCGCCGCAGCAAGGCGGTGAAGGCGGGCGGGCGCAGCGAGGGCGCGGCGCCGGCCAACCAGTCCGCCGCTGCCGCGCAACGGCAAGCGGCCTGATCCAGCCAGTGTCTTCCGGGGAGCACGATCGATGTCACAGCAAAAGCCGCCGCGCCAGCTGCATCTGGGCGCCTTTCTCCAGGCCACCGGGCACCATGTCGCCGGGTGGCGCCATCCGGGCGCGCAGGCCGATGCCGGGCGCAACCTGGCGCACTACATCGCGCTGGCGCAGCGCGCCGAGGCCGCGGGGTTCGATGCGCTGTTCCTGGCGGACGGCGTCGCCATTCGCGGCATGGACGATGCCACCCTGCCGCGCACCGCGCGCGCGGCCACCTTCGAGCCGCTGACGCTGCTGTCGGCACTGGCGGCGGTGACGCAGCGCATCGGCCTGGTGGCAACCGTCTCCACCACCTACAACGAGCCCTTTCATGTGGCGCGCAAATTCGCCTCGCTCGACCACCTCAGCGGCGGCCGCGCGGGCTGGAACGTGGTGACGTCGTGGTCGGATGCCGAAGCGCGCAACTTCAGCTTCGAACGTCATCCCGCGCACGCTGACCGCTACGCCCGTGCCGAAGAGTTTGTCGACGTGGTGACCGGGCTGTGGGACACCTGGGAGGACGATGCCTTCCTGTATGACAAGGACAGCGGCCGGCATTTCGATGCGAACAAGCTGCACACGCTGGACCATCGCGGCGCGCACTTCCAGGTGCGCGGGCCGCTCAACGTCGCGCGCCCGCCGCAGGGCCATCCGTTGATCGTGCAGGCTGGCTCGTCCGAGGCGGGGCAGGAGCTGGCGGCACGCACGGCCGAGGTCATCTTCACCGCGCAGCAGTCGCTGGCCGATGCGCAGGCCTTCTATCGCGGCCTGAAAGCGCGGCTCGCGCGCTATGGCCGCACGCCCGACCAGCTCAAGATCCTGCCTGGCGTATTCCCGGTGGTGGGCCGCAGCGAGGCCGAGGCGCAGGAGAAATTCGAAGCGCTGCAAAGCCTGATCCATCCGTCGGTGGGGCTGGCCCTGCTGTCGCAGCACCTGGGCGGGATCGACCTGAGCGGCTATCCGCTGGACGGCCCGCTGCCCGACAACCTGGCCGAGCCGAACGGCGCCAAGAGCCGCTTCCAGCTGGTTACCGGCCTGGCCCGGCGCGAGAGGCTCACCATCCGCCAGCTGTGCCTGCGCGTGGCCACCGCGCGCGGCCACTGGTCGATCCACGGCACGCCGCAGTCCGTCGCCGACCAGTTGCAGGCGTGGTTCGAGGGCGAGGCCGCCGATGGCTTCAACGTGATGCCACCCTGGCTGCCGGGCGGGCTCGATGATTTCATCGAACTGGTGCTGCCGGAGCTGCGCCGGCGCGGGCTGTTCCGCGAGCGCTATACGGGCACCACGCTGCGCGAGCACCTGGGGCTGCGCCGGCCGGAGAACCTGCGCTGGAAGCAGGTCGAACCGCCGCTCGTGGTCGGGGCCTGACCCCTCTCGCAGCGGCGCCGCGCATATCCAAATGCAATAAGTTTCCTTGCCTCGCGCGAGCGCCGTCGGCAACCATAGCAGCCACGCCGCAGGGGCGTGCGCGGGCCGGCTGGTACCATCGCACGGCCTGGTGTGCCCGCGCGGCGCACCGCCCGGCATGCCCGGCGCCACGGCAGGCCTTGCCCCGTCGCACCGGTCCGGCACCCAACAGCGAGACGAAGAGAGAAAAAGATGAGACTCGAAACCCTGGCCGTCCATGGCGGCTATTCGCCCGATCCCACCACGCGCGCGGTGGCCGTGCCCATCTACCAGACGGTGGCCTACGCCTTCGACAGCGCCCAGCACGGCGCCGACCTGTTCGACCTGAAGGTGGCCGGCAATATCTACAGCCGGATCATGAACCCGACCAACGACGTGCTCGAGCAGCGCCTGGCCGCGCTCGAGGGCGGCGTGGGCGCGCTGGCGCTGGCGTCCGGCATGGCGGCGATCACGTATGCGATCCAGACCATTGCCGAGGCCGGAGACAACATCGTCTCGTCGAGCCAGCTCTATGGCGGCACCTACAACCTGCTGGCGCACACGCTGCCGCAGTCCGGCATCGAGACCCGCTTTGCCGATGGCCGCAACCCGGCCAGCTTCGGCGACCTGATCGACGCGCGCACCAAGGCGATCTTCGTGGAGTCGGTGGGCAACCCGCTCGGCAACGTGGTGGATATCGAAGCCATTGCGCGCGTGGCGCACAACCACGGCGTGCCGCTGATCGTCGACAACACGGTGCCGTCGCCCTACCTGTGCCGTCCGTTCGAGCATGGCGCGGACATCGTCGTGCATTCGCTGACCAAGTACCTGGGCGGCCACGGCAACAGCGTCGGCGGCGCCATCATCGACAGCGGCAAGTTCCCGTGGGCCCAGCACAAGGAACGCTTCAAGCGCCTGAACGAGCCCGACGTGTCCTACCACGGCGTGGTCTACACCGAGGCGCTGGGCCCGGCCGCCTATATCGGCCGCGCGCGCGTGGTGCCGCTGCGCAATACCGGCGCGGCGCTGTCACCGTTCAATGCCTTCCTGATCCTGCAGGGCATCGAGACCCTGGCGCTGCGGCTGGACCGCATCACCGAGAACGCGCTGGCGATCGCCCGCCACCTGCAGCAGCACCCGAAGGTGGACTGGGTCAACTTTGCCGGCCTGCCCGACCATGCCGACCACGCGCTGGTGCAGAAGTACCTGGGCGGGCGCGGTCCCGGCATCCTGTCGTTCGGCCTGAAGCAAGGCGGCCGCGAAGGCGGCGCGCGCTTCCTGGATGCGCTGCAGCTGTTCACGCGGCTGGTCAATATCGGCGATGCCAAGTCGCTGGCCACGCATCCGGCGTCGACCACGCATCGGCAACTCAATGCGGATGAACTGAGGGCAGCGGGCGTCAGTGAGGACATGGTGCGGCTGTCGGTCGGCATCGAGCATATCGACGATCTGATCGAGGACCTGGATCGCGCGCTCGCGGCCTGAACCCAGGGCACAGACGTCAGAGCGACCCGCTGGCTTGCTCCCCTCTCCCGCAAGCGGGAGAGGGGCAGGGGGTGAGGGCAGGCGGTGGCATACCGCCAGCACAACCTACCCCCCACCACGCTTGCCGTGCGCCTCCAGCACAAAATAGCCGATCGACCCGATCATCAGCGGAATCAGGTAATACATCGCGCGATACGCAATCAGCGCCGCCAGCAGCAGCCCGTGCGGCACCTGGCCGCCCAGCATCGTCAGGAACACGGTCTCGATCACGCCGAGGCCCCCGGGGATCCGCACCACCACGCCCGCCAGCCCCGACGCCAGCAATACCCCAAGCACCGTGAAGTACCCCGCATGCGTATGCAGCAGCGAATACAGGATCGCCGCCATCGCCATCCAGTGGGCCGCTGACAATAGGATTTGCAGCGCGGCGAAGCCGACCGACGGAACGTAGATATCATGGTCGCGCACGGTCCGGTGCCGGCCGTGCCAGATAGCACAGGCAGCCAGGTAGGCAGCCGGCACCGCCAGCATCAGCGCGCCCAGCACCCGTGTCAGTGCCGCGGGAACGCCCCACTCCGGCGGCAGCACCACCTGCTGCGCCACCAGGATGCCCCCCGCCAGCAAGGCATAGCCGAGCCAGTTGCTGCTCACCACCACCACGAACAGGCTCCAGATCTGCGGCAGCGTAAGTCCCGCGCGCATGTACAGGCGATAACGCACGCCCGCGCCGCCCAGCGTGGCCCCAAGGTTGAGGCTGAGCGTGTAGCTGACATAAGCGATCGCCATCACCCGCCGCGCCGGCAACGGGTGTCCGGCATAGTGGCAGCCAAGCCGGTCGAACTGGCTGTACAGCAAGCCGCTCAGCGCAACGAAGGCCGCCGCCGGCACCAGCGTGCGGGCATTGAAGCCGCGCAGCGCGGCCAGCACCGCGTCCCAGTCGATGGTGCCCAGCTTGCGCGCGATCAGCGCCAGCACCGCGGCAATGAACAGGATGCCGATGGCACGGCGCCACGCGGGCCAGTGCGCGTGCTGGCGGATGGCCGAGAAGGTCGTCGCGCCCATCATTGCGCGCCTCCCCTCGTCGCCGCGCGCCGCAAGGCCGGCCACGGCAGGGATGTGCAGGAATGCAGGCCTGCGTCCGCCAGCCCGGCATGCAATTTCTGGCCTGCCCCGGCTTCAAACAGGATAAAAGTTTCCGGCAGTGCGCTTTCGCGCGCGCACGGGTTCGCGCCGAACCCGCACGACAGGCGGCGCTCCGCGCCGTGCCCTGGCCGGTGGAAACGATTGGAGGCGGACTGCATCGGTGTCATGACCTGAGAAAGCCGCAAACAACGTGCCAGCGCGGGTGCGTCACCCCCCTCAACCCCGGCCACGGCTGCGCCGCCAGCGTTCCAGGGCCGCGGCCGCCAGCGCACCGGCGGCGAGCCCGGCAATGAACGCCACGGCAGTGGTCCCCTCCCAGCCCGTCGCGGCGCCCACATCCGCACTGCCCCGCGCAAGGGGCGCGAGCGACTGCCAGTCGGCAGCCGTGAACTGCGTCATCGCCTGCGCCCCGTCCAGGCCATACACGCAGATCTCCCCGCCCGGCAGCTTGCAGAAGCGCTCGCGCGGGCAGGCCTTGAGGATGGCCTGCGGGGCGCCCTCGCCGCAGTTGGCCCCGGCGCTGCGCAAGACCTGGATCGTGACTTCGGGATGCCGGGTAAGTTGTTCGGGCATGGCCGCCTCCAAACGGGTGACGCTGCCCTTCAGCGTAGTGCAGCCAGGCTGCCGGCACCCTTATTCACCAGCGGCATATGACCATGCGGAATAACTCGTTCGCCTATTGCCTGCCTTTCCATACAATGACCCGACGCCGCAGCGGGACGCTGCAGGCCTCCAACAACATGACGGGGAGCATCAGATGCAATATGGGAAATTCGGCTTCGTCGCACGGCTGGCCGCGGCAGTGCTGGCGCTGGGGGTGATGCAGGGTGCGGGCGCGGCCGATCCGGACAAGAAGGAAATCCGCTTCGGCGCCACCGCCGGCCCCTACGCCGACCAGATCCGCTATGGCGTGAAGCCGGTGCTGGAAAAGCGCGGCTACAAGGTCACCATCATTGAGTTCAGCGACTACGTGCAGCCCAACCTGGCGCTGGCCGACGGCGCCATCGACGCCAATGCGTTCCAGCACGTGGCCTACCTGAAGAAGTTCTCGGCCGACCGCAAGCTGGCGCTGACCGACGTGATCCAGGTGCCGACCGCGCCGATCGGCATCTACAGCCGCAAGCACAAGGGCCTGGCCGAGGTGAGGCCCGGCAATACCGTGTCGCTGCCGAACGATCCCACCAACCTTGCGCGCGCCATCGCCATCCTGCAGCAGATCGGCTGGGTCACGCTCAAGCCGGGCACCGACCCGATCCGCGCCAGCGAGCGCGACATCGACGCCAACCCGCATAAGCTCAAGCTGATCCAGCTGGAAGCCGCCCAGCTGCCGCGCTCGCTCGACGACGTGGACTACGCCTTCGTCAACGGCAACTATGCGCTCGCCTCCGGCCTGAAGCTGACCTCGGCGCTGGCGCTGGAAAAGATCCCCGATTACTACATGAACCTGGTCGCGGTGAAGACTGCGGACCTGAACAAGCCCTTCGTCAAGGACATCCGCGAAGCCTACGAGTCGGCGGAGTTCAAGGCCGTGACGCAGCAGCGTTTTGCGGGCTTCGTGCAACCGCCGTACCAGCGCTGAGGCACACCGCTATTGCCAGCAGAAAAGCGCCGCCAGGCGCTTTTTTGCGTTGTGGGGAGCACCACCCGCATTGTGCACAGCAAGACGATTTTGCGCCGCGCCCGCCGCGCAAATGCCCTACACTCAAGCTCAAGTCCCCCCGCGCCCAAAAAGCATGGCGGGGATCACAACGCGATCATTGCTGCGGACAGCGCTGCGAAGATCCTCGCGGCCGTCCCTGCGGATCCTGTCGAGACAAGCATCGAGAGACCTGCCATGTCCACGGTTGCGAGCTTCGAGATCGGCTACACGCGCTACCTTGCCCCGCCGGGCGACACCTCCTCCCCCACATCCCCTCCCCCACCCCTTGCCAGCAACCCCGACGCACTGCTGCCGCTGTACCAGGCGATGGTGCTGACGCGCCAGTTCGACCTGAAGGCGATTGCGCTGCAGCGCACCGGCAAGATCGGCACCTTTGCCTCGGCACTCGGCCAGGAAGCCATCGGCGTGGGCGTGGCCTTTGCGATGCGGCCCGAAGACGTGCTGGTGCCCTCGTACCGCGATCACGCAGCGCAGTTTGTGCGCGGTGTCACCATGACCGAGAGCCTGCTGTACTGGGGCGGCGACGAACGCGGCAGCGGCTTTGCGGCGGCGCCGCATGACTTTGCCAACTGCGTGCCGATCGGCACCCAGGTCTGCCACGCGGCCGGCGCCGCCTATGCGTTCCAGCTGCGCGGCGAGCCGCGCGTGGCGGTCTGCCTGCTGGGCGATGGCGGCACCTCCAAGGGCGATTTCTATGAGGGCATGAACATGGCCGGCGCGTGGCACGCGCCGCTGGTGATCGTGATCAACAACAACCAGTGGGCAATCTCGATGCCGCGCAGCGGCCAGACCGCGGCGCAGACGCTGGCGCAGAAGGCCATAGCCGCCGGCATCCCCGGCGAGCAGATCGACGGCAACGACGTGGTCGCAGTGCGGCACCGCGTCGGCGAGGCCATCGCGCGCGCGCGCGATGGCGGCGGCCCCGCGCTGATCGAGGCCATCAGCTACCGCCTGGGCGACCACACCACCGCCGACGACGCCTCGCGCTACCGCGACGAGGCCAGCGTCAAGGCGCACTGGCAGGAAGAGCCGCTGCTGCGGCTGCGCACGCACCTGCTGGCGCTGCACGCATGGGACGCGGCGCGCGAGGAGGCGCTGGTCAAGGCCTGCTCGCAGCAGGTGGCGCAGGCCGTCGAGACTTACCTGGCCATGCCGCCGCCGGATCCGGCCGCGATGTTCGACTGCCTGTACGCGGCCATGCCGGCCGAATTGCAGGCGCAGCTGGAGATTGCCCGGCGCTTCCCGGCGCCGCACGGATAAGCAGCGAACCCTGTGCCTCCACGTAGCGACCACAGCGAGCGAACCATGGCGGAAATCAATCTGGTCGAAGCAGTCAACCTGGCGCTGGCCCATGCGCTGGATCACGATCCCGATGTGCTGCTGCTGGGCGAGGATATCGGCGTCAATGGCGGCGTGTTCCGCGCCACCGCGGGCCTGCAGGCGCGCTTTGGCGCGGCGCGCGTCATGGATACGCCGCTGGCCGAAGGCGGCATCGTCGGCGCGGCGATCGGCATGGCGGCAATGGGGCTCAAACCCGTCGCCGAGATCCAGTTCACCGGCTTTATCTACCCGGCGGTCGACCACATCATCAACCACGCCGGACGCATGCGGCACCGCACGCGCGGGCGCCTGTCGTGTCCGATGGTGGTGCGCTCGCCGTGCGGTGCCGGCATCCATGCACCCGAGCATCATTCTGAAAGCCCGGAAGCGATGTTCGCGCATATGCCCGGCATCCGCGTGGTGGTGCCCTCATCGCCCGCGCGCGCGTACGGGCTGCTGCTGGCGGCCATCGCCGATCCGGACCCGGTCATCTTCCTCGAACCCACGCGGCTGTACCGCCTGTTCCGCCAGGAAGTGGCCGACGACGGCGCGGCGCTGCCGCTGGACACCTGCTTCACGCTGCGCGAAGGCAGCGACATCACGCTGGTGAGCTGGGGCGCGATGGTGCAGGAGACGCTCGCCGCCGCGGACGCATTGGCCGGCGAGGGCGTGACGGCCACTGTCATCGACGTGGCCACGCTCAAGCCGCTGGACATGCAGACCATCCTGGAATCGGTGACACGCACGGGCCGCTGCGTGATCGTGCACGAGGCCCCGCGCACCGCCGGCTTCGGCGCCGAGATCGCGGCGCAGCTGGCCGACGCGGGCCTCTACTCACTGGCCGCGCCGGTGCAGCGCGTGACCGGCTTTGACACCGTGGTGCCGCTGGCGCGGCTGGAATACACCTACCTGCCTGGCGTCGCCCGCATCGTCGACGCGGCGCGCAAGGCGATGGCGGCATAACGCGGGAATTGCCGACGATAGGCAAGGAGTGCCGATGAGAGTCTTCAAGCTGCCCGACCTGGGCGAAGGCCTGCAGGAGGCCGAAATCGTGACCTGGCACGTCAAGACCGGCGACACCGTGGCCGCTGACCAGCCGCTGCTGTCAGTAGAGACGGCCAAGGCCATCGTGGAAATCCCGTCGCCGTATGCCGGCACCATCGGCAAACTGTTTGCGCAGCCCGGCGATATCGTCCACCTGGGCGCGCCGCTGGTCGGCTTCGAGGGCGCGGGCGAGGATGCCGACGCCGGCACCGTGGTGGGCTCGGTCCAGGTCGGCACGCACGTGGTCAATGAAGCCGCGCCTGCGGGCACCGCGGCACCCGCCGCGGCCATGGCCGCGCGCGTCAAGGCCACGCCGGCAGTGCGCGCGCTGGCGCGCCGGCTTGGGGTGGACCTGGCAATGGCCACGGCATCGGGCCCCGAGGGCGTGGTCACCGCCGCCGACGTCGAGCGGGTAGCCAGCACGCTGGCCGAGCTGGGCGCGCCGGAACAGCTGCGCGGCGTACGCCGGGCGATGGCGCAGAACATGGCGCGTGCACAAGCCGAAGTGGCCGCCGCCACCGTGATGGACGACGCCGACATCCACGCCTGGCAGCGCGGCGCCGATGTCACCATCCGGCTGGTGCGCGCCCTGGTGGCCGGTTGCCGCGCCGAGCCCGGCCTCAATGCCTGGTACGAAGGCCAGACCGCCCGCCGCCACGTGCTGAAGAAGATCGACGTCGGCATCGCGGCGGACCTGCCCGAAGGCCTGTTCGTGCCGGTGCTGCGCGACGTCGGCAACCGCGATGCCGCAGACCTGCGCCACGGCCTGGACCGCATGCGCGCCGACATCCGCGCGCGCACCATCGCGCCGGAGGAGATGCGCGGCAACACCATCACGCTGTCCAACTTCGGCATGATCGCGGGGCGCTATGCCGCACCCATCGTGGTGCCGCCGACCGTGGCGATCCTGGGTGCGGGACGCGTGCGCGAAGAAGTGGTGGCGGCCGGCGGCGTACCGGCGGTGCACCGGGTGATGCCGCTGAGCCTGACCTTTGACCATCGCGTGGTGACGGGTGGGGAGGCGGCGCGGTTTTTGGCGGCGGTGATTGGGGATCTGGAGATGGCGGTGTAGGGGTGGCCGGATCAGGGCGTCTGCGAACACCGCAGCCCCTCGTGAAACGCTCCCCTCGCCCGTAAGCGGGGGGACCGCCGGTGTGCTGGCACCAATCGGGCGCTGCGGCGGCCCTGTATATTATGCGTTTCCGATCGCCGCTGCCGTCAAGCCGGACCTATCCGGACAGCCGGACACCCCTCATGGAATCCAAGACCGCCCGCCTTACCATCCTGATCGATCCGGTCAAGAAGAAGGCCTTTGAAACCCTGTGCGCCTCGCAGGACCTGACACCGTCGCAGGTCGTGCGCCAGCTGATCCGCGAATACCTGGCCCAGCATGGCGTGGAATACGCCACCAAGGCCAAGCCTGCGGGCAGCACGCGGCAGAAGAAGTAACTCAGCGCGGGGCGTTACCTTCGCCTGCCAGTTCGCTGCAGCGCTGCACCGCCTGCGCCAGCGAATCCACGTAGTTGCCCTCCCCCAGCGCCGCCAGCACGCCCGCGCGCGCCAGCTTTTCCCTGACCCGCTCGTTGGCTTCGGCCAGCACCACCGCCACGCCGCGTTTCTGCAGCGTCACGATCACGGCCTCCAGCGTCTGCAGGCCGGTCATGTCCATGAAGGGCACGCGGCCAAGGCGGATCAGCAGCACGCGCGGCTCGGTATGGGTCTGCACCAGAGCGCGCTCGCAGGCTTCCACAGCACCGAAGAAGAACGGTCCGTCGATCACATAGACCAGCACGCCCGGCGGCATGCGCGTGGCCGATCCGGCGCCGGCGTCGCCCAGTTCGAGCTCTACGTCCACGGCATCCTGGCGCGCCACCTCCACTGACGCCGACATGCGCCGCAGGAACTGCAGCATGGCCAGGATCACGCCGATATTGACCGCCACCACCAGGTCGGTCAGCACGGTCAGGGTGAAGGTGATCAGCAGGATGGCCACGTCGGCGCGCGGCGCGCGGCGGACCATGCGCGCGAACTGGCGCCCCTCGCTCATGTTGTAGGCCACCACGAACAGGATCGCGGCCAGCGTCGCCAGTGGCACGCTGGCCGCGAGCGGCGCCAGGAACAGCAGCACCATCACCAGCGTGAGCGCATGCACCACGCCGGCCAGCGGGCTGTTGCCGCCATTGCGGATATTGGTGGCGGTGCGGGCGATGGCGCCGGTGGCGGCAAACCCGCCGAACAGCGGCGCCAGGATATTGGCGATGCCCTGGCCGACCAGCTCCTGGTTGGAATCGTGCCGGGTGCCCGCCATGCCGTCGGCCACCACCGCGGACAGCAATGACTCGATCGCGCCCAGCATGGCGATGGTGAAGGCCGGCCCGGCCAGTTCCAGCACGCGCGCCAGCGTGATGTCCGGCAGCGCTGGCACGGGCAGCCCGCGCGGCAGGCCGCCGAAGGCGGTGCCGATGGTGGCGACGCCGTCAAAGCGGAACAGCGCCTGCACCGCGGTGGCAGCCAGCAGCGCCACCAGCGGCCCGGGGATGCGCCGCAGCCAGCGCACGCGCGGCGCGCCTACTACCAGCGCCAGGCTGCCCAGCGCCAGCGCGGTGGTGGCCGGGTGCCATTGCGGCAGCGCCTGCAGCAGGTGCCAGAATTTTTCGTGGAAATGCTCGCCTGCCACCTGCGGCAGGCCGAAGAAGTCGCGCCACTGGCCGACGAAGATGATCACGCCGATGCCAGCCGTGAAGCCGACGATCACCGGCGCGGGGATGAACCGGATCACGCTGCCCAGCCGCGTCAGCCCCATTGCCAGCAGGATCAGGCCCGCCATCAGGCTGGCGATCTGCAGGCCGTCGATGCCGTGGCGCGCGGTCACGGCGGACAACACCACGATAAACGCGCCGGTGGGCCCCGCGATCTGCAGCCGGCTGCCGCCGAACAGCGACACCGCCAGCCCGGCGACGATGGCCGTGTACAGGCCCTGCTCCGGCTTGGCGCCCGACGCGATCGCAAACGCCATGGCCAGCGGCAGCGCCACCACCCCGACGATCACGCCCGACACGATGTTCGGCAGCCAGTTGCCGCTTCGGAACAGTCCGGCCAGCCAAGCTTCGCGCAGCGCGCTCATGCGTCAATCCCTCGGGTTCGTGCAGGATGATGATGGTGCATTGGATGATAACAGCATGTTAATACCCGCCGGCTTGCGGCTTGCGCCGTGATATTCGCCACGTCTGCCCTGTCGCTTATGCCACTCAATTCCTATACTGGATTGGCTCGCCCGGGGCGCACGGGGTACGGGCCCAGGCGGACGCGGCAATCTTCTGCAATCGGAGGCCCATCATGTTCAAGCACCTCCTTGTGCCTACCGACGGCTCCGCACGCGCCGACGCGATGGCGGCCCGCGCCATGGCCTTCGCCAGCCGCATCGGCGCCCGCGTGACCGGGCTGCATGTGATTCCCGAGTACCACGTACTGACCTACCGGCTGACCAGCCTGCAGGACACCAAGGACACCTTTGCCGCAGAGGCCGCGCGCCACGCGGATACCTTCCTGGCCTCGCTCAGCCACGCCGCCGCGCAGGCCGGCGTGGCCTGCGAGACCGTCACCGCCACCGACGACCATCCCTGGCAGGCCATCATCCAGTGCGCACAGCAGCGCGACTGCGACCTGATCGTGATGTCGTCGCATGGCAAGCGCGGGCTGCAGGCGCTGCTGATCGGCAGCGAGACCCACAAGGTCCTGACCCACAGCACGATCCCGGTGCTGGTCTTCCGCTAGGCGGCGGTCGGGCGAAGAATGAGATAGCGAGATAGCGGGCAACAGTGCGCGCGACGCGCGTTTCCACACCACGCCAACTGCAAGGAGCGCAACCATGGCGATTCGACTGGGCGAGCAAGCCCCTGATTTCACCGCCGACACCACGGAAGGCAAGATCAGCTTCCATGAGTGGATCGGCGACAGCTGGGCCATCCTGTTCTCGCATCCCAAGGACTTCACGCCGGTGTGCACCACCGAACTGGGCTATATGGCCGGGCTCAAGCCCGAGTTCGACAAGCGCAATACCAAGATCATCGGCCTGAGCATCGACCCGGTCGGCGACCACCAGCGCTGGGCCAAGGACATCGAGGAAACGCAAGGCCATGCGATCAACTATCCGATGATCGGCGATGCCGACCTGACCGTGGCCAAGCTCTACGACATGATCCACCCCGAGGCCAGCGGCAGCGGCCCGCGCACCGCGGTGGACAACGCCACCATCCGCTCGGTGTTCATCATCGGCCCGGACAAGAAGGTCAAGGCAATGCTGGTGTACCCGATGAGCGCCGGGCGCAATTTCGACGAGGTGCTGCGCCTGCTCGATTCGCTGCAGCTCAATGCCAAGCACACGGTGGCCACGCCAGTGAACTGGAAACCGGGCGAGGATGTCATCATCCCGACATCGGTTTCGGACGAAGATGCAAGGAAGAAGTACCCGCAGGGCTTCAAGACCCTGAAGCCCTACCTGCGCACGGTGGAGCAACCCAAATAAGGGGGAGCGAGGAGCGCCAGCACCAGGGGAGTGCGGCCAGGCGTGGAGGTCACGCCGGCCGCCGCCGGGCCTTCCGGTCAGTCACGGCCGGGAGGCCCGACTTGTCCACAGGAACTATCCACAGCTTCAGTGGATATCCCCCCTCTTGACAACCGCAAAGGGCGCGCCGGCGCTGGAACTCACTGGAGTGCCCGTTTTATAGGCAACCGGCCGGGGTACGGGAATGGTTGCGGGCGTTTGAATTTTGTGCCTGTTGCGATTCTTCCGCCAGCAGGCGCTCAGCGCGTCAGCACCTCGCGGATGGTGTCAGCCAGTTCCTTGGCCACGAACTTCGCCACATAGGCGTCCGCGCCCACCTTGCGCACATGCTCCTCGCTGGCCTCTCCCGACAGTGACGAGTGAATCACCACCGGCAGCGACTTCAGCCGGCTGTCCGCCTTGATCTTGCGGGTCAAGGTGAAACCGTCCATCTCCGGCATCTCCAGGTCGGTCAGCACCAGTGCCACCTCATCCTGCACCGACTTGCCATGGCTGGCCGCCTCGGCGGCGATGCGGTCAAGCAGCTCCCACGCCTCCTTGCCGGACTTGGTCATCACCACCGGCGCGCCCAGCGCCTTCAGCCCCTGTTCGATCAGGCCGCGCGCCAGTGCCGAATCGTCGGCGGCAATGACCTTGGCGCCCGGGCGCAGGCTCAGCTGCGGGCCGACCGTGCCCGGGTCCACGTCCGGCTGCCGCGTCGGCAGCACATCGCGCAGGATCTGCTCAACGTCCAGCACCTGCACCAGCCGCGACGGGTCCGTGCCCCCCGCGGTGTCCCCGTCCAGCTTGGCGATGCTGGTGACGTGGCCGGTCCGCACGCTGGCCTCGGCCGAATGCACCTGGTTCCACTCCAGGCGCACGATTTCCTCCACTGCCTCCACTGCAAAGCCCTGCTTCGAACGCGCATATTCCGTCACCAGCAGGATGCCCAGGCCGCTGCGCGGCTTGCACCCGACCAGCCTGGGCAGGTCGATCACCGGAATCACCTGGCCGCGGATATCCGCCATGCCCAGGATCGACGGGTCGGCCCCCACCACGGTCGTCACGCGCGGCATCACCAGGATCTCGCGCACCTTGAAGACATTGATCCCGAACAGCTCCGTCTGGCCGGAGTGCTCGGCATCGCCAAGCCGGAACAGCAGCAGTTCGAACTGGTTGTTGTTGGTGAGGTTGGTCCGTTCGTCGATGTCCCTCATGGAACTGCTCATGCTTCGCTTCCGTGCCGTGCGTGTGGTGTTTGCCGCCGTCGTTGTCGTCTGCCTGCGGCCGCGGCGGATGGCGGACGGCAGGGCTCATGACTGGATATCGGCGGCGGGCCGTTGGGAGTTGAGAGCGCGGCATGGCCTGTCCTCAGCGATGGGCATGAGGCGCATCGCTCGATGCCCGACGTGATGCGGCATCGTGAAGCTGCGTGATGCCGCGTCGCCGGCGATCGGCTTTAGATACTATGGAAGGGCTGGCCCAAGTAAGCCCCTGGAGTAAAACGAGGATTCGGATAACCCGTTTTTCGAAAGG